>NZ_JCAMOQ010000029.1:0-98375 GCF_059512365.1 Bradyrhizobium sp. Ses1
AGCAATTTCTTCACCAACGCCGTCTCGAGCGGCGCGCTGACGGCGCCCTCCTCCGCCTCGTCCGGCGGCAACGGGGTGTATTCCTATGGCGGCACCAGCACCGCCGGCATCTTCCCGACCAGCAGCTTCAGCGCGTCCAACTACTACGCCGACGTGGTGTTCTCGCCTGGCTCGACGACCGACACGCCGCCGGTGCTGGTGACCCAGACCGCCAACCAGAGTGCGGTCGTCGGCTCGGCCTTCTCGCTGACCCTGCCCGCCGGCACCTTCAACGATCCCGACGGCGGCGCGCTCACCTATTCGGCAACCGGCTTGAACGGCGCGGCGCTCCCCTCATGGCTGACGTTCAACGCGACGACACGAACATTCAGCGGTACGCCGGCATCGGCAAATGTCGGCACCCTCGGCGTCCAGGTTTCGGCCACCGATCCCGCCGGCCTCTCCGCCAGCGAGACTTTCAATATCGCCGTGGCGACCGACACGCCGCCGGTGCTGGTGACCCAGACCGCCAACCAGAACGCGGTCGTCGGCTCGGCCTTCTCGCTGAGCCTGCCCGCCGGCACCTTCAACGATCCCGACGGCGGCGCCCTCACCTATTCGGCAACCGGCCTGAACGGCGCGGCGCTTCCCTCATGGCTGACGTTCAACGCGACGACACGAACTTTCAGCGGCACGCCCGCATCGGCCAATGTCGGCACCCTTGGCGTCCAGGTTTCGGCCACCGATCCGGCCGGCCTCTCGGCCAGTGAGACCTTCAATATCGCCGTGACCACGACGTCCGCGACGGCGAGCCTGTTCACCGCGTCCAGCACCCCGACGCAGACCAGTTTGAACGATGGCTCCGCGCTCGAGGTCGGAGTGAAGTTCACCTCGTCCACTGCCGGCCAGATCACCGCGCTCAAATTCTACCGCAGTCCCGGCGATACCGGCACCGATCTCCTCGACCTGTGGAGCTCGACCGGCACCAAGCTTGCCAGCGCCACCTTCACCAACACCACCGCAAGCGGCTGGCAGACCGTGCCCTTGGCGACGCCGGTCTCGATCGCCGCCAACACCACCTATGTCGCGTCCTATCACACAAACGGCGAGTATGCAGCCACCAGCAACTTCTTCACCAGCGCGCTCACGAGCGGAGCCCTGACGGCGCCATCCAGCGCTACGTCAGGCGGCAATGGCGTCTATGCTTACGGAGGAACGAACTCGGCCGGACTCTTCCCGACTAACACTTTCAGCTCCACCAACTACTACGCCGATGTGGTGTTTCAACCTCAGCTCGCAGCGTGAGCTCGTCGATTCTCGCTCAGTCCGATGCGATCAGAGCTCAGACGCGATCGGGCATGTCACGTCCGCTACATCGGATCGAAAGCGCGGATCGGCGGCAGATTGCCGCTGAACCGTTCCACCTCGACAGTCGTAAGCTGGCCGGTGCAGCCTTGCGCGAACGATGAGGTGCCGACGTCGCGGGTGAGCACATTCGGATTGCCATGAACGCAGAGTGGTGTCTCTTCCTCCGGATCCATCGGGTCGTACCACGCGCCGGTCGGTAGCTGGACAACACCGGGAGCGATGCCATCGGTGATGTGCACCGCGGCAAGGCAGGCGCCGCGTTCGTTGAACAGGCGGATGATGTCGCCATCCGCGATTCCGCGAACGTCCGCATCGCGCGGGTTCATGCGCGCGACCTCTCGGCCGCGATGCTTGGCCCCGGTCGAATGTCCGCCGAAGTCGAGCTGGCTATGCAGACGCGTCACCGGCTGATTGGCGACGAGGAAACACGGCGAGCCCGGCTTGGGCACATCTGTCTTCTCGAGCCAGACCGGATGGCCCGGACAGTCTGCGTCGCCATGGCCCGCGATCTTCGTCGAGAAAATCTCGATGCGTCCGCTCGGCGTCGGAAGGGGATGAGCGATCGGATCCTCGCGGAAGCCGCGCAGCTTGCCGCCGTCGTCGAGGTGTTGCGGCACGATCATGCTGCCGCGCTCCCAGAATTCCTCGAAGCTCGGAGCCGCGAGGCCGCGCGCGGCGAGCGAGGCGCGGGTCGGTTCGTAGAGATGTGCCAGCCACTGCTGTGCCGTGCGGCCTTCGGTGAAGGCCTCACGACTCCCGAGACGCTCGGCAATATCGGAGAAGATCTCATAGTCATCGCGCGCAAGGCCAAACGGTTCGGCGATCCGGTGCATGGCGACCATCAGTGGATCGTTGGTGGAATAGCCGATGTCCTCGCGCTCGAGCGTCATCGTGCAGGGCAGAACGATGTCGGCGTGCCGGGCCGTGGCGGTCCAGGCGAGCTCATGCACAACCAGCGTGTCGAGCCGGGCGAAGGCTTTGCGCAGGCGGTTGAGATCCTGGTGGTGATGGAAGGGATTGCCACCTGCCCAGTAGACGAGCCGGATGTCCGGATAGACGCGTGTCTCGCCATTGTAGCGATAGGTGGTGCCGGGATTGAGCAGCATATCGGCGATACGCGCCACTGGAATGAAATCCGCGACACCATTGCGGCCTTGCCCTAGCGTCGGCCCCGGCACGTCGTTCACGCGGCGGCCATAATAGCCGATCGCGCCGAGCGAATAAGCGTAGCCACCTCCAGGCAGGCCGATCTGGCCCAGAGCCGCCGCCAGCACCATGCCCATCCAGACCGGCTGCTCGCCGTGCTCCGAGCGCTGCAGGGAATGGGAAACGGTGATCAGCGCGCGCCGTCCGGCAAGCCGACGGGCGAGTTTCCTGATCGTGTTCGTGTCGACACCACAGATCGCGGCGGCCCACTCAGCGTTCTTGGGTTGCCCATCCGTCTCGCCGGTCAGATAGCCCAGAAAGACCGGCCAACCCTGGGTGTAGCGATCGAGGAAGGCCTGGTCATGCAGGCCTTCGCTGACCAGCGTATGGACGATGCCGAGCATCAGGGCCGTGTCGGTGCCGGGCACGAGCGTCATCCATTCGGCACCGGCCTCGGCGGGCAGATCGTCACGCAGCGGGCTGACCAGGATGAACTCGCAGCCGCGCCGGCGCGCCGCGGCCATGGCGCCGCGCTCGACATGCTTGCTGATCGAACCGCCGGCCACCATGGAGTTCTTCAGCGCCATGCCGCCGAACGCCAGCACGATCTCGCTTTCGGTCGCGATCTGCTCCCAGGTGACGTTGCGCTTGGTGATGTCTTCGTAACCCGCCAGGATCTGCGGCACCAGCACCGAGGACGCACCCGAGGAATAGGTGTTTACCGAACGCACATAGCCGCCCATCGCGATGTTGAGGAAGCGGTGAACTTGGCTCTGTGCGTGATGAAAGCGGCCGGCGCTCGACCAGCCATAGGAACCGCCGAAGACCGCACCGGGGCCGCGTGTGTCGCGGATGCGCGATAGCTCACCGGCCAGGAGATCGAGCGCCTTCTCCCAGCTGACGGACACGAATTCGTCGCGGCCGCGGCGATCATCGGGGCCGGGACCACGCTCAAGCCAGCCGCGGCGGATCGCCGGTTGGGCGATGCGAGCCTGGTGGCGCAACGCGCCGGGGAAATTGCCGATGATGCCGTTCGGATCAGGATCCCCCGCATAAGGCCTGACTTCGAGTCCAGCCTCGCTGTGACGCGCCGAGAACACGCCCCAGTGCGAGGTGTGCGGCTTGAAGCCGTCCGACAGATCGAGGCCGGGATCGGGGTTACCAATTATCTCGTTCATCGCCTCATCCTTATGCTCCGCTGGGGTGCTCCGCCTCCACTTTCATGTCTATCAGGGCAACGTATATGCCGTCTTCACCGTGGTGAAGAATTCGGCGACATATTTGCCCTGCTCTCTCGATCCGTAAGAGGAGCCCTTGCGGCCACCGAAGGGTACATGGAAATCGACGCCCGCAGTAGGTAGGTTCACCATCACCATTCCAGCTTCCGCATTGCGCTTGAAATGTGTGGCATGCTTGAGGTTCGTCGTGGCTATGCCAGAGGAAAGGCCGAACGGCGTGTCGTCCACGACGATGTTTTTGAGACGTTCACGGAGCGCGGCCACGAATTTGTCGTGGACGCCCTTCGTCACGATGAGGCGGGAAGAGGCCGTGCAGCGTTGGCCGGTCGAGAAGAAGGCAGAATTCACAGCAGCCTCCACGGCGACGGTGAGATCTGCGTCGTCGAGCACAACAAACGGATTCTTACCCCCCATTTCAAGCTGAAACTTGCGGCCATGCTCGATAGAAGCTCCCCCGAGCACCCCATGTGGCAACAAGCTTCGGCCCTAAACCTCTCCCGCGACCCCAAGCTCGATATCGAGCCATCCCAGCGCATTCACCGCCGCGCGATCGCCGCTGTTGATGACGACCGTTGTCGTCTCGGCCTCGATGATCGCGGGGCCTTCCAGCACATGCCCCGGGCGCAGTCTTTCCAGGGCGTAGACTGGCACCTCGCGCCAACTGCCAAAGAAGGCCTGCCGTTTGGCGGCGGGTCGCGCACTTGGCTCGGTCGCCGGCGTCGGCGCGTTGGCTTGCGCAGTTCTGGGAACTGCACCAACGGCTGCGGCTCGCGCATTGACGAACACAACTTCCTGATCGCGGGAGGCGTAGGTATAGAGCTCCTCGTGACGACGATGAAACCGCTCTTCAATGTCGGCAACCAGCGACGGCGCAGTCAGGTTGACGTCACTGAGCGGTACGTCGACCTCGAACACCTGCTCGCCATAGCGCATTTCGGCGGAGCGTTCCGTTGCGATCGGCCCGTCAAACCAGCCGCGCAACCGCTCCGCGGCCTGCCCCTCGATATGCGCAAAAATCTTGCGAATGTCCGAGGCGGTCGTACGGGTGCCTGCCTCGAAATGGGTACGGCTCACCTCGTAGCGCAGGTCACTGGTCAGCATCCCCCAAGCTGACAGCACTGAGGCTTCCGTCGGCACGATGATCCGCTTTATGTCGAGCTCGCGCGCCACTTCGGCGGCGTGCAGTCCCGCGGCTCCGCCGAAGCTGAGGAGTGCGAATCTCCGCGGATCGACACCACGACGCAAGGTCATCAATCGGATGCCATCGGCCATTTTCAGATTGACCAGTCGATAGATGCCGGCAGCCGCCTCGATGCGCGTCACTCCGAGCGAAGCTGCCAGGCGATCGACCGCCGTCTCCGCCGCAACCCGGTCCAGGGGGCGCCGTCCGCCCATGAAAGCTGCCGCATCGAGATAGCCTAAGATGATGTTTGCGTCCGTCACGGTCGGCTCGGTGCCGCCGTTGCCATAGCTGGCTGGCCCTGGCATTGAGCCGGCGCTTTCGGGACCGACGCGAAAGATACCGCCAGCATCAACACTGGCGATCGACCCTCCGCCCGCCGCGATGCTGGCGATATCTAGGCTGCGCAGCGCAATGCGCTGATCCGCCAGTCCTCCATCCGCCGAGAGCGTGGCGCGCCCGTCCGTAATCAGGGAAATATCGGTGCTGGTACCGCCCATATCGAAGGGCACAAGATCCGGCAGCCCGAGCAGTTCCGCACACCGCCGGCAACCGGAGATGCCGCCCGCCGGACCGGACAGCACAGTCGCCGCCGCGAGGCGCCCGGCTTCCTCCACCGGAGCCATGCCGCCATGGGAGAGGATGATGAACAGGCTGCCCTTGAAGCCCGCTTCGGCGAGGCGGCGCTCGAGCCCGGTCAGATAATGTCGCACGGCGGGGCCCACATAGGCATTCACGATCGTGGTGGAGACGCGCTCGTACTCCTTGATCTGCGGTAGCACGTCGCTCGAGCGCGACACGCTGACACCAGGCAGCTCGCGCGCAAGCCGCTCAGCTGCCGCGATCTCATGGGCGGGGTTGCGGTAGGAATGCAGGAAGCAGACCGCGACCGACGTGGCGCCGGAGGCACGGATCGCCGCGATAGCCTCGCCGAGCGAAGCTTCGTCGAGTGGAGCCAGCACCTCACCGTTGGGCCGCAGTCGCTCGCGCACGCCGAAGCGCAGTTCGCGCGGTACCAGCGGCTCCGGCGGCGGCGTCCGCAGGTCGTAGCGGTTGCCTTTCAATCCCTCGCGCATCTCGATCACGTCGCGGTGGCCTTCCGTGGTCACGAGTGCAACCTTCGCGCCCTTGCGTTCAAGCAGCGCGTTCGTCGCAACCGTAGTGCCGTGCACCAGTCGCTGTGTCATCGCCAGCATCTCGGCGCGCGACAGGTCGAGGCGGCGCGCGAGTTCGTCGAGCCCACTCATCACGCCGATCGACTGATCCTGCGGCGTGGAAGGCGATTTCGCGAATACGGTGCGCCCGGTCGCGTCGATGGCGACCAGATCGGTGAAGGTACCGCCAACGTCAATGCCGATCGTCAACATCGTTACTGAACCACTTCTGTCGTTGAGCTTGAAGTCACGAAGCCGCACACCTCATCGCGTCGGCGCGCCTGCTCCGTGCGTCGCTCCGGCAGCCCCCATCCTCCGCCGCCGGCAGAGCGCACTTCGAGGCAATCTCCCGGATGAATCTCGATGCCGACCTCTTTGGTTCGCAACACACGCGGCGGCCGTCCGGCGGACAGCAGACGGTAGTGATGCGGCGCACCGTCCTTCCCACCCAGCATGCCGCACGCGCCGTGCCGGGTTCCGTCGCCCGCCGTGTTGCCGAGCGCCGGCTTCTCGACTTCGAAGACGAGGTCAAGCGCAACCCCGAGGCCGCCGCGGAACTGACCGTCACCGCCGGAGTCGGGCCGATACTCATGATGACGAAAGTGCAACGGGAAACGCGCCTCCGCGACCTCGATGCTGCCGAACTTGAGTCCGCCGACCGTGTGCCATTCGCCGATCGAGGACCAGCCGTCACCGCGCGACGAAGCGCCACCGCCCGGGCGCGCCTGAAACATATGCCAGATGAAGCTGCGCCCGCTGCGAGGATCCTCGCCCTGCACCGCGATACGGAATCGCCGGCTCCAGCCCCCCATGGCTCGGTCCGGACAAGATGCCGAGAGCGCCTTGATCACCGCCTCCACGATCTCGTTGGACGGATGGCTGGTGCACAGCGTCACCGGCCGGCCCGGATCGGCCCAAACGATCGTGCCTTGCTTGGCAACCACCGTGAGCGGCCGCAATGCGCCAGCGTTCTTGGGAATTTCAGCATCGATCAGATACGCAAACGCCATCACCACCGCCGCATGCATGTTGGCGTGCGACGAATTGACGAAGCTCGTGCTCTGCGGGTCGGAGTCCGACAGATCGACCTCGATCTTGCTGCCCGACTTGGTGACCTTGGCAGCAATGCGGATATCACTGCGACCATGACCATCATCGTCGAGGAAGGCTTCCCCATAGAACACGCCGTCCTTCCAGGTCGAGACCACCGCACGCGTCTGCTGCTCGGCGGCATCGAGAATCGATTCGATCGCAGCTTCGACGACGGGCGCGCCGAATTCGGCAAACAGCCTTCCCATCCGCCGCTCGCCCATGTGCGCAGCGCCGATCATGGCCGCAAGGTCACCCCGGAAGTCGTAGGGATTGCGCACGTTCAGCGCCAGCATGTCGAGGATATCGTCGCGCAGCCGGCCGGCCTCATAGAGCTTGATGGGCGGAACGCGCAACCCTTCCTGCCAGATTTCAGTGGCATCCGGATTGTAGGCACCATGCGTCGCGCCGCCGATATCGCTCTGGTGCGCGCGCACGATGCTCCAGAACAGCCGCCGATCGCCGTCGAACACCGGCACGAACGCGGTCAGATCAGGCAGATGGCTGCCGCCGTGATAGGGATCATTCATCAGGATGACGTCGCCAGGCGCGACCTTCTCGAAGCGCTCCTCCACCGCACGCGTCGCCCAGGGCAGCGCGCCGACATGGACGGGGATGTGGTCGGCCTGGGCGATCAGCCGGGACTGGGCGTCACAGATCGCGAGCGAAAAGTCACGGCTCGAGTTGAGTATCTGTGAATAGGATGTGCGAAGCATTGCTTCGCCCATTTCGGCCACGATCGAGCTCAGCCGATGCTGAACGACGGACCGAGTGATGGGATCGACCTTGTGGGGCATTCTCGCACCTATCTCAGACAATATTGCTTTGCGGCGTGATGGCCCGATTGGCTCCCACGCGGCGCCTTTACCAACCTCAACGACACAAGGACGCGTCAGGCTTTTGCAGCAACCTGCGCTAGTGCGTCCGATGCCGCACCGATGATGATCTCGATATCAGCGTCCGTCATCGGCAGCGACAGCGCCATCAGGCCATAGCCGGCGGCGAGAATGCCGCGATTGAGAAACTCCAGATTGAACAGGGTCTGCCGTTTGGCCTCGCCTTCGGTCATGTAGGCCGACCGGTAGTCGCGGATTGGCCGTTCGGAGAAGTGGATTTTCAGCAGCGACCCAAGACCGACCGCGGTGCCCGGTAAGCCATGGCGACGGAATGCATCGTTGATGCCCTTTCGCACGGCCTCGCCGATCGCATCCAGACGCACGAATGCGTTCTCGTCCAGTAGCTCCATGGCCGCGAGGCCGGCGCGCATGGTAACCGGATTGGCCGAGAACGTACCGCCATGAGGCAGCGCGGGTTTACCCTTGCTCGGATCGAATACCGCCATGACATCCCTCTTGCCGGCGATCGCGCCGACCGGAAACCCGCCGCCGATGATCTTGCCGAGCGTGGTCAGGTCAGGATCGATGCCCCACAGTCCCTGGGCGCCGTGGTAGCCGAGGCGGAAGGAAATCACCTCATCGAATACCAGCAGCGCGTCGACTTCACGCGTCGCTTGGCGCAGCGCCTCCAGATAGGCCCTGTCGGCAGGTACGAGCCCGGCGCGGTTCGGCATCGGATCGACCAGCACGCAGGCGAGATCGCGGCCGTGCTCGCGGATCAGGCTGACGGCCCCGTCAATATCGTTGAAGGGAATCGTCACGACATCGGCCAGCACGTTGTCCGGAGTGCCTTTCGCATAGGCAACGGAGACTGGCGCGTTGCCGTTCCAGTCTGCCGGCGCCGGATCGAGGCTGACTTCGGCATAGTCGTAGGAACCATGATACGCGCCCTCACACTTGGCGATCTTCGGTCGCCCGGTAAACGCACGCGCTGCCTTCAGCGCCATCATCACGGCTTCCGTGCCGGAGTTGGCGAACCGCACCTGGTCCACCGACGGCAGGCGTGCGGCGAGTAGCTCGGCAAGATCAATCTCGGACTCGGTCGGCATGCCGAATGCGGAGCCGAGCGCGAGCTGCCGCGTGGCGGCCTCGATCAGCACCGGATGGGCATGACCGTGAATCAGAGAGGTGAAGTTGTTGATACAGTCGATCAGTTCATTGCCGTCCACGTCCCAGACCCGGCACCCCGCCCCTTTCGCGGCGTAGACCGGATAAGGCTTCATGAACACCGTTGTGCGGGTGTTGCCGCCCGGCAGGCTCGTCAGCGCGCGCTCGTAGAGCGCTTTCGACCGCGAAGTCATGTCAGGATACATTGTCTTGTCTCCTTTTCCGAGAGGTCAGCGTCCGAGATAGGCTTCGCGGACGCGCGTGTTCTGTTTGAGATCGTCAGCGGCGCCATGAAGGACGATGCGGCCCGTCTCCAGGACGTAGGCCCGGTCCGCCACCGACAACGCCAGGACCGTATTTTGCTCCACCACCAGGATTGTGAGCCCGCTGTCAGCGATCTGCCTCACCCGCTCGTAGACTTCTTCGGCCAGGCGCGGTGCGAGGCCAAGTGACGGCTCGTCGAGGAGCAGCAAGCGCGGGCGCGCCATCAGTGCCCGTCCGATCGCCAGCATCTGCTGCTCACCTCCGGACAGCGACCAGCCGAGCTGCCGACGACGCTCCTTCAGGCGCGGAAACAAATCGAACACCCGCGCGAGATCGGCGGCGATCGGCTGACGCCAGCGTCGCCAGTTTACCGTGGCGAGTGCCAGGTTCTCCTCCACCGTCAGGCCAGGAAAAATCCGTCGGCCTTCCGGCGCCTGGGCGATTCCAAGCGCGACGCGACGATCGCTGGCGAGCCGCGCAACCGATGTGCCTTCGAACATGATGTCGCCGGACTGAACCGGGTTCAGGCCCGAGATCGCGTGCAGCAGCGTGGTCTTGCCGGCGCCATTGGCGCCGATCAGGGCGACCGTCTCGCCCCGCCCCACCTCCAGCGTCACGCCCTGCAGCGCGACGATGTCGCCATACGCGACCGTCAGATCCTTACATGCCAGCATGACGATGACCTTCACCGAGATAAGCCGACAGCACTGCGGGATCACGCTGGATCTCAGATGGCGTGCCCTCGGCGATCTTGCAGCCGAAATTGAGCACGACGATGCGCTGCGCCAGTCGCATCACCATGCCCATGTTGTGCTCGATCAACACGATGGCGAGCCGATGTTTCGCCCGCAGGTCCGAGAGCCGGTCGGCCAGTTGATCAACCTCGGCAGAGTTGAGGCCGGCGGCAGGTTCGTCAAGCAACAGCACGCGCGGTTCGCAGGCGAGTGCTCGACACATTTCGACCATGCGCCGGCGACCATAGGACAGCGATCCGATCGCCGCCTGCGCGTCCGCCGCAAGACCCATCTGGTCGAGCACCCTCATCGCCCGCTTGCGCAGCTCCGCCTCGCTGCGACGGCTTTGGATCGCCGCGCCGGCCATGACGTTCTCCAGCACGCTCAACCTCGCGAACGGCCGCCCGTGCTGGAAAGTTCGCCCCAAGCCAGCGCGGACTCGCTTGTGAGCCGCCGCCCGCGTCATGTCGCGTCCTTCGAGCAACACTCTGCCCTTGTCAGGCAGGACGAGCCCGGTCAGGACATTGAGCAGAGTCGATTTGCCGGCACCGTTGGGGCCGATGACTGCGATGAATTCATCCTCTCCGATCGAAAGCTCGACATCCGAGAGCGCGGTGAGCCCTCCATAACGCTTGGCGATTCCGGTGGCCTGCAGCAAGCTCATGGGCGCACCTCCTTAGACGCAGCGACCATCGCCGGCTCTTTCGAGCGCCCGTCCCGCCGGAGGCTGCCCGGCCACCGGAAGCCGACAAGGCCCGAAGGCAGGAAGACGAGAATGGCAAGAACAAAAACACCAAAGAACGCCAGATAGGCTGAGCCGAGAAAGCGCAGCCATTCGGGCAGGAAGGTCAGGAGCAGCGCCCCCAGGATGGCCCCCACGATCGAGCCTTCGCCGCCGACGATCAGCATCGCAAGGTAAGTGATGGAGTGCGCATAACTGAAGTCCTCCGGCGAGATGAAGCGCATATGGCAGGCGAACAGGCCCCCGGCGACGGCGGCATAGATCGACGACAGCACGAACGCCGCGATCTTCACCCGCGTGACGTCGATACCCGTCATTGACGCGGCCGTCTCGTCGTCGCGCACCGCGATCATCGCCCGCCCGTGGCGCGAGGCATGAATGAGCCCGGCGACGGCAGCGGAGACCGCCAGCACCGCGAGCGCGAACCACAGGTAACTGCGCTCGTCAGCCAAAGCATGGCCTGCGACCTGCAGCTCGGGGATGCGCGAGATGCCGTTGGTGCCGCCGGTCAGCTCAATCCAGTTGGCGGCGACAATGGAGAATGAGACGTTGAGACCCAGCGTCGCCAGCGCGAGATAATGGCCCTTCAGCCGCAGGAGCGGAAGGCCGATCAGCACGGCGAAGATCGCTGTGCCGGCGACTGCGACGGGCAGCGCCAGCCATGGCGACCATCCCAGCAGCGTGGTCAGCAGTGCCATGCCGTAGGCGCCGGTGCCGACGAAGGCCGCATGGCCAAGCGAGATCAGCCCGGCATAACCGAAGGCAAAGTTAAGACCGATGACGGCGATCGCAGAGATCACCGCGAGATTGAGCAGCCGAAGATGATAGTCGGTCAGCAGCATCGACAGGCCGAGACCCGCGATCAGGATCACAATGCCAAGCAGGAGCGGAAAGCGCATCGACATCGATCAGCCCCGATCCTGGACGCGTTCACCGAACACACCCTGCGGCCGCACCAGCAGGAACAAGATCATGATCCCGAAGGAAATCAAATCCTTGTAGGCCGAGGAGACGTAGGATGCGCCGAGCACCTCGCTGAGCCCCACGAACAGGCCGCCGACAATCGCGCCCGGCAGACTACCGAAGCCGCCGATGATGGTGGCCGCGAACGCCTTGAGCGCAATTGGATCGCCCATGCTGGTGTCGGCAAACCACATCGGACCAAGCATCAAGCCCGCGATGCCCGCGAGCAGCGCAGCAAGGACCCACGACAGCGCCAGCAGACGGTTGACCTTGAGGCCCATCAACCGCGCCGCCTGGATGTCCTGCGCCACTGCGCGCATGCCGATCCCAAGCGAGGTACGAAAGAATAGGAGCCAGAGCAGAGCAACCATGACGGCAGTGACAACCACGACCGCGATGGCATGGGCAGATATCGTGGCGCCTGCGATCGTGAGATTCACCCCCTCCACCGGTGACGGCAACCGAAACGGCCAGGACCCGAACGCCAGCAGCGCCGCGTTCTGCATCGTGATGCCGATCGCGACTGTGCCGATGATGATGGTCACCACCGGGCTCTTGCGCAGCGGCAGATAAAGCACCGCAAAAAACAGCGCCCCGAATAGCGCCATCGCCAGTAGGGCCGCGCCGTAGCCCACTGGCCAGGGTAGCTCGGCATTGAGCAGCATGGCCACGCCGGCGAAAGTGCCGAACATCACGAACTGTCCGGCAGCGAAGTTCACGACGCCGGTGGCGGAATAGACAATGACGAACCCGATTGCGGCGAGCGCATAGACGCCACCGATCGCAAGTCCGTTGATGAACAGCTGGATGAAATCCGTCATGTCGTCCTGGTCGTGTGTTGCAGGGCGGCTTCGATGATCGCCGACGGTTGCGGGCGGAGGTTCAGCCCGCCCGCGGCATGATTTGCAGTGATCCGCAGCACGGGCGCGCCCGCGCATCGGCACTTCGAGCGTCAGTTCAGCTTGATGGCCTGAACCAGCTCCAGCGATTTGGTCCCCGTCTTGGATTTCACGACCGCCAGATCGAATACGCCATTGCCCTTGGCGTCGTAGGAGTAAACGTGGCCGATGCCCCGCCAGTCTTTCACGGCGGCCAGCCAGTCCCGCAGCGCTTTGGGATCGGTCCCCGCCTTGCGCAGGCCCTCGGCCGCGAGCATCGCGCCATCGTAGTAGGCGAGCCCGTAGGGATCCGGATCGGTGCCGAATTTCGTCTTGTAGCGTTCGACAAAATCCTGCATGCGCCCGCCTACCGCCGGGTCAATGAAGGTGTCGACCACCCCCCACACACCGTCGAGATCAGCCGGCGACAGAAGTTGCAGCGCCGCCGGCACCAATGCCGCCGACGACGTGACGAGCGGCATCTTGAGGCCGAGCAACTTCGCCTGCCGCAAAACCAGCGCGCCGTCCTGCGGGTAATTGAAGATCAGGATGACATCGACGCCCTTGGCGCGCAGACCGAGCAACTGCGCCGAAAAATCCTTATCGTTCTGTCCATAAGCCTCCATGCCAGCGACGGTCACACCGGCGGCTTCGAAACGCTTGGCCGCCGTTTGGGCGCCGCCTTGTCCGAAGTCGTTCTGGATGTAGAGAATGCCGGGCTTCTTCGCCTTCAGCACATTGAGCGCGCACTGCACCATGCCTTCGGCGGACACGCTGTCAGCCGGTCGCACGCGGAACATCCACTCATTGCCGCTTTCGGCCACCGCATCTGCCCCGCCCGCGTAGAACGCCGGCACCTGGACCTTCTTCAACTCAGGCGCCACTGCCAGATTCTGTGTCGAATAGCTCGACAGGAAGAACAGCGCAGGCTTGGTTTCCTGTGCCAGCTTGACGAAGGCATTCACGGCCGTGCTGTTGGACGCCTGCGTATCCTCAAAGACGATCTTGAGGTTGCGTCCGTTGATGCCGCCCGCCTTGTTGATGTCCTCCTCAGCCATCATCAGCGAGTTGTGATACTGCTTGCCGGTAAGCGACAGCGGTCCGGTCATCGGCACTGTCGCGCCGACGACGATGGGGCTTCCCTGTTGCGCGCGGGCTGCCGCCGCCCACGGCATCGCCGCCGCCGCGAGCAACGCTTTCAAGAACTCCTGCCTCGTCATCCTCATGTTTGTCCCTTCTGAGCCCTTGGGGTCGCTGATGCCCCGCCGGGCCTCCCCTGCAATTTACTATTGACTTTCGTTCCGATTTCCGGAACAATATTCCGATATTGCGTAAGGCTAATCTGCTCACGTCGGCCGAGTCAAGCCGCTGGGTTAGGCACGCATGCACAAAGTTTCCGCCTCGAGGACATCCTGAATGGCAACGTCAGATGAAGCGGCGGGCCCGCTCGACCGCTACATGCAAGTGCTGGAGCTCGTGGCCACGTTTCCTGGTGCACTCACCCTGGCAGACGTGTCCTCGTTGCTCGATCTCCCGAAGACGTCTGCACACCGGCTGCTCAAGGGCTTGGTGCGCGCTGGGCTTGCGAAGGACAATGTCGGTGGCCGTGCTTATCAGCTTGGCGACCGTCTGCTGCGCCTTTTGCACGCAACCGCTGATGATGGATGGATCAGCGCGCTCGCCCGCGGACATTTGCAGCAGCTGACCGACGCGACGTCAGAAGCCTGCTATCTGACCCGCTTGATCGGCGCACGCGTCGTCGTTGCGATTTCCATGTCACCTGACGTGCGCTGGCGCAGCTATGTGCAGCCGGGGATCGAGATGCCAGTGCATGCGGCCGCGACAGCCAAGGCGATCATCGCATATCAAAGTGAAGCCGTATTGGCCGAAGCGATGTCGGCTGACCTTCCGATTCTCACGGCTAACACCCGGAACGACCGCGCTTGGGTCGAACAGGAGCTCGCGGCGGTCAGAGCTAGGGGCTATGCGACATGCATCGGAGAGATCGACGAAGGCCTGGCCGCGATTGCGGTGCCTATATTCCTGTCCGATCGACGCGTGTTTTATGCGCTCGGAATGACGGGCCCGCTGCAGCGGATCATGAATGAACAACTCCCCGACCGATTGACAGCTCTGCGAGACGTCGCGCAAGCACTGGGAAGATCACTCTCAATAGGTGAAAAGCTCAGGTCAAGGGACACACCGCCAGCCGATCAAACGTAAGTCGGCGTATTCTCATGTTCCTCTCCGGAAACGGCGGAGGGGTGTTGGCACGAACGTGGAGCGTTGCCGGCGCTGATGACATCGCGAACCTCTCTGTTCTGACTAAACTGGCTTAGCGGCGCTTTGATGGTCCGCCACATGTCGCCTTTTGTGCGCGATCTAACTACGCTTCGAGACCGACCGAGCAGGTTCAAAATCCTGGAGGCGCAGCCACCGACACCGCCATTTCACTGACGGCGGCCACATGAGGAGCGATTGGCGCACCGCTGAAACAAGCCGTACAGCGGAGTTATCAAATCCGCTGTCGGCAAGCTTGCGCACTTCGTCTATTCGGCCGCTTGACGGAAAGCGCCTTCCTTCCGGAGCCCTGCCTCGGCAACCGCCTGCCGCAACCGCGCCAGCTCCTGGTCCGACAATTTGACAAGTGGAGGACGCACGACAGCCTTGTCGAGACGCCCCAACATCACGAGCACCTCTTTCATGCGGTTGTGCATATCCAGGAACGGTGGCGCGTATAACACCTGCTGCAATGGAACCATGCGATCATTGATCGCCTTTGCAGTGGCCAGATCATCAGAGCTGATCGCATCAAACAGGGCCGCCTGCAAATCCGCGATCACACTTCCGGCTCCCGAGAGCAAGCCTTTTGCCCCCATCGCAAGCGATGACATCAGCCAGGAGCTATGTGTCGTGAGGACGTTTACCGGCTTTGGAAGATTCTGGAAGGTTCGGATGTGGCGCTCGTGCAGCATTGGATCATTGCACCAATCCTTCATCGCCTTGATGCTCGGAATGGCATCAAAAAGGCTGAGCAAGGTGTCGAAGGGATAGTTGACCAGGCTGGATGCCGGATACTGGAACAGGATCAGCGGCAGATCCGTCGCGTCCGCAATGCGCTTGAAATGAGCGAGCGCCATGTCGGGGCGGAGCTGGCCTCCGAGAGAGAATACCTGGCTTGGGAACACCAGGAGCGCCGAGGCTCCAGCGCGGTCCGCCATTTTGGCGATCCTTGCCGCCTCCTGCGATCCGTCGGCATAGACACCGCTGATGAGCGGTACCTTGTCACCAACCTCCTCAAGCGAGAATGTCAAGATCCGCTCCTGCTCCTCGAACGAACAGGCATGGACCTCGGACGCGTGGCCATTGACCGTGACCGCTGTGACACCCGACGTGAACGCACATTGCGCCAGATGCCGTCGTGTTTCCTTCTCGTTGATGGACAGATCATCATTGAAAGCCGCAAGCGTCGCGGGAATGACCCCGCTGGGCATAAAATCCTTGAAGCGCGGCATGTCCTGTCTCCCTGGCTCGAGAGCGCTGATTACGAAAGGCTAAGGAACGATTCGACAAATTTGGGATCGTCGAGGAGGCTCTCTGTGGTCCTCGCCATTTGGATGCGGCCAGCTTGCACGACGTAAATTCGGTCCGCAATAGCGGTCGCGAGCTTGGCATTCTGTTCGGACAACAGGATGGTCAATCCCTCGTCGCGCAGACGACCAAGGGTTCGGCCGATTTCCTTGATGATAACCGGAGCAAGACCGATCGAAGGCTCGTCCAGCATCAACAGCTTTGGTGACGCCATCAGGCCGGAAGCAATGGCGACCATTTGCTGCTGTCCTCCGGACATGGTTCCGACCATTTGGGCCCTCCGGTCCTTGAGGATGGGAAAGAGCCGGTGCACGCGCTCGATGCGCCGCGCCACTTCCTGTGTGCTTCGACAGAGATACGCGCCGACGAGAAGGTTCTCATGCACGGACATCATCGGGAAGACGCCGCGCACCTCCGGAACGAGCACCAGACCATGGGCCAGCCGTACGTCGGGCGTTGCATCTTCCAGCAGGTCAGCACCGAAGCGGACCGAGCCTGAGAACGGCCGCACGAGTCCGGCAGCGGCATTCAGCAACGATGTCTTACCGGCGCCATTGGGTCCGATGATTCCAACGATCTCGCCCTGCTTGACCGTCATGTCGACGCCGTCGACCGCAAGGAAATCTCCGTATCTGATCACAAGTTTCTGGAGTTCAAGCATCGCCTGTCCCCAAATAGATATCGATTACCTCCCGGTGGCGCAGCACGGTCTGCGGACTATCGTCGACCAGCTTTTTGCCGTTGACCAGAACGACCACCCGATCGGCGAGCGAGGTAATGACCTTCATGGTGTGCTCGATAATGAATATCCCGCACTCCTCTCGAAGGGACTGAATCAGGCCGATCATCGCGCGGATCTCTTCCGGATTGAGCCCTCCGACCGGCTCATCAAGCATCAGAAGCTTGGGTCGCGAGATCAGGCGGGAAGCAAACTCCAGCCGACGTCGATCATATAGACCAAGCGCACCCGCCCGCTGTTCGAGGTCGGCTGTCAGCCCGACGCGGGCCAATGCCTCTCTTGCCTCATCGACTTCCTTGGTGCCCATCGAACTGTGCCCGAGCGCACCGGCAAGCACGTTTTCGAGAACGGTTAACTTGTCGAAGATCTTTACGGCCTGAAAGGTCCGGGCGATGCCGGCGCGTGCGACGACGTGCTGCGGACGCCGGGCTATGTTGGCGCCATCGAGCAGGATCTCGCCGCTATCCGGCTTCAGCGTTCCGCTGATCACATTGACGAATGTCGATTTGCCGCTGCCATTCGGACCGATCATGCCCAGCAACTCGCCCCTGCGCTGGGACACATTCACGTTTGAAAGCGCCTTCAGCCCGCCGAACGCTTTCGAAATGTCGGTCGCCTCGAGCAGAAGATCATTCATGTCCGCGCCTTCCGCTTCAATACAAAGCCATAGATGCCTTGCGGCAAGAACAAGGTTACGAGAACGATGGCAACCCCATAGATGACGTCCTTGACCCATGTGTACTGCACAAGCAGGTAGGGAAGCGGTGCGAGCAGGAGCGCTCCGAGCAGCGGCCCGACCAGCGTTCCGCGTCCTCCCATCGCAACCATGAGCCACAGATTCAAGCTGATTAGCACATCGAAGGCGCGTGGTGAGGCGAAGCCGATGTAGTGCGCATACAAGCCGCCGCCCAGGCCCGCGATGAACGACGAGATGATGAAAGCCGCTGTACGGTTCAGCGTGACATTGATCCCAAGCGCACGCGCAAGGTCCTCATCCTCCCGGATGGTGATCAACGTCCGACCAAATCGGGAGCGCATGGTCAAGCCGATGCCGGCGACTGCTGCGATCACGAACAGCGCAAGCACGCACTCCATGTAAGGAGACGGAATCGCACCTCCATCGAAACCGGTGGGACGCGGCACCGATGCGATCCCGGTATCGCCATTTGTATATGCCGGAAAATAAACGAAAGCGATCGTAAACGCCGATTGGATCACCATGCCGGACAACGCAAAGTAAAAGCCACGAAGGCGAATGGCCGGAAGACTGAGAAGCAATCCGACCAGAGCTGCCGCAGCACTGCCGATCGGCAACGCAAGCCAGAACGACAGTCCCAACCGCATGACCAGATGAACCGTCGTATACGCGCTGATTCCGGCGATGCCGGCGTAGGTCAGCGGGATCAGACCTGTGAAGCCGTACAGCAGATTGAGGCCGCTCGCCCACAACATATGGATCAGCGCGATGCCCGCGATGAACACCAGAAAGTCATTCCGCAGGCCGAAAATCGCAACCAATGGCGTCGCGATCACCATTGCAATCACAAGTATTCTCATTTGGCGAACAACCCGCTCGGGCGAATGAACAGCATCGCAAGCATTGCCAGGAGGTAAGCAAAGGTAGCGACCGTCGGGTCGGCAAAGACGCTGACAATTGCCTGCGTGAACCCGAATACCAGGCCAACCACCAGCGCGCCGACGACGCTCCCCGGCCCACCGACGATCATGATTGAGAAAGTGATGAGTGAGATGGTCCAGCCGACGGTCAGGTCGAGCGCAAACGCCAGCGCGAACAGAATTCCACCTGCCGTCGTGATTGCGGTACCCAGCAGAAAAGCGAACCGATAGATCTTCAAGGTATCTATACCGCGAAGGCGTGCTGCCTCGCGGTTCTGGAACACGGCGCGCAGCGCTCGGCCGATCCGGTGCAGCCTGAGAAAAGCGACCAATCCGCCCAAAACCGATCCAGCCAGGACAAACGCGATCAGCCGGGTATACGCAATCGGCACCGGTTCGATAATCGCGAATCCATTGACGGGCGCGGTGACCTGAAATGTGTCGCTGATCCTGCCGAACGTGCCCGTATAAATCCCGCTCAGGATTTGTGCGATACCGAGGGTAATGATCAGATAGCTGATGTTGCGGTCCTCAAGCGGATAGAATCGCTTCAGGATCGTTGCTTCGCACGCAAATGCGAGGAAACCGATGATCAGAAAGGTCGTCGGCACGGCCAGCCAGAGCGGCCATTCCCACTCCGTACCAAAAAGCCAAAACAGCAGGCCGGCGCCTAGAAAGACCTGCCCGTTGGCCGCTTGAGGGAGAAGAATGGTACCGTGAATCAGCGACAGGCCGGCGGCAACCACGGAGAATATGGTGCCGACCAGCAGCCCCGACGTGATCACGGAAAACACTACGAGCAGATTCTCTTCGAGCATTGAAACGTAACCCCAACTCGAATTGTCGCCCCGAACCGCCGTTCCTGGTCAACGCACCAGATCGTAGACGGGCAGGACTTCCGGCGACCATTCCATGTAGTTGACCTTCTCCGTTTTGAAGTCGTCCTTGCTCAGGCTCTTCAACTGCATGAGGTACATGTACTCGATACGTGCCCCGTTTTGATCGAAGCGGATGGGCACGCCGGTCGTCACCTCCTTCGTATTGACCTCGCGCAAGGCCGCGCGAATTCCATCCCTGCCCTTTGCCCCCTTGTCCACGAGTTCGTTGAGCAGATAGACCGTCGAGTAGCAGTAGTTCTCGGTGTATCCCGGCGGATAGTTCTTCACCTTGCGGAAGTTTTCGACGAAGGCTTTGCCCTGCTCGGTCAAATTGGGAAGGTTATGGTCAAAAAACGTCCCAAAGTACGAGCCGATCGAGCGCTCTCCCCATGTCATGATCTGCTTGGTCGACCCGTAAGGATGATACAGTTGCTCCGGCTTGAAACCAACGTCGAGCATCTGTCGCGTCAGCGTGGCGTCGAACGCGCCGCCGCCAGCCAGGATGACGAAATCAGGCTTCTTCGCCTTCATTTGCGCGGTTTGCACCGTCGCATCCGAGGCTGATTGCGGAAACAGCATTTCGGCCACGATGGCAATGCCGTCCCTCTCCGCCTGATACTTCAGGCCGGCGAGGATGGCCCGATTGACCGCAAAGTCGCTCATCATGACGCCGATCTTGGCATCCGACTTCATGGTCTTGATGAATTTGACCGCGGCATAGCCCCATCCTACGGCGTCCGGCTCCATGCGAAAGACCTGCTTGGTTCCGGGCTTTGTGAGTTGCGGGAATGCTGCGACAGGCATCAAGACGGGCAGTTTGGCATCTTCGGCATATCCGTAGACCGCGAGTGACACGTCTGCATTGGTCGGACCGGACAGGAGATCGACCTTCTCCTGGGTGTCGAGCGATCTTGCTACGGCGGCAGCCTGCGCCGGATTGCTCTGATTGTCCTGGACGATCAGGTCTATCTTCTTGCCTTTTGCATTGACTTCCGTCTCGGCAAGCCGCGCTCCGTCCAAGCAGGCGTTACCGAAGAACGTCCAGACGCCGGAGAGTTCGGAATTCCAGCCCACCTTCAAAGGCTGGTCGGCAGCGAGCGCGGGACCGGCCATCGCGGCCATGGCGCAGACCAACACCGACAGTTTCGGCAAAGAACGACCGAGCATGATTTCCCCCATTAACTGATTGATTAGATTCGATAGAGCTGTGCAGCGGTGTCGTGGAGGATCGCGCGCTGCTCCTCCAGCGAGAGATAGGAAATGGACTGACGGAAGGTCTCGTTCAGCGCCTTGTAGCTCGTCCAGAGCTTTTCAATCGGGAAATTGCTCCCATACATGCAGCGCCCTGCTCCGAAGATAGAAACGGTCTCCCTGACGATCGGAGACACGACCTCAGCCGAATAAGCATGCACAAAGGTGCCCAGACCGGATAGTTTGGTGAAAACATTCGGCTGAGCGGCAAGCAACTTCATGCCGCGACGCCAGAGTTCCCATCCCGCGGGCGAGAGATCTTCCAGCATGCCCGCATGTTCGAGCACGAAGTTGACCTTCGGAAATGCGCGCGCAAGCTCCGCACCATCCTGCATCTGGCCGGCGAAGACTTGAAGTTCGAAGATCAAATTGCGATTGGCAAGCTCGGTCATGCCCTTGCGCCAAGCGGGATCGTTCATCACGTTGGGCCGGGACGCGAAGCGGTATTGAGGATTTTCGTGCCAGTGCAGTTGCTGGCGCACGCCGCGCACCGTGGGCAACTTGCAAAGCTTGTCGAGCAATGCGTCGACGTTCGGATCGGCAAGATCAGCGTAGGCAACGCAGGCGTGCGGCCAACCTGCCGCATCAGCCACTGACTGGACCCATTGCGCCTCCGTCAATTCGCCGCCGGGGGGCCAGTTGGTCTGGACGTAAATGGATTTGACGACGTTGGCGCCTTCCAGATCGCGCCGGAATTCGTCGACCGTGTAGTCTCGGCGAATGGCTTCGTAGGGACCGAAAATACGCGGCACTGGCGGCCCGGACAGCCAAGCCAAGTCAGCAAGACGCCAAATGTGATGATGCGCGTCGATCGCCTCGATGGGCTCAGCCATCCGCATTTCTCCCCCAATATCGTTGCTGGCACTTTTAGGACTGAATTATCGCGCGTCAAGTATTTTCGAAAATATGCAGTCTGTGGTAAAATCCAGCACATCTTGTACGGGAGCATCGATGACGGCGGTTGCTGGCACGGCAAAAACCCTGGCTGAAAGTGCCTATCTACGGATTCGCGATGCTATTCGTGGTGGGGCACTGCCGCCCGGCACACGCTTACGCTTTGCAGAGCTCCAAGACCTCTGCGGGATGAGTGTCACCCCGGTCCGCGAGGCGCTGACGCGGCTCACGGCCGAGGGCTTCACAACCGTGGAAGAGAACCGCGGCTATCGGGTCGCGCCACTATCCATTGAAGAGCTCTGGGACATTGCGCGGAGCCGGCAACTTATCGAGGGCGAAGCGCTACGGCTCTCGATTGCGAAGGGAGGCGCGGATTGGGAGGGCGCGCTCGTATCGGCGCACCACTTGATGAAGCGTATCGCCCGAACGACTCACCAAGCACCGACGGTGGTCGATGAAGACTGGAATCACCGGCACACCGTTTTCCACCGATCGCTTATACTGGCCTGCGGATCACCCATACTCCTGTCCATAAGCGAGGGCCTCTATGATCGTGCCGATCGCTATCGTCGTCTGTCGTGGGCGATACCGGACAACCCTCGAGCAATCGAGGAGGAGCACGAATTGATCTTCAAAAGCGCGCTTGCCCGCGATGCCGAAGCCGCGGTGACCTACCTCCGTGTTCACTATGAACGCACGGCACAGCAGGTCGAGGCATTCCTGCTGAACAAGGCCCAGCCCGACGTTTCGATTTAGTGGACGTGCAGCGATTTGCTTCGAGAGGATAGCCTATCCGGGCGCTTGGTTAGCCTAGTCTGCTCGGTCCTCGCATGAAGGAGGCGGTGTCACGCGGCCGGTTCAATGGGTGGACGCTGTCGCTGCATTGGTAGCACCTCTTGGAAGGACGCCGCAGCTTGCAAGACCCCGAGATCGTTGAAACGCCGGCTTACGATCTGCAACCCGACCGGAAGCCCAGCCGCGGTCATGCCACAGGGGACGCTGGCGGCTGGGTGGCTGGACATATTGAACGGATAAAGAAACTCAGACCATGCAAGCCAGTCCCATGCATGTTCCGGCCAATCCTCGGGCCTCACGCGCTCGACAGGAAACGCCGCAACAGATGCAACCGGCGTTATGAGGTAATCCCAATTTTCGAGAAACGATGAGATCCTGGCCACGTAAGTCAGCTTCCGCTCTCGCATATTGATGTAATCGGCGGCCGAGAAGTTGGCTCCCGCGCGAATACAAGCCACAAGATCGGGGCTCATACGGCCTTCCCAATCAGCCAGTAGCCTGGCATGACGTCCGCAATAGACACTCCAGAAAAAGCGGCCGAGCTCAGGCCCGAGCACACCCCAGTCGGGGATCACTTCTTCGACGTCCGCCTGGAGCGTGCCAGCAAAAGTCCTCGCTGCATTCCGGACGATATCGGCAATCTCATCGTCAACTCTTGCGTGACCGAGATCGAGGCTGAAGGCCACACGCTTACCCTTCATCGACCCCTTCAGCTTCGCAAGATAGGCATCGGGCCGCGCCTCACACGACGTATGATCGAGAAAGTGGGGGCCGGCCATGGTCTCGAGCATGAGCGCAGCATCCGCGACAGTTCGCGTCATCGGTCCAGGATGAGTGCCGTAGTCGTTGTTCGTGACGGGGACGCAAGGCACGCGCCCGTAGGTCGGCTTCAACCCAAAGATGCCGCAGAAATGTGATGGCATACGGATGGAGCCAGCCCCATCAGATCCAAGATGCAGCGGTCCGAAACCGGTCGCCGCGGCAGCACCCGCTCCAGCCGAGGAGGCTCCCGCATTAAGTCCATGCCGCCAAGGATTGTGGGTAATCCCCGTCACAGGGTTGCGGCTCATGCCGGACCAGGCAAACTCGGACATTGTTGTCTTGCCGATGATCACCGCGCCGGCCTTGCGCAGACGTTCCACAACGACGTTGTCAGTCGCCGCGACCTGCCCCTTGATGGCGTATGAACCGGTCGACGTTTCTTGACCGGCAACATCGAAGGCATCCTTGATCGTGACCGGAATTCCCTCGAGCGGGCCCGCCTCGCGCTCCCGGAGGCGCTGTTCCGATTGTTTTGCGGCAGCAAGCGCTTCCTCGTACATAACTACCGAGAAGGCGTTGATCCGTGGATTGATGGCGTTGATCCGTTCCAGGACCGTTCTTACGACTTCTACTGGCGTAGTATCTCCGCGCGCATAGCTTTCCTTGAGCTCAATCGCGCTCGCGTATCCGATATCGGATTGAAGATTGGTCATCGCTTGTGATCCTCGATTATATGGACGCGACCATGTGCAGGCGAGGCAAAGCCGGCACTGCACGATCGGACTGTGGGGGCACTGATGCTAGTGAATGCCGAGATATCGCTCGATGCGTTCTGGATGACGCTGGCTTTCGATCGAGCTTAGGCGGTCGACGACGATGCCGTTTTCCATCACCACCACTCGGTCAGCGAGTGAAAGCGCGAAGCCGATATTCTGCTCAACAAGGACGACCGACAGGTCTTCACCACGCAACGCCGCAAGCGTTTCGCCCACCTTCTTGACCACAACGGGCGCCAGCCCCTGCGATGGCTCGTCCAGCAACAGCAGTCGCGGACCCGGTGCAAGTCCTCTTCCGATCACCATCATTTGCTGCTGCCCGCCCGATAGTTCCGAGCCGCGACGCCTCAGCAGGCCAGCGAGGTCCGGAAACCATTCGACGATGCGGCGCA
The DNA here is from genome assembly GCF_059512365.1 of Bradyrhizobium sp. Ses1. Lineage (NCBI taxonomy): Bacteria > Pseudomonadati > Pseudomonadota > Alphaproteobacteria > Hyphomicrobiales > Nitrobacteraceae > Bradyrhizobium > Bradyrhizobium sp. Ses1. The sequence goes on from NZ_JCAMOQ010000029.1 coordinate 24,434, forward strand.
GGTCGTAAGGAGACCCCCGGCGATGCCCGAGCATGATGTTCTCCTCGACCGTCAAGAGCGAAAACGGGTCCCGGATTTCAGGCACATAGCTAATCCCGGATCGCGCGATCTGGTGCGACTTCATTCCGTCGATTCGAGTCGAATCGAACGAGATGGCACCGCTTTTGACCGGGTTGAGACCCATGATCGCTCGCAGCGTAGTCGTCTTTCCGGCACCGTTTCGACCCACAACCGCGACCACCTCGCGGCGGCCGACATCGAAACTCACGCCGAACAACGCTTGGCTTCGACCATAGTAGGCGTCGATGGCATCGACCTTCAGCAAAGCCTTCTCAACTACCAAAGTAGGCCTCCTGCACATCCCTATTCTCGCGAATTTCGAAAGGGCTGCCGTGAGCAACCACCGCGCCGCGGTTCATCACGGTGATCTCGTCCGAAAGATCCATGACGATACCCACGTTGTGTTCGATCATGATGATGCTGAACTCACCTTTCAGGGCCATGATCACCCGCTTCACACGCTCGGCCTCTTTGCTTGAAAGTCCGGCAGTTGGCTCGTCGAGAAGAATGATCCTGGGCTCGCAGGCCAAGGTGACAGCGAGTTCGAGGAGGCGTTGATCGCCATATGAAAGTTCTCGCACCGGCACATCCGCGATCTCGACCAACCCAAGCCTCTGCAGATAGGAAAAGGCCCATTCGCGCGTTTCGGCGAACCGCGTCACTTGCCGCCAGAACACAAAGGGATTGCCGCCGCGGGCCCGGTACGCGGCAACCCAGACATTCTCTCGCGCACTCATGTCCAGATAGACGCTTGATATCTGATAGGAGCGGGCGACCCCCATTCTCGCGACGCGATCAGGCGTCAGGTCGGTGATGTCGGTCGCTCCAAGCCGAATCGCACCGGAGTCCGGGGTAAGGTCCCTGGTCAAGAGATTGAATAGCGTGGTCTTGCCGGCACCGTTTGGTCCAAGAATGCTGTGCAGACGCCCTTTGGCGAATGCGATGCTCACCTGATCGACTACAGTGTTTCCGCCGAAGCGCTTCGACAATCGGTCTGCCGCCAATACGATTTGATTTTGCGCTAGCATTGTCGCTGTCCACGTCCCTTGACCGTCCAGCTCGAGAGTTTGGAGACGAAGCCGACCAGCCCATTCGGTAGAGAGGCCATGATGACTATGACGAATACCCCGAGGAGCAGCGGCCATCGAGTCCAGACCAAGCTGAACAAGCCCTGCAACCATATGAACACGGCGGCGCCGATCACCGGGCCAAGCATGCTCCTCTGCCCGCCAATGACGACCATGAACACCACGTACGCTGATCCGGTCCAATGTACGGAATCAATGGGCATGATCCGGTACAACATGGCAAACAGTGCACCCGCCACGCCTGAGATTGCCCCCGCGATCACGAACGCGACGAGCTGGAGCATAGGCACGGGATACCCGAGGGAGACCGTGCGACGACTGTTCTGCCGGCTCGCCGCAAGTACAAGACCAAACGGGCTGTTCACCATCCGCACCAGAACAATCATCGTTGCAAGGAAGAGGACAGATGCAAGCGCGTAGAAACTTCGATTGTCGTCGAAACTGAACGACCCGACAAATGGCAGTTCAAGGACGGGACGACGAATGCCCGCCAGGCCGTCCTCTCCACCGGTTACCGAGCGCCAGGAATATACGATGTAGTAGACCAGCTGGTTGAACGCGAAGGTGAGCATCATGAAGTAGATGCCCAGCCTGCGGATACTTAGAATGCCGACCGCTGCCGCGATTAGTCCTCCGCTCCCGCAGGCAACGACCAGGGCGAGCGGCAACGACGTCCAACCATGCGCCAGAAGGTACCCGGCCGCGTAGCCGCCTGTACCAAAGAACGCGGCCTGCCCGAAAGAATAGAGGCCGGCCGTTCCGATCAGCAGATTCGCTGCCATTGCGAAAATCCCAAAGATCAGGATTTCCGTCGCGATGTTGATCGGCATCACCAAGGGCAGGATCGATACGGCACCGATAATCCCGATGCTTCGGATCAGGTTCGCGGTCAGCGGTCCCGGTCTCGCGGTGGTGCCAACACTGCTGATTTCGACAGGTTCTTCGATACTCTTGGCCAATACAGTTCCGTTGCGGTCCGATGATCTCATCGCCAATACCTCGCCCGACGGGCTTTGCCGTCAGCGCTCGCCAAAAAGCCCCTGGGGTCGAAGAAGCAAGACGCCGATCATCACTGCATAAATAATCGCCGTGCTCGCGGCAGGCGCCGCAATCGTCATGAGACTCTGGACCACTCCGACCAGCACCCCCGCGGCAATCGAGCCATAAAGAGATCCGAGACCACCGATGACGAGCACGACGAAGGCAATGCCCAACATATCGCCCCCCATGGTCGATGTCGCTCCGACCAGCGGCAATGCCAAGCCACCCGCCAGTCCGGCCAGTCCGGCGCCAAGCATCATTCCCGCGGAGAGCAACAGGTCGACGTTGATCCCCAAAGCCTGAGTGGTCTCGGGTCGTTCGATTCCTGCCCTGACATAAGCACCGAACTTGGTGCGCTCGATCAACAACCAAACGGCACTGATCACCAGCGCGGAGAAAACGCTCGCAAAGGCTATATATTTCGGCACGATCGTAAAGCCGAGATTGATCGCCCCTCGCAATATGGGCGGTGGCGAATAGCTGAGGCCAACCGTGCCCCAGCCAATCAGGAGGGCCTGCTCGATCACAAGCGCGGCGCCGAACAACGTGATCAATTGGGGAAGATATCCGCTTCCGCTGACGGGGTGTATCGCAAAGCGGTCCAGCGCCAAACCGGCAAGCGCCGCGCCCAGAAATGCGACCGCCAATCCGACGGCAAAGGACATTCCAAGCGACACGACCGAATAGCAGAGGTAAGCACCGAGCGCGTACAAGGCACCGTGAGCGAAGTTCGGAATGTTCAGCAGGCCTTTGATGATGGAAAGGCCGAACGACATCAGGGCGTAAATCATCCCGATCGCGATGCCGTTGACGAGTTGCGCTGAAATCAGCCAAAGCATCTGCCGTCCCTCTCGCGTCGCGTGCTCATATCGGTGAATTAGAGCGCAGGCATCTGCTTACATTCGTTGAGTTCGGGAGGCTGAGGCTTGTCGCCGTTCGCCACGATGTCAGCGAAGTCGGTTGCATGGCGCATGTCGGATGCCTGTTTGCAGCGCACGACGAAATACGGTCGAATAAGCTGATGGGTCTTCGGATCGATCGACATTCGACCAAGCACTCCATCCCAGGACATTTGCTCTAGAGTCTTGATGACGTCCGGAACTTCGGTACTGTTCGCCTTCTCCATGGCCATAAGGAGAGCCCGGACTGCGTCGTACGCATAGGCGGAGGAATACCCCGGAAGCGCCGAGAACTTCTTCGTGTAGCTTCCCACGAATTCCTTGTTCGTCGGCGTGTTGATATCGGGATAGTAGTTTTGACCAAGGACCAAGCCCGTCCGCATTTCCGGCGCGAGCTCCGCAAGCTGATCGACTTCGAGCGACCAAGGACCAACGACGGCGATGTTCTCCGCGCCAAAACTCGCGAACTGGCGGACCGCCGTGACGGCATCAGCTCCGGCTGTATTCAACAGCAGAATATCAGGCTTCGCAGCGACCGCCTTTGTGAGGTATTGGGTATATTGACGCTCGCCGGACGGATGGTTGTCGTTGCCAACCAGCTCAAAGCCGAGTTCCGCCGCCACGATCTTGGTATATTTGAGAAGTGCGTGCCCGAAGACGTAGTCTGCAGTTAAAGTGTAGATCGTTTTCTTTTGAGGAAACGTCTTTCTTACGTACTCGAGCGTCGCGCGCATCGCGGTGTAAGGATGAGCCGACCATTGAAACGTATACCGTCCGCACCGACTACCCGTGAAGTCTTCGGAGCCGCCCGCGGCGAATTGCAGCAGCTTTTCGCGCTGCGCGACCTCGGATTCGGCAAGCCCGACAGCGCTGGAATAGGCTCCGATGAAATATCGCATTCCGTCGCTGATTGCGGCCTCCTGAACACGGCGAACACCGGACGCCGGCTTGCCTTCGTCATCTCGCGTCAGTAAGCGCACGGCGTTGCCAAGAACACTGCCGCCATGCATTTCCAGCGCCAGCGAGGCACCACGCGCAACTAGATCCCCGGCATACGCGAAAGTGCCAGTGGTTGGAGTTATAACGCCCATGGTTACCACACCGGCCCTTTGGCCCCAGGCCGGAAGGATCGGAGCTGCCGCGAGCGCCACGGCGGACAACAGAACATCGCGACGCGTTTGTGCAATGGGCATCAAGATCTCCTCCTGGGCTAAATGGATTGTTCAGGCTGCGTCTGGGCTACGACTTTCTCGAATTCGAAAAGGCTATCCCCCAGCTTTGCGATCAGCTCGGCTATGTGGTCCGACGTGGCAATGAGCGGCGGCGCCGCAATGATCGAATTGTTGAGCGGTGCGATACCCGCGGGATATACGACAAGCCCATGATCACGACAGATCGACACCAGCATTCCTGCTGCATTCTGTTGCGCCTCGAAGGCCCGGCGGGTTGCCCGATCGCGCACGAGTTCGAATCCCCACAACAGGCCGCGTCCTCGGATGTCGACCATGCACGGATGTCGCTGCGAGAGCGCCAAGAGTCCCGCGCATAACTCCTCGCCGCGCTCGCGCGCGTTACGCAATAGGTCGTTCCGCTCGATGTAGTCGAGCACGGATAGGCACACCGCCGCGCTGAGAGGATTGGCGCTGAATGTGTGGCCGAAGGGAACGATGCTGCTGCCCTCGGCAATGGCATGCACGATCCTCTGACGCAGGAGGATGGCGGCCATGGGCGTGTATCCCGCGCTCAACCCCTTCGCGAGCAGGATGATGTCAGGAACAACCTGCTCTTGCTCCGATGCAAACCATGCGCCGGTACGTCCTGCACCGGTGATCACTTCGTCAGCGATGAGCAGAACCTCATAGCGATCGCAGATTTCTCGCAACCGACGGAAGTAGCCAGGCGGGGGCGGCAACACTCCGCCCGCAGCACCAACGATCGGCTCAGCGATGACAGCCGCGACCGTATCGGGGCCTTGAGCAAGGATCTCCGTCTCCCAAGCATCGGCGCATTCCGTCGCGCAGTCTTCCGGCTGAAGCCCGAACGGGCATCGATAACAATACGCTGGGGGAACTTTGGCGAACTGGTGCAGCAGCGGACCGTAGTCGGGCCGGCGCCCCGAATGGCCCGAGATCGACAGGGCTCCCATCGTCATGCCGTGATAGCTGGTGATGCGGCCGAGGACCTTGGTCTTCTGTGGGCGACCACACTCCTTCCAATAGTGGAGGGCCATGCGGACGGCGTATTCCGAGGCTTCTGAGCCGCTGTTCACGAAGAACGCACTGCAGATATCCCCAGGAGCCAACTCGCAAAGCTTCTGAGCCAGGCGCTCGGCCGGCTCATTGCTGAACTGGCTTCTGAAGGTAAATGCGATGGTAGCGGCCTGTTCCGCCATGACGTCGCCGATTTCGCGGAGACCGTGACCCAGGTTCGCGGTCATCGCACCGCTCGATCCATCGAAATAGCGTCGTCCTTCGCTATCGAATAGATAAGGTCCCTCGCCTCGCGTGACTTTGGGATAATGTGCAGCCAGATTCGGCTTGAGCAGGCGGCTGCCCTCCAGTCCACCAGTCCGCGACAAATCGATCATTTGGGAAACTGCCATGCCCCGAAATCTCAAAAAGAGAGACTGGCCTCCTGGCCAACGAACCAAATACAATACGAACCGTTGCGTATGTCAATAGGATGAATGATGGGAAAGAAGGCTGTTGCCCGCGCGGGGCGCCCCAGGGACGAAAACGTCCACCGCGCCATTCTCGACGCGGCCAGAGATCTCATTCGGGATGAGGGTTACGCTTCATTCTCGATCGAGGGCGTCGCAGCCCGGGCCGCGGTAGCAAAGCAGTCCATTTATCGACGATGGTCGTCGAAGGGCGCACTGCTCGTCGACTTGTACATGGATGGACTGGAGCGCCCGGCCCCGCTGCCTGCGCGCGGCCTTGTGAATGACTTGCTTGCCGTTCTGTTGCAGACGACAAAGCGCATTCAGGACGCGGCCTATGCAAATATTCTGAAGAGCGTGGTCGTCGAAGCGCAAAGCGACCCCGACATGCGAAAGCTCGTTCTTCAGAAGATTGTCGAGCCTCGTCGAGATGCTGCGAAGGCAGTCATCAACCGGGCCATCGAATCCGGCGAGCTGCCAAGCACGCTCGATTCAGAGATGATTGTTGACTTTGTCTTTGGCGCGGTCTGGTTCAATTTGCTGCTGGGCGACGCGAATCTCACCAGCCGATTTGCGCACCGGGTCGTCAAAATGGTCGAACAGCTCGGATCCAAGCAGGCCCCATAACCAATGCGCAGTCACGTCCGAGCCCACGAGCCGATGCTTGGAGAGACTCGAACCCCGGACGTCAGGGGTCGCTGGAGTGGGGAGCGCAGCCGAAGATCCGGGTTCGCTTCCCGCAGTCGCGACGTGTTGAAAAAGCGAACAGACGGGAGACTTGATTTATATGTGGGCGCACCAAGGCTCGAACCTGGGACCCGCTGATTAAGAGGCAGCCCCGGGTTGAGAACGATCAATGACTTACCGGTCGCACCCAAGGGCTTATCCGGTAGAAGATGGGATCCGTCGCGCGGTCAGCCGTCGCCAAGCTCTCGGCCATAGAGATTGCAGAGCTCAACCACCACCTTCACGCCGGCGCTAAATTGCGCATCCCGTACGCCGATCCGAGATGCTCCGGCTGGTTTACGATACGACGCCCAACCGGCCCAGACGCGGCGTGAAGGGAATCGCCACCTCCTGCGCGATCTCAATCGATTCATAGAGCGCCGAGATCAGTTCCAGGCTCTTGCGGCCCTCGAGGCCGTCGACCAGCGCCGCGCGCTGGTTCACCAGGCAATCGACGACGTTTTGGTAATAGGCCTGATGGCCGAAGCCGTAGACGTCGGGCGGGTCGATCGAAAATTTTTCGATCACGTCCTTGTCCGACGGCAGTTCGTCGACGAAACGCCAATGTCGGATCTGGTTGACCGCAAGGCCCGCAATTTCGACTATCCCCTTTTCTCCGAGAATGGAGAGCGAGCCTTCGATGTCGGTCGGCCGGGTGGAGGTGGTCGCCTCGATGACGCCGAGCGCGCCGTTCCTGAACTTCAACGTCGCGACCGCCGTGTCCTCGGCCTCGATCCGAACCAGGGCGGTGATCGCGCGGGCATGAACGCTGATAACATCGCCGAAGAACCATTCCAGCAGGTCGATATAGTGGCTCGCCTGATTGGTGAGCACGCCCCCGTCATAGGCCCAGGTGCCGCGCCAGCTATCCTGGTCGTAATAGGCCTGATCGCGACACCAGCGCACGCGCACGGTGCCGAGCACGAGGCTGCCGAAGCGGCCGGCCTCCAGCGCCTCCCGTGCCTTGAGCACGGGAACATTGAAGCGGTTCTGCTTGACGACGAAAAGCTTGACGCCTGCCTCGTCGCAGGCGCGGATCATGTCATCCGCGTCCCGCAGCCGCAGCGCCATCGGCTTTTCCACCACGACGTGCTTGCCGGCGTTCGCGCAGGCGATGACATGCTCGCGACGCATGCCGCTCGGGGTCAACAACGCGACCGCATCGACGTCCTTGCGGGCGAGAAAATCATCGATGTCGTAGTGGGCGTCAACGCCGAACTTCGCTGCGAGCGCATCCGCGCGAGCACGCACCAAGTCGCAGACAGCCGCGAGCGTTGCGCCCTCAATGCGATTGCCGCCGAGCAGATCGGAATGGCGCTCGGCGATACGCCCGCATCCCAGCAGGCCGAACCTGATCATTGAGCCTCCTTTTCGACGCGGAGACCACGCGGGACGATAATACTCCCGGCTTCCTATTAGCAAAGGTTCCAACAGATCAAGTCAATCGGGAGGCAGCGCGTTCCCGGCTCGACCGGTTCGGGTGTCGGTTTTTGGTTGCCGGCGATCACTGGTACGGCTCTCGTCGCGCTCGGCCGCCAGTTCGGCAATCTCCGCCCCACCGGGGGGATCAGGAGACCGAAACGACGCGCAAGTTGTTGGTTGTCCCGCCCTGGCCTAACGGTATGCCGGCAACGACCACCAAAGTATCACCGGCGCCGGCGAACCCTTCCCGTTTCGCAAGCTCCGTCGCGCGGCTGACCATCTCCTCGTAGGCTTTCACATCGTCGGAAAGCACGCTGTGTGCACCCCAGAAGAGACAGAGGCGACGGGACACTTCCACACTCGTCGTGGTCGCCAGGATCGGCACCCTGGGCCGCTTCCGCGCGACACGTGCGGCCGTTGTCCCGCTCGCGGTATAGGCGACGATGACCGCCGCACGGATCGCCGAGGCCAAGTCGGCCGCCGCCGCGGCCACCGCGTGCGGCGGAGTCTGCTCCTCATCGGGCTGGGTTGCTTCGATAATCGAGCGATACATCTTGTGCTGCTCTGTGCTGCGGATGATGCGGTCCATCATTTGGACGGCCTCTCGCGGGTACTGGCCGGTGGCCGACTCCGCCGACAACATCACGGCATCCGCGCCGTCATAGATTGCGGTGGCGACGTCTGAAGCCTCGGCACGCGTGGGTGTCGGGGCTGTCACCATTGAATCGAGCATCTGAGTGGCGACGATCACCGGTTTGACGGCCAGCCTGCAGGCGCGGACCAGTTCCTTCTGGCGAGCGGGCACTTCCTCGTGCGGAATCTCGACGCCCAGATCGCCGCGCGCAACCATGATCGCATCCGACATCTGGATAATGTCATCGATCCGCTCGAGTGCCGCGGGCTTCTCGATCTTCGCCATGAGCCCGGCGCGCTCGCCAATCAGCGCCCGTGCTTCGATCATGTCCGATGGCTTCTGCACAAATGAGAGAGCTACCCAGTCCACGCCAAGGCCCAAGCCGAATTCCAGATCGGCGCGGTCCTTTGCGGTGAGCGGCGACAGATCGAGAATCGTTCCCGGCAAATTGACGCCCTTGTGGTTCGAGATCGCACCACCAACGATCACCTCGGCCTCGATGGTGTCATTGCCCAGTCTCGTCGCGCGAACGCGTACCCTGCCATCGTCGATCAGGAGATCGTCGCCGGGGGCAAGGGCTGCAAAGATTTCCGGGTGCGGCAAGGGTATAGCCCCGGCGTCACCTTCCGATGCGGAGCCGACAAAGCGAACGATCTCACCGGACCGAACTGTGATCTTCTTGTCGCGCAAGGTGCCAACGCGAATTTTGGGCCCCTGCAGGTCCATCAGAACGCCGATCGGGCGCTGCATTTCCTGCTCGAGTGCGCGGATCGCAGCATGGACGTTTGCATGATCCTTCTGGGTTCCGTGGCTGAAGTTGAGACGGAATGTGTCCACACCTGCGACAAACAGCGCTTTAAGCATCTCTGGCGAAGCGCTGGCCGGGCCAACGGTAGCAACTATTTTCGCCCGTCGACGACGCATGACCATGTGATCCCTTTCGTTCCGGCTCGATCAGGCAGGACTCGCATGCGGCTTCATCTAGTGACTTTTTGTGCCGCAGTTAATCTCCTTCGAAGAGCATGGTACCCGCCCCGCGGCTTATTCGCTGACCTTTTGCGCCGCACTGGTTGCTCACTGCTAGCATTTTTATGCCGGATCGTACACTGCTGGGTTGTATGGCGCATACGCCTGCAGCCGCCTCGCTGCTTCAGCCGGATCGAGCCCTTTCCCGCAGTCGGTGGCAAGCAACTTCGCACATCGCTGGCAGACATCGTATGCCAGCGATGTGACGCCACTCGTCAAAGTCGACTCTGCCGCTGCGCCCATGGCTGTCTCTGATTGGTCCGTGTTCATCCCCGGCATCCGGGAAGCTCGGTGCGGAGCGAGTGCGAGGTCGAGGTTACGACGCCAGCGCGCTAGGTTGGCTGCATGGACAGGCGCTCGGCCATCACTTCGGCATGGAGACGCTCGACATCCTCCCGACGGCACAATTGGGTGCCTTGTGTCAGGACAGCAGCGGCACCCGCGGCCATGCCGAGCGTGAATGCATCTTCAGCACTTTTTCCGCGCGCCAGCGCAAAGGTCATGCCCGCTACGAAACTATCGCCCGCCCCTACAGCGCTCACAGGCTTCACCTTAGGGCCTCGTAGTCGCAACGTGCCTGACCGAGTTGCGAGCAATGCGCCATCGCGTCCCATGGTCACAGCAAGGTTTTCGACGGACCCGGTAGCGACCAAAGACGTAGCGGCATCGACAAGTTCCTCGGGTGACTCGAACTTTCTGTGTGTCAACGTCTCGAACTCCCCAACACTGGGCTTGGCGAGACAAATGCCTCCTGCCGACACGGCCGCTTGGAGCGCAGGCCCTGAGGTATCAAGGATCAAGCGTGCTCCATTGCTCCGCACGATGTCGGCCGCGCGGGCGTAAAAATCGATGGGAACACCCGGCGGCAAGCTACCACTCGCGACGATGATGTCTGCGTCACATTCCTTGAGGTGCGATAGGGCCGATTGCCACTCTGCTTCGACAAGAGAACAGCCCTCGCTTACGAAACGATATTCGAGCCCCGAAATCTCTTCGAAGACCGTGAAGCTGATGCGTGTGCTGCCGGCTATATTGACGCATTTTGCTGGCACGTCCAATTTCGAGACAAGTTCATTCAGGACGAGTCCGGTAGCGCCGCCAGCCAGGTAAATGGCGTAGGCCTCGGCGCCCAGTTCCTTCAGCACACGCGCGACATTTATGCCGCCGCCTCCCGCATCCGTGCGCTGTTGTACCGCACGATTCTTACGGATCGGTCTGATCTCGTTCGACTGGAACGCGAGATCAATGGTCGGGCTGAGCGTCAGTGTAACGATAGGCTTTGAGGCTGTCTCCGGCTGCTGTATCATGTTGCAAGCCTTCTCGCCTGGAAATAGAAGTTGAACATTATCATCCTCAGGGGATGAACGCCATGCGGCTGGTCGGAGACATTGGCGGCACCAACGCAAGGTTTGCGATTGCAGAGCCTGGTTCGCATCCATCGGATGCGCGCAAGCTACCGGTCGCCCACTATCCCGGCCTTGTCGAGGCGGTGGAGGACTATCTGTCTGGCGTCCCGATGCTGGAAGAGGCGGTGCTCGCTGTGGCGGGCCCCGTCCTGGGCGATGAGGTGACCTTCAGCAACAGCTCTTGGCATTTCTCGATAGCGGATGTGCGGCGGCGGCTCGGCTTGCGCAAGTTGATCGTGATCAATGATCTTCTCGCCCAGGCGTTGTCCGTTGCCGCACTGCAACCCGATGAGATCTGTTCCGTAAAAGCGGGAACACGTGATCCAAGCCAGCCTTCCCTCGTCATTGGCCCCGGCACCGGCCTCGGTGTTGCCTTTCTGCTGAATAATACGGGAACACTTGTCGGACTCCCGAGTGAGGCCGGGCATGCCACATTCGCTCCGGCGGACAGTGTCCAAGTCGAGATCCTGTCGCATCTCCACAGGCACTATCCGCATGTGTCAGCCGAACAGTTGCTGTCCGGAAAGGGGTTATTGGCGATTGCGACAACTCTGGCCAAGATGAATGGGCAGATCATCGATCTGCAGGATCCCAGAGACGTTTCGGCCCGCGCCGCAGCGAACCAGTGCCCTACTTGCTGTGAGGCGATAAGGATCTTCTCGTCCATCCTCGGTGCGACCGCCGGCAATCTCGCCCTGACCCTTTTGACCAGCGGCGGGGTCGTCATTACTGGCGGACTGTGCCGCGGACTGCGGCCACTCTGGGATGTCGAAGCGCTCAAGCAGGCTTTCACTGCAAAGGGACGGTTCAGCTCGTATCTGGACGGGATACCGATCGACCAGATCTTACGTCCTCATGCGGGCCTCCTCGGCGCTGCCTTGTATGTGGAGCCGAGCCACTCCGTTTAATTGGAAATCAATGCTGGCGTACGTCGCAATAACTCCGTGAGCCGAGGCATGTCTCGCAAAGCCGGTCTTGTTCCGTCGCAATTTGATGCCGTCGCCTTCGATCTCGATGGCGTGGTGACAGATACCGCGCGCATCCATTTCCAGGCTTGGACGCAAACCTTCGATGTTTTTTTCGAAGGGTACACCCGTCGCACCGGCGTTGCCGTCGCGCCATTCACGCTTGAGGACTACCGCAAGTACATCGACGGCCGTCCGCGCGAAGAGGCCATTCGTGCCTTCCTGGCCGCGCGCGGCGTGGGCCTCGCGGAAGGCGATGAGCGCGATGGTCCCGAGGTCGAAACCATCCAGGGCCTCGCCGTGCGAAAGGACGGACTGTTCCTGGACAGGATGCGCGGCAAAGGGGTCGACGTCTATCCTTCCACGGTGGCCCTGATTCGGCGTCTGCGCGCGCTCGGCCTGAAGACGGCGGTGGTTTCGGCGAGCCGCAATTGCCAGGAGATTCTGCAAACTGCGCGGCTCGATCATCTGTTCGACGCTCGCATCGACGGACGCGATGCCGCGACCTTGGGGCTCCCGGGCAAGCCAGCGCCCGACACTTTTCTTGCGGCGGCGCAGCGCCTCGGGAGCTTGCCCGATCGCACGGTCGTCATCGAGGACGCGATCGCCGGCGTGGCAGCGGGACGAGCCGGCGGTTTCGGCCTCGTCATCGGCATCGACCGGGTCGGCCATGGTGCGGACCTGAAGAACGCCGGTGCCGATATCGTCGTCGCCGACCTCAACCAGATCGATTTGGAATTGGACGATCGAGTGACGCCGCGCTCGCTTGTCGCCAAGCCCGACGTGCATCGGCTTGACCCGTTCATCGCGCAACAAGGAACCGAGACCCGCCATCCCGCGGCCCGCGCTCGGCCGGACCCTTGGCTGTTTGTCCATGAGGGGTTCGATCCTGCCCTGGAAGGGCGTCGCGAAACCCTGTTCGCCGTTGGCAACGGATACTTCGTGACCCGCGGAGCCGCCGCCGAAGCGCGCGCTGATGATCTGTATTATCCCGGCACGTATCTCGCCGGCGGCTACAACCGGCTCACCACCGTGATCGATGGTCGCCCGATCGAGAACGAGGACCTGGTCAACCTCCCCAACTGGCTGCCACTGACCTTCCGGATCGACGACGGAGACTGGTTCGACCTGCGTCGCGTCGAAGTGCTCGAGTATCAGCAAACGCTCGATCTGCGCCACGGTCTGTACTTGCGAAGTTTGCGGGTGCGCGACCCGCTGGGGCGGGAAATCAACCTCACTGAGCGCCGCTTCGTGCACATGGACAGCAAGCACCTCGCCGGCCAGCATGTCACCGTCACCTCGCAGAATTGGTCCGGCCGGCTCACCGTGCGCGCCATGCTGGACGGCGACGTCGCCAATACCGGCGTGCCGAGATACAAAGCGTTTGAAAGCCGGAATCTGCGTGTGTGCGAAGCCGCCGCCTTCGCACCTTGCTCCATGCTGCTTCAGGTGGAGATGACGCAGTCGCAGCTACGGATCGCACAGGCCGCACGGTTGGACGTACGTGCGCGCGGGCTTGATGCCGCCGTGCACAAGCACCCGATCGAGGAAGCGGCGCGTGTCGGCTATGACATCGCCCTTGATGCCGTGCCGGGCGCCGGCATCGAGATCGAGAAGATCGTCGCGCTCTATACCTCCAGGGACCGCGCCATCGCCGATCCGGAAACCGCAGCGCGCACGGCCATCGCACGCGCCGACAGCTTTGATGCGCTTCTGCAAACCCATCGGCGTGTCTGGGGACATTTGTGGGAGCGCTGCGACCTGGATCTGCTCGATATCGCCAGCGACGAAGCGGATGAGACGCATTTGGCCGTGCGTCTGCATCTCTTCCATCTGCTTCAGACAGCTTCCAGCCACAGCATGGAGCTGGATGCTGGCATCCCCGCCCGCGGCTGGCATGGCGAGGGCTACCGTGGCCACATCTTCTGGGACGAGCTGTTCATCTTCCCGCTGCTGAACCTGCATTTTCCGATCCTCGCGCGTGCCTTGCTGCTCTACCGCTACCGGCGCCTCGATGAGGCGCGCTGGGCCGCGCGGCAAGCCGGCTTCCGCGGCGCGATGTACCCATGGCAGAGCGGTAGCGATGGGCGCGAAGAAACCGACGTGATGTACTTCAACCCGCGTTCCGGCAACTGGATCAAAGACGACACACATCTGCAGCGCCATATCGGCGCGGCCGTCGCCTATAATGTCTGGCAGTACCATCAAGCCACTGGCGATGCCGAGTTCCTTTACTCCTTCGGCGCCGAGCTGATGTTCGAGATTGCCCGCTTCTGGGCCAGTCTTGCGCAGTGGAACGAAGCACGCGACCGCTATGATATCCGCGGCGTGATGGGGCCGGACGAATTCCATGACGGCTATCCGGATCGGGATGAGGCAGGCCTGGACAATAACGCGTACACCAATGTCATGGCCGTCTGGTGCATTGCCCGCGCGCTCGACCTCTTTGAGCTGCTGCCAAAGGAACGCTGTCACGAATTGTGCCAGAACCTGCGGATCGAGCAGGAGGAACTCGCACATTGGGAGCATGTCAGTTGCAAGTTGTACCTGCCATTCCACGACGACGGCATTCTCAGCCAGTTTGAAGGCTATGAGCTGCTACAGGAATTCGACTGGGACGCCTATCGCCGCAAATACCCGAATATCATGCGGCTCGACCTGATCCTCGAGGCGGAGAGCGACTCGCCCAATCGCTACAAGCTCTCCAAGCAGGCCGATGCGCTGATGTTGTTCTATCTGTTTTCCGCAGAAGAACTGGCGGAGCTCTTCAACCGCCTTGGTTACACTTTCAATCCTGCCACGATCCCCAGAACCATCGACTACTATCTGCGGCGCAGCTCGCACGGCTCCACCCTGAGCGCCCTCGTGCATGCCTGGGTCTTGGCGCGCTCCTGCCGGCAACGCTCCTGGTCACTTTTCACGGAGGCTCTGCAAAGTGACATCAGCGACGTTCAAGGCGGGACCACGCGCGAAGGCATTCATCTCGGCGCCATGTCCGGCACGATCGACCTGTTGCAACGCTGCTTCACCGGGCTGGAGCTGCGCGGCGAAGAACTGCATTTTCACCCGGCATTACCGGATGAACTGCGCCGGCTTGCATTTCGGCTCCGCTACCGCCAGCACTCGCTCAGCGTGGATATAACCCAGGATGCGCTGACGCTGGCGAGCGATCCAAGTGGAGCGGACGCAATCTCCATCGCGGTCGACGAACGGCATTTCGTTCTGTACCCGGGCGAGCGAACCAGCGTGCCGCTTCACCGTGCGTCCTGATCACGCGAGCACTCGCGGCGCCGCGAACTTTCAATGCGCGGACACGACGTTCTGCGGCGTCCCGCGCGCAAACGCCTCGATATTGGCAAGCGTCGTCGCGGTGATGCGCTGCAGCGCCGACTCGGTGTTGTACGCATTGTGCGGCGTCACCACCACATTGGGAAAGCGCAGCAACACATGGTTCGCAACCAGTGCCTTGAAATCATCGGCGTCCCGAACTGCGTCCTGGTGGAAGATCGCCGCCTCCTCGCGGATCAGGGGCTCCTGCGGCAGAACGTCGAGGCCGGCGCCGCGGAGCCTGCCGTTAGCCAGCGCCCGCACCAGCGCTTCAACGTCAACGATATGTCCGCGTGCCGTATTGATCAGGATTGCATCCGGCTTCATGCGGGCGAGCTCGCGATCCGAGAGCATGCTGGCCGTGCCGGACGTTGCGGGCACGTGCAGCGTCACGACGTCCGAATCCGACAACAGTTTGTCGAGGCTCGCGTAGGAAAACTTGAGCCGGATGGCGGCCGCTTCGTCCGGTCGGAGGTCGTAAGCAAGAACATTCATGCCGAAGCCGCGTGCGATTTCGATCACGCGAATCCCGATCCGGCCGGTGCCGATGACGCCGATTGTCCCGTCGCGGAGCTCAAAGCCGCGTAGCCCGGTCTGCGTGAACCGCCCGCGCCGCGTCCGCTCCACCGACTCCACGAGATTGCGCGCAACTGCCAACAGCAGAGCGAAGACGTGCTCGGCCACGGTGGAATCGCCATAGTCAGGCACGTTCGACACGATGATGCCGTGTGCGGCGCAGTAGCTGAGATCGATGTGATCGTATCCCGTCGATCGCGTCGCTATCAGCTTTAGCCTCGGGAACTGTGCGAGGGCTGCTGCGTCAAACCGCGAGTTGATGAATGGGCTGGCAACTTCGGCCTCGGAGAAGTCAGCCGCGTTCCGTTGGTCCAGCGGCTCAGCAACGCAGCGCACGCGATGGCTTGGCTCAAGGCGCAGGAAGGCTTGTCGCTCCCATTCCTCGGTTTCGAACACGACAATGTTCATGATGGCCTCCCGGGTCTGAGCACGGGTTCATAGCTCCGATGAGCTTATGCGGTCCAATCCAGATGCAACCTTACATGACGGCAGGAATCAGTCCAGCCGCTGCCATCCGATGGAACAAAGCGGCCACTTCTAAAACGGGAACCATCGCGCGAACGTCAGCGCAAGAACGCCTCCCAGCGCAAGGTATCCAAGACAAACTGGTCCCGTTTTCCTCAAAATATCGCCTTCACGTCCTTGCAGGCCGACCGTGGCAGCGCCCGTGATGATGTTGTGCAGCGCCGCACAATTGCCGACGGCAGCTCCGAATCCCTGGGCGGCGATCAGTGCCAACATCGGCAAGCCGAGCCCGGCAGCGGTTGCCTGCTGAAGATCCGTCAGGAGGATGTTGGAGACGGTTGTCGATCCCGTGATGAAGGAGCCGATTGCCCCAACTGAAGGCGCAAGCAGCGGCCACGCCTGACCGGTCCGTGTAGCCGTTTCCGCCAGTGCCTCTATCATGCCCGCATGGACCATCAGCCGCGCTATCGCGAGCATCGAGAACAAGGCAGCGGCGACGGGAACCAGTCGACGGATAGCAGCAGTGACGGCACCGGCCAGATCGGCAATCTTGCATCCCTGCAAGAGGCCGCCGAACAGAAATCCTGCGAGCAGCATGGTCCCGGGATGATAGAGGAGCTCGACGCGTCCGCTGAACGGTCCGGGCAACCCCCATTCGAGCACAATCTGCCGGAGCGGATCGCGGATCTGCGGAACGAGACGCGTCACGAGGATCAAGCCGACCAGCACGGCATATGGTAGAGCAGCAATGGCAAGCGATCTCGCATCCAGAGTTTCAGCTTGCTGCGGATGCATCCGTCTGAGGACAAAAGCAAATGCCAATCCGCCGGCCAGCGCTCCGCCGATCGTCGGCAGCTCTGGTCCTACCCACATGGCCAAGACCAGGTACGGCAGCAGGAAACAAATGGCGGCGACGATGGCCCATGCCGCGTATTTCACCTGGAATCGCGCTTTGCTCGCGATGAACACGATCGAAAGCACCAGCAATGGCGCCAGGCTCGCATGCAGCAAGGCCGTCGGCGGGGCGATGCTGCTGCCGCTGATGCCTGACACGTCGGCCTGCGCCAAGATCGGAGTGCCGAGCGCGCCAAACGAAGTGCCTGTGACATGACCAATGAGCGGCAAAGCGACCGCCACGACGGGTGTGTAGCCGAGACTGACCAGAAGAGGCGCAGCCAGGGCGATAGGTGTGCCGAACCCCGCCGCTCCTTCCATGAACGACGCAAAGAACCAGGCGATGACGAGGGCAAGCAGGGTCTCGTCCGAGGACAAACTCATCAATCCCCTGCGGATGGCATCGATCGCGCCTGAGCGCTGCTGCAGCTCATAGAGGGACAGAGCCGGCAGGATGATCCACACGATGTCAGCGGCCGAGAAAGCTGCCTCCGCACCGGTTCCGATGAGCACTCTGGCGATGCCCTGCTCAGCGTAGATGCGCGTTCCGAAGCCAAAGAATCCGATTGCGCCAGCCGCGGCCGCCACGAGTCCGACCAGTCCCGCGCTGGCCGCCGACCACCGCAATACGGCCATGAGAAGAACGATCAGAGCGAGTGGGGCGATCGAGACGAAGGCTGCCATTCCGCTTTCCGTGCATTTGATTTGGTTCGCTGCAAGGAACCATCAATCGCGAGCCCGATTAAATGCCATTATACAGGCCATCTCGGATAGCCCACAGTAGAGCCGCAGACGGGCGCCACGCTGATAATCGACCTTGAAGCGTCAGAACTCATACGGCCAGCAGACACGCCTAAAGCGAGTTCCATCATGCCCCGGGGCCAAGTGTCCGGATCAAAAGGAGGCAGGCAGTCGCATAGGGCCGTCCGCACGACAATGCCCACCGTCTGAAATCATCGAAACTAGTATCGTCCCTATCCCGACAGGAAACAGTGTCGGAGCGTAGTGCCAAGAAGGGAGCCGAAAATGACCGTTCGCGTCGCCATCAACGGATTCGGCCGCATCGGCCGTAACATTCTCCGCGCCATCATCGAGGAGGGCCGCAAGGATATCGAGGTGGTCGCTGTCAATGATCTCGGGCCCGTGGAGACCAACGCGCACCTTCTACGATATGATTCCGTGCACGGCCGCTTCCCAGGGCAAGTCAAGGTCGAAGGCGACGCCATCAGCGTCGGCAACGGCAAAGTCAAAGTCACCGCGATCAAGGATCCCTCGGACCTGCCATGGAAGGACCTGGGCGTTGACATTGCGCTCGAATGCACGGGCGTCTTCAACTCAAAAAGCAAAGCTTCCGCTCATCTCAAAGCAGGTGCAAAGGCCGTTCTTGTCTCGGCGCCGGCCGACGGCGCCGATCTCACGGTGGTTTACGGCGTCAATCACGACGGGCTGTCGAAGGAGCACAAGATCGTCTCCGCCGCCTCATGCACGACCAACTGTCTGGCGCCGGTTGCCAAGGTGCTCAACGATGCGATCGGGATCGAAAGGGGCTTCATGACAACGATCCATGCCTATACTGGCGACCAGCCGACGCTGGATACATTGCACAGAGACTTGTACCGCGCGCGAGCGGCGGCGATGTCGATGATCCCGACGTCAACAGGCGCGGCAAAGGCGGTCGGCCTCGTGCTACCGGAACTGAACGGCAAGCTCGACGGTGTCGCCATTCGTGTCCCGGTGCCGAATGTCTCGGTGGTCGATTTCAAATTCGTCGCCAAGAAGGCGACATCGAAGGACGAGGTGAACGCCGCGATCAAGCGCGCCGCCGACCAGCAGCTTAACGGGATTCTCGGCTATACCAACGATCCAAATGTTTCCATCGACTTCAACCACGATCCGCACAGCTCCGTCTTCCACATGGATCAGACGAAGGTCATGGATGGCACGCTGGTACGCGTGATGTCATGGTACGATAACGAGTGGGGATTCTCGTGCCGCATGGCGGATACCGCCGTAGCGATGGGGAAGCTGATCTGAACCGAGACTGAGGGCGGATCGCGGAGCGAAGGTGCCCGACGAGATTGCTCGATATGGGACTGTCCCCATTTCTCGCGGCTCAGGGCCGCGCGTATCGTTTGCAACTCCATTCTCTTCTCAGGATCGATCATCGGGTAAGTGAGGTCGAGTTTCTCCACCGCCTCGACGATGGCGGCAGCAAACACAAGCCGGGTGAACCATTTGTTGTCGGCGGAATGCCCGATGCTGCGCGTCGCGCTACGCACCTGCAATCCCCCGCGGGCGCAGGATCGAAGCTCGCGCTGCCAAACGGGAGGTTAGCCAGGGAAGCCGACGGTAGTGAAGCCTGCCGACTCGTCGCGCAACTGCCGGCGCAAGATCTTGCCGACATTGGTCTTCGGCAGCTCGGTCCTGAACTCCACCAGCCGCGGCACCTTGTAGGGTGTGAGCCGCGTTCGGCAGTAGGCGATCAGGGCCGCTTCGGTGAGGTTTGGATCCTTCTTGACGACGAACAGCTTCACCGCATCGCCGGAGCGCGGATCGGAGATGCCGATCACTCCGCATTCGAGCACTCCCGGGTGGCTCGACACCACCGCCTCGACCTCGCTCGGATAGACCTTGAACCCGGACACCGTGATCATGTCCTTCTTGCGATCGACGATCCGAGTCCGGCCGGTCTCGTCCATGATGCCGATATCGCCAGTGAGGAAGAAGCCGTCGGGAGTAAAGACGTTGGCCGTCTCATCCGGACGGTTCCAGTAGCCCGGCATCACCTGCGGGCCGCGCGCGCAGATCTCGCCCGGCTCCCCAAGCGGCACCTCGTTGTTGTCGTCGTCGCGAATCGAGATGTCCGTTGACGGCATCGGCAGCCCGATGGTGCCGTCCCATTCGGGTGCGGTCGGCGGATTGCAGGTCAAGACCGGCGACGTCTCCGACAGGCCATAACCTTCCCACAGCGGCGAGCCCGTGGTCCTGAACCAACGGTCCGCCACCGATTTCTGCACCGCCATGCCGCCGCCGACAGCGCACTTGAGCATGCTCCAGTCGATCTTGCCGAAATCCGGATGATTGAGCAGCGCGTTGTAAAGCGTGTTCACCGCCGGAAAATGGTTGACCTTGTACTTGGCAAGCTCCTCAATGAGGCTGGGAATATCGCGCGGGTTTGGGATGAGAATGTTTTGGCCGCCGGTACGGACGCTGAGCAGGAAACATGCCGTCAACGCGAAGATATGATAGAGCGGCAGCGCCGCCATGACGGTCAGACGATCGACCTTCGGCTCGTTCTCCAATACCGGCTTCAGCCATTCGTCGATCTGCAGCATGTTGGCGACTACGTTGCGATGCAACAGCATCGCGCCTTTGGCGATGCCCGTGGTCCCGCCGGTGTATTGCAGGAATGCGAGATCGTCGGATCCGAGCTGCGGCTTGGTCAACGTCATGTTCTTGCCGGCCGCGAGGGCCGCATTGAACGGCGTTGCGCCCGGCAGCGAGTAGGCCGGCACCATCTTCTTCACCCACCGTACCACCAGATTGACGATCGTGCCTTTCATCAAGCCCAGGAGGTCGCCCATGGAGGCAACGACAACGTGTTTAATGCTGGTCTTGTCGATTGCCTGCTGCAGGGTATGCGCGAAGTTCTCAAGCACGATGATGGCTTCGGCGCCGGCATCCTTGAGCTGAGTCTCGAGCTCATGCGCCGTGTACAAGGGGTTGATGTTCACCACGGTGAAGCCGGCACGAAGGACGGCGCAGATCGCCACCGGATACTGCAGCACGTTCGGCATCATGATGGCGACGCGTGCACCCTTCGCCAGGCCTCTGCCCTGCAGCCAAGCCCCGAAAGCGCGTGACATCTCGTCGGTTTCACCGTAGGTCAGCCCCCTATCCATGCAGATGAAGGCGGTGCGCTCGCGATATTTGGCAAAACTTTCTTCGAGCATCGCAGCGAGCGATGCGTATCGCGACGGATCGATCTCCGCCGAAACCCCCGGCGGGTAGTGCTTGAGCCAGATGCGCTCCATGGCACTCCTCCCGACGGCCGGTAGATACTGCGCCTCGGCCGGTCAGGCCTCTGGAAGTGTCGGCTTTCCATTGGCTACCGGCAAGTGCGGCCAGTGCCTCACTTCCGAAGTTCGTAAAACACGACAACAATTTTGAGACGAACCTCGGAAGTAACGTGCGTCAACAAATTCATGATTCTAATGCCGTTTTCTGATTTGAAGTTCCTGAACGAGCTTGCGGCAAATGCTGCAGGGAACTTCAAATTGGCGGCATTGGCCCACAATCAGTGGTCCATGCCACCAATTTGACCGTAGTGCTTATTCGGCGATTTCAGGCTTACGGTCCCGCAGCCGCGATGGACTATGCATCCAAGCAGCAAACGTCGAGAGAGCTCCGGACCGTCCGCGTTTGCAACCCGCTTCGATCGAGCTAAGGTCGCGGAGGATGCTCACGAGCGCCAATCCGTTGACTTGCTCATGTTGACTTGGTCACACAGGCTGGACGGCAGGTTGGAGAATGATCATGTCGGCTTGGTCCCGTGCTGCCGAGCTTGCTGACCGGACGCCCGCGTCCCGAAACCGCTACGTCGACTTCCTGCGAGCTATGTCGATGCTGGTGGTGATTGTCGGGCACTGGCTGGCCGCCGCGCCTTATTTCGACGCAACCGACACGTTGAAGACATCCCATATCCTGACGGTCGTTCCGTGGACCGCTTGGCTCACATGGGTCGTGCAGGTCATGCCGATCTTCTTCATGGTCGGCGGATACGCGAACGGCGTCAGTTGGCGTGCCGCGCGACGGGACGACAAATCATATGCAGCCTGGCTTGAAGGCCGGTTGCGGCGTCTCGTGTGGCCAATCCTCCCACTGCTCACGGTTTGGGCGGCGATCGTTGCAATTGAGTACGCCCGCGGCGTGCGGCCGGAGCTGATCAGCTATGGCTCGCAGGCTGCGTTCATACCAATCTGGTTCCTCGCGGTGTACATCGGAATTGTTCTGCTCGTGCCGGCCACGGAGGCTGCATGGGCCCGATTTGGTATGGGATCGTTCTGGGCTTTGACAGCCGCTGCAGTTGCTGTCGATGTCATGTACTTTGCCGTCGGTTTGCGCTGGCTTGGCTTCGCGAACTATCTGTTCGTCTGGGGTGCAATCTCCATGCTCGGTTATGCGTGGCTCGACGAGCGATTTTCCGAGCTCAGGACACTGCTAGTCGGCGCCGCTTTGGGCTTTGCCGTGCTACTTTTGCTGGTACACATCGGGCCTTATCCTGTCTCGATGATTGGCGTCCCCGGCGATCCGGTCAGCACCACGACACCGCCGAAGGTCACGCTGATAGCGCTCGCAATCATGCAGGGCGGGTTGCTGCTTGCCGCGCAGGTACCCGCGCGCCGCTGGCTGGCTGGCCGCATAGCGTGGACGGCAACCGTGGCGATGAATGGCAACATCATGACGCTGTTTATTTGGCACCTGACGGCCACCACCCTTGTGATCCTCGCAGCCTATCTCGCCGGCGGCTTCGGTCTACGGCTTGAGCCGGGAAGCTCCGAGTGGTGGTGGTCGCGGTTCCCGTGGCTCGCAGCGAATGCGATGGCGCTTATTCCTCTTGTTATAGCATTTGGACGCTTTGAGCGGCCGCGCGCGACCGCGGGCGCACCGGCGCCCGCGTGGCGCTACGTGCTCGGCGCCCTCATGACCGGCACCGGCCTTGCGCTGCTTGCGGCGCAGGGAGTTGGTGGATACGGGAGGCTTGGATTGAACGTGTGGGGTCTCGCGCTCGCGCTGATGGGCATCAGCCTTATCGCAAGCAGGATCGGTGCGTCGCGCAGTGTAATCTAACCCTGCGGCAACGCACAGAACAGATTGTCCGTTTTTCTCGCTCTAATATCCTGTCCTACGACGAGCACGTGATCGGCCTGTGTACCAGCGGTTCTGCGCGCTGTATCGAATGGGGTGAAGATACAGAAACAAAACGAGAAGCCGCACGGCAATTTGGCCGTGGCGCGTCCGACCACAAAAACGTCGCGCGAGATCCGCTTTGTTCTCGGCGACCGCTCCCACAAATTATTAAGACGCCTTCTCGCGATGGTGGGCGCACCAGGGCTCGAACCTGGGACCCGCTGATTAAGCAGTCGCGGATCGACGCCACAGCGGCCTGCCGATATCAGGCTTGGCCCTTCACGTTGGCAGCATCGAGTCCAAATCCCGCCGTGCCGTAATCTAGAACGGTACAGCGAGGCGAAGGCTGGCCTCCTGGCTAATATAGTTCCTGCTGAAACCGGCCGAGTATTCCGTGCGCAGCTCGTAGCCCTTCGTCGAGAAGATCTGCAGCCCCGCGGTAACATTGACCAGCGTTGCGGGAAGCTTCGCCTGGGTAATGAAGCCCGCGTCAGCCGCATTGCCGAAGGTGACGCCGATATCCATGCTGTCCCTGGCGAAGAAAGTCATACCCACCGACGCATAGGGCCGCAGCCAAGCCTGCGGATCGACGTCCAGCCGGCCGCCGATTTCGAGCGATGGGCTCACTGCCACATTCCATTGGCGTGCGGACGAGAAATGAAGGTCCATGCCCCCCATGCCGTGCTCAGTATAGCCCGGCATGGCAGTGTAGAGCAGGTCGAGGTCGGTATAGGGCTTGATGTACCAGTTGGAATAAGCCAGCTCGTAGCTGGCGCGGACGCGGGCGGCGGCCGTCCAAATGTGCGAGGTGCCGTTCGCGAGCCAGACGCTCGGTCCGACGTCGAGAAGCCGTTGCGTCTCGAACGTACCGTAACCCATGTGGCCGGACATCGCGAGCAGCCATGGGCCGATCTGATGTTTCAGCGAGACCGCAACGTCGCCAGCGACGCCGTTCGTCCTCGACAGCCTGTCGCTGTCAGACAGAGCGGATTGCGTCAGGCCGGCGGTCGCGCCAAGAAACCAGCCGTCGGCGATCTCGCGCTGCGCACCGACGCGGTAGGTCTCGGCATTCTGGTGATAGCCGCTCGCATCAGCACTTTCGGTCTGCCTGGTCCAGGCGCCGGTGACACGGGCCCAGCTGCAATCGGTCTCCTGCATCATCGTGCCCGCGCCGGTGAAGATCGGACAACTGAGCGACATCTTGATGGATGTAAGGGCGCCCAGGGTCTGGTTGGACAGCGCGCCAAGCGACTCCTCAGGTGTAATGCTGTCGATCGAGCGGGTATAGTCGTCCACTGAGCTGACATTGGCCAGCTTTCCAAACAGCGATGCATTGGACTGCGAGATCTTGCCGGACTCCCAGGCCCGCTGGAGATAGGCCATGGCGGCATCCTCGCTGGCGGTCATATCCACCCCTTGGGGGGCCCGGATATTCGCGGCGGGGTCGATGAAGATCCGGCTTCCCTCGCGTTGGACAGACCAGTTAAAGGGGCTGAAGTTGCCATGCGCCCCGGCCGCTTTGAGGTTGTTGGTGGTCCCGCTCACCTCGGCCACGGCGAAACGGCCCGGCATGAGGCCGTCCACGACGTTCACCTTGATGGTGCCGCCGAGCGAGCCCGTCAGCTGTACGAGATCGTTTTTGGCCCCCGCAGGGGTGCGGCTGACATCCATCAGCAACGAGCCGGCCTCGGTCTGTACATAAGTGCCAATGACATTTGCAGTGGCGATGGCGTTGATGCCGCCGATATTGAAGGTCCCCTCGTTCCGGAACGTCCCTGCGGCTCCAACATTTACGATCCCACGGGCGGAGCTGGTATAGGTGCCGCCAAGGCGGTTGTTAAATGTGTTGACCTCTCCGGTGTTGCCGACGGCAAGATTCACGTCGCCGGATAACAACCCCCAGTTGTCCAGCCGGTCCTGGCCGTGGCTGGCCAACACTGCCACGCCCGAGCCGGCGCTGACGTCGGACCCGGCCTGGAACTCGATCGCATTGGCACCGCCGCCATCGATCTGGACCGCAGCACCGGTCCCGGAGCCACCCGCGAGCACGCCCTGGAAGTTGACTCTGATGTCCGAACCCGTGCCTGCCACAACCCGCCCCGCGCCGCCCTGCGCGCCGCTCTGGGCATAGATGGCGACCGAATTTTCCCCGGTCGTCCTGATCGAGCCCTTGAGGTCGATCTCGATCAGGCCGCCGCCGCGGGTTGCCTTGTTGCGGTTGGTCGTGTCGCCGATCTGCGTCGGCAACACGATCCCCTCGGCCGTGCCGACCGCGCCGCCACCGCCGCCGACGCTCTGCGCGAAGACGCCATGCGCGTTCTTGCCATGTGTTTGGATCGACATCCTGGCAGCAGTGTTCGCCATCGAAACCAGGGTACCGCCGCCGCGCCCGGATGACGGATCCCTCTGCGCCAGGAGATTCGCATAGGTCGCATCCTCCGAATTGAGTGCACCGGTATAGCCGCCGCCACCGCCAATGCTCTGAGCGAGGATGCCGACAGAGCCCACACCCGTCGTCTGGATGCTGCTTCCCGCGCCGAGTCTGACAGAAACCTCGGCGCCATCCCCGAAGCTGTTGGCGGACCCGCCCAGGCGACCGGACACTTCCAGCGTGTTGATGCCGGGCCCCGATCCGTCTGACATGAAACCGCCGCCGCCGCCGATGGACTGCGCGAGGATGCCGAAGGCATTGCCGCCAGTCGTCGTGATGGATCCCGCATGTTCGATTGTCACCGCGGCGGCGTTGCCGTTCGCACCGCCCGTGCCGCCAAGTTGAAGGGTGAGGGTGTCGGTCCCCGGCTTGGCTGCAGCTTTCGCGGATTCGGCTTCCCTGATGGCTTGGTCGACGTCCAGGCCATAACGCTTCAGTGTATCTTTCTCGGCCTGGGTCAGCGCAGTCTTGAGGCTCAGAACCTCGAAGGCATCCATGGAGTTGAGCGCCACGAGGCCGCCACCGCCGCCGATGGACTGGGCGACAATGCCGTGGGATTGCGCGCCGCCGGTGACGATGCTCCCTGCATTGGTGACCTTGACCGCGCCGCCATTTCCACGCGACCCGTTACCGCCGGCCAACAGCGCGGGCCGGTCGAGTGAGAAACCCGAACGATCCGCGCCGACGGTCGCCTGCCCGCCACCACCGCCGATGGATTGGGCAAAGATGCCGTACGAGGAGGCCCCCCCTGTGCTGATCTTGCCGGTGAATCCATTGGTCACCGTGACGGCGCCGCCATCGCCGGCCACGCCGCCGCTGCCGCCGCTGGCGATCTTCATGTTCGCGAGGAGCGCACCGCCACCAACCGTGGAGGCGCCGCCATTGCCGCCGCCACCGCCGATCGACTGCGCGAACACCGCCGTGGCCACCTGGCCATTGGTGGAAATCTCACCCCAGTTGGTGACTGTGACGGACTTGCCGTTGCCGCCCGAACCTCCCGTACCTCCCACGGTATCGTTGCCGGCGACGGAGATCGGGAAGGACGGCTTGATACCGTGCTTGGCGGAGAATTTGGGCAGTACCTTCTGGGCGAGCGCCTTGAAGCCGTTTGCGGCAAGCGTCTTGCCAAGCAGAGCCAACGTGGAATCTCCCGCATCGGCAGAGGCCGAGCCGCCGCTGCCGCCACCGCCGCCGACCGACTGCGCCTGGATGCCGTAGGCGCCGTTGCCGTAGGTGGTGATGATAGCGGCCGCGGTCCCGCCGTTGTTCACGACCACGTCGCCGCCGTCGCTCGCGCCGCCGCCAGTCGCACCGACCGCTACGTTGACCTGCACGTTGTTGGCACTGTGCGCCGTGCCCGCGCCGCCTACGCCGCCGCCGCCGCCGATGCTCTGGGCCAGGATGCCCCTGGCATCAACCCCGCGGGTCGTGATCGCCGTGTTGTTCGTGACCTCGACGAGTCCTCCATTCGACCCGCTGCCACCGGCGCCACCGACGCCCACATTGACCGCCGCGGTGATGCGCGCTGAGTCGCTGGGTTTGGGCTGCGACGAATCCGACCCTGCGGACCTGGCCATCCCGGCGCCGCCATAGCCTCCGCCCCCGCCGGCGCTGAGCGCATGGATCGCGGACGCCGCATAGCCCTGGGTCTCGATCGTTCCATTATTGGTGATCTTGACGGTGCCGCCGGTATTGCCGCTGCCGCCCTTCCCACCGACGGCAACGTTCACCGCGACCGAGAAACCCTTACCGGACGTGGTGCCGGTCACGTCGGCGCTGCCGCCGGCACCGCCGCCACCGCCAATGCTGTAGCCGACAATGCCGATGGACTGATCTCCGGACGTGGTGACTCTGTTGCCACTGACGATGGTTACGGCTCCTCCAGTACCGCCGCCGCCCCCGGTTCCACCGACGCCGACGCCCACGGCCACGCCGACAACCGAGGACCCGCTCGCCGTGGCGCTGACGTCGGAAATGCCGCCGTCGCCGCCGCCGCCACCAATGCTCATGCCCATGATGCCGAACGCATCATTGCCACTGGTCGACACGGCCCCGGAATTGGTCACGGTGACGGCGCCGCCCTGGCCACCCTTGCCGCCTGAGCCGCCGACCGCGACCGCGACCGCGATATTGGGCAGCCGCTTCTCGACTGCCTTGGAATAGGCTGCCGCATACGAGGCGCCGCCATCGCCTCCGCCGCCACCAATGCTCATCGACTGAATGCCATGGGAGCGTACCCCCGAGGTGGAAACGGCCCAGCCGTTGTCGATGAGAACCGTGCCGCCGGAGCCGCCATCGCCGCCCGAACCACCGAGAGCCGTCGCGGACGTGACCAAGGTGCCGCCCACGACGGTGACGGCTTCGCCGCCCGAGCCGCCCCCGCCGCCGATGGATTCCGCGATGATGCCGGCAGCATCGGCACCACGGGTATGAATGCCGCCCAGGAAATAGCCGATGCTGCCCCGACGGCTGTTGACCGTGACGGTGCCGCCATTACCGCCGCCGCCACCGCTGCCGCCCCGTGAGACGCCGAAGCCAAGGCCGAAGGCCGTGGCCTCGCCACCACCTCCACCGCCTCCGCCGATGCTCTGCGCCAGGATGCCGGCTGCGCCGACGCCATCTGTCCACAGATCGCCGTTGTTGTTGACCGTCACTGCGCCGCCATCGCCGCCCGTTCCGCCGACGCCACCGCTGCTGAGCCAGAGGAATAGACCCGACCCGCCCGCACCGCCTCCACCGACCGGCGGTGCCAGAAGATCGGACTGGAAGGCCTGAACGGCTTTGCCGCCACCGACCGATTGCGCCACGACCGCGGTAGCGCCTTTGCCCGCAGTGCGGATCTGGTCGGCGACGGTGAGGTCGATGCTACCGCCGCTCCCGGCCGCCCCGCCTGCCCCGCCAGATGCCAGACCGTTACCTCCTGCACCACCGGCACCGCCGACCGACTGGGCCACCATGCCGTAGCTGTAGGCCCCTTTGGTGTCGATCCTGCCGGTCTGGAGCCCTATGATGTTGCCGCCATGTCCACCGGCGCCGCCCGGCGTTCCGCGTCCGGACACCGCCGCGGAGCCGCCCTTCCCGCCGGCGCCGCCGACGCTCTGCAACAGCACGCCGGGCGCAAATTCCCCCGCCGTCGAGACCGCGCCAGCATTGCTATAAAGAATCGATCTCCTGTCAGAGCCTGCATAGGCGTTGCCCGCGACCCCGCCGCGGGTGTCCTGCGCATTGGCCGAATTGGAGCCGTCGCCCCCGATCGACTCCACCACGATCGCCGCTGCGGCCTTGCCGGTCGTAGTGAGTTTGGCGTCTTTGCCGAGCGTCACCGAAACGAGACCGCTGTATCCGCCAGTGCCAGCACGGGGCGTCTGCGGCTCGTCCTCGTCGATCCGGCCGTGATCACCGCCATTGCCCCCGCGGGACATCACATGAAGCGCTCCGACATAGTCCCCCTGGGTGTCGATACCCTTCTGGACGGTCGCCGTGACGTCGCCACCCGCCCCGCCCCCACCGGCCGAGGCATAAAGCTCGGACCGACCGTCGAGATCGCCGACAACGCCGGCGCCTCCCTTGCCGCCCCGGGAGTAGATCGACACCAGGGACGTCAGCATGGTCGCCTCCGCCGTACTGAGCGCCATGCTCGCATTGTGGACGACCGTAACGTTGCCACCGGCTCCGCCGGCCGCGGCCTCCGCATCCCGCTTCAGGCCGTCACCGCCTTTGCCGCCCTCGGAGCCGATCACCACCGAGGGTGCGATCGCCTGCCGCCAGATAACCTGGGTTGGATCTTTGTTGAGAATCCAGGAATTATTGATGATGTTGAGAGACGGGCCCGCCTGACCGGAGGTCGCCTGGTACAATGTCTCCCAAATGAAGCCTTCCGTATAGGCGGCACGACCGTTCACCGGCGCGGGGATGACGAACAGGCTGTTGCGCTGTCCGGGATAATAAGTCTGGGCCCCTGCAGGCTGCAGCGCCAGAATGAGCGCCAGCGAGCTGACGCCGGCGCTGAGACTCAAGCGATGCCCGGAAACGAGGGGCCGATGACAAAAATTGTGCCGATAGGCGATCGTCTGCAAGATCATCTCCGCGGTCGCGAAACCAATAGGGTGTACGAAACCTTCGCGCCGCTGCTTGGAGAGTCCGTTGCATCTGGCGCGTACGCGGTGGACAGCCGAGTTGTTGAACGAAACCCCAACGCGGCGCTCGATCGTCTCTCAGGCGAGAAGCTGTCTGCGAGCTTGCAGGAGGTTAAAGCTGCGGGCGTGAGTGCAACAGAAGCGAGTTGGAGCGATTTGTAACGCATTGGAACATGCGGAAACGTCTTGGAACGAAACATGTTGCCTCGTCGCAACGCCACGAAACTTCTGCAACGGGTGACCGACAGGGCACATGTTCAGCGTGATCAGGAGAGCTGCATCGAACCGCTTCTGAGGCGTCGCGGCGCCGAATCAGGTCGAAGGCAGCGGCACGATGATTCGGATCGTGGTGCCGACACCGACCTTGCTGTCGATCTCAATCGTTCCACCGTGGGCGCCCGCGATGCGGGAGACGAGCGATAGGCCGATGCCCGTGCCCTCGACATGTCGAGCATTGGAGCCGCGCACCGATCGGCGCATGATTCCGACGATCTCGTCGGGCGGGATGCCAATGCCCTTGTCGGTGACAGCGATCACGCCGCTATCTCCCGCGATCGAGCATGAGAGGATCACAGGATCCCCCTTCATGTGGATAGAGAATTTCACCGCGTTCTCGAGGAGATTGATGATGGCGATGCCGAGCATCTCTGGATCGGCCATAATCGATGCATCCGCCGCTCGTGGGGCAGCATCCGTCAGAATGTCGGCTTGAAGCAGGTCGTTGGCGCGAGCTGCGCTGGCCAAGACGACATCCTGCAAGGACGTCCGAACCAGTTGCGGTGAGAAGGACGGCCCCTGCAAGCGGCTGCGCGTCAGGTTCACCTCGAGCGTTTCGATCAGCCGTACGATGCCGCGGCGCACACGCTTGAGGCGGTCGTGATTGGCTTGGTCCTCCACGGGCAAGCTGAGGCCGATGCCGTCGATATTGGAGCGGATCGTGGCGAGCGGCGTGCGATACTGATGCGAGATCACCTCCATGAACCGCACCTGTTGCTCTTGCGACTGCAGTTCGGCGCGCAGGGCGTCCTCGGCGATCTTCTTGGCTGCGGCGAGCTCCCGGGTCTTCTCCTCGACCATGGCGACGGCGCGGCGTTCCGCGGCCTGCGCGGCGAGCAGCATCTCGGTGCTCATGGCGGCGTTCATGGCTTCCGCGGAGCGCAGGCGCACCGCCACCGCTCCCGACAGCAACACCATTTGCAGGAGGACCGGCAGCGCATAGGTATGCGCAACCCAGTCCGGCAGCTCCACGAAGCCGGCGCGCTGGACCACCGTTCCCGCCACGCCGAACCAGAGAACCCAGTAGGCTGCGGCGCGCAGCCGCGTGTCGATGCCATTCTCGTTGGCACAGAACAACGCGAGCACCAGGGCGAGCGTCACCAAGATCAAAATGACGACGCCGCCAAACGGCGCGAAGACGAGGTTGGCGTTGAAGCCGACGAAGACGATCCCGATAAAACCCACGCCGGCTCCGGCGAGAAATATCCGGTTCATCCAGGGAAGGCGTTGGGGCAATTCGAGAATGCTGGCGGTGGCGAGCGAGCTGGCCAGCAGCCCGAGCCAGGCCGCACCTCCAGTGAAGTAGTCGTTGCCGTAGCCGCCGTTCGGAAACAGCAGCATGCGGGACAGGCCGAGATTGCCGACATAGACCAGCGTCGCGCCGAGGATGCTGAAGGCGAGCAGCGGATAGGACGGCTTGCGGTCGAAATGAAAGAAGACGAGCTGGATGATCAGCAGGACGGCCATGCCGCCGAACCAGGCGCCGGCGACGAGACCTTGGACGGTCACACGGAACGTATGGACCGTGGGAGAGTAGAGCACCGCCGAGAGATTGAGCGACGAATTGACGCTGGCCAGCCGGATATAAACGAGCATCGCGGCATCCGGCTGCAATTGCAGCGGAACCACGTTGTCGAGCCCGGAGAGCGTATCGTCCGCCGAGAAAGGACGATGATCGCCGGTGGCGTAGTGCTTGAAATCGTCGGCAGCGAGGCCGGGACGGTCGGCTGCGACATAGACGTCGACCAGATCGACGAAATTAGGAGTCAGCGACAGGAGGACACGTTGCCACTCCCCCGCTCCCACGCGAATCCTGAGCCACGCTGCATCCGTCGTATAGCCGAGATTGATGCCGTGGCCCGAAATGGGGTGAAACTGCGCGCTCGCCCTCAGCACGTCCCCCAGGTCCAGGGTCCGCGACGGATCGACGAACAATTCCATGTATCCGTCCAGCGGCAACTCGCCGCTCGGCCCGACGATGGCCGTCGGCTGCAGTTCCCGCGCGTCGCCCTCGCGCGCGAAGACGCAGAGGGCGAAGAGACAAACCAGGATAGCAAGGAGGTCGCCAAGGCTGGCGCATCCCTTCGGGCGATCGATCATCGGCAACCATCCCCTCAGGCGTTGTCCACTCGGCGCTGCCGTGTATATGCGATGATTCGAGACGATTGACCTGATTCGTTGCAGCCTATGACGACAAGCTCCCTGCCCCGACAAACCGCTCACCAGCCCAAGTCCGATGGTCAGCCGATCCACGTCGTTCTCGTGGAGGATGATCATGATCTGCGGCAGGGCTTGGCAGAATACCTGCGGCTCAGCGGGATCACTGTGACCGACCTGTCCTCGGCCATCTCATTTTACAAGGCGTTGCGGACGGACGTGTTCGACATCGCCATTCTCGACGTCAACCTCCCCGATGCGAGCGGCTTCGAGCTTGCGCGCGATCTCTCGGCTGAAAGGCGCCCAGGCATCATCATGCTGACGGCCCGGACCGGCCGCGACGACCGGATCCGAGGCTACGCAGAGGGTGCTGACCTTTATCTGACCAAGCCGGTCGATGGTGAAGAGCTTCTGCTCGCCGTCAGAAATCTTGCTCGCCGCGTCCACACTGCCGCAGTTACAAAAGCCGAGCACATCGATGCGCGGCAGCCGGCGGTTTGGCAGATCGAAACGCAGCGCCGTCTTCTCGTCGCCCCCGGAGGCGTGTCATTGCAGCTCTCGGGACGCGAGTTGCTGCTGCTGGAATATCTCGCACAGGCCGAGGGCGCGACGGTCGCCCGGGCCGGGCTTGCCAAGCACCTCGGCTACGGCGAGATGGACGTGGAAAGCCGAAGCCTCGACGCCGTCCTGCGCCGTTTACGGCAAAAGGCGCAGGATTGCAGCATCGAGCTGCCGTTGCTCGTCATTCATGCGGTCGGGATTCGCTTCTCTGCTCCGCTCGTCAGGACCTGAGCAGGCCCGATCTGTTCAAAAGCCCACGTGTCCGATCCGCCGTGGGTAGATGCGCTTTCCGAGAATGCCTGACTTCCGGGTCGACTTCGTCGCCCATAAGGCGGTCAAAAGCCGGATCTCACATCTGAATTTGCGCAGCGGCCAGTCGCACCAAAGCGATCAGGTCATACCGGAAAACTGGACCGCAGCCCCTCCCCCGCGCCGTTCAGAGCACTTCGATCCGATCGCGATGATCGATCGCCTCATGCAAGACGCGGTGGCGCAAAGCGTCGCGCAGGCCGCCCGCAAGTTCTCTGTCCGAGACAGGAATAAAGCCAAACTGGGTGCTCGCTGACGGGCCTTTGCTTCCGTGTCGGACTCATCGACGCCCAGGTTACGCCTTGCGACGTCGCGTGTTGAAGCAACGGAATGGTACTGCCCGCGCGCAACCGCCGCGTGGAGTCAATTTCGCTGATCTCTGCAAGCGTCTTGTGGATGCAGAGCTTGTTTGGGGGCGCATAGGGAGGAAGAACCAGAATGGCGGTCACCTGTGGTGGGCAGCCTGGCGCGGCGCAAGCGAGTTGATTAATCGATCGTAACTCTGTCACTGCAGCCGAGAGGCGAAGCCGCTGCGCCCGCATCCGCTTGATCTCCTCATCAAGCGCGTTGCATCTCCTCATCATGACGATTAGACCACGATACGGTCGCATCGTCGGCGCACATCTTGCTGAGCGCCTTCTACGGAGAGTTTTTTGTTTCGGCCATGATTTCCGGTCCTCTAAAGCTGTTGGACGGGAATGCCTAGTTATCGAGGTTGGCAAACGCCGTCTCTAGAACGTCGCCAATCGGCTGCCAAGTGCGGCCGTCGAATTGAACCAATCGCATGTGCTTGATTGGCCGGAAATTCAATGGACCGGTGGTGATCTTGATGCCGGGCAAAAGGGCTGAGCTCTGATAGTCCTTTAGCGCTGCAGCCTGCTTCATGACATTCTCACGCGACAAGTCATTGCCAGACTGCCTGAGCACCTGCGCCAGCGTCTCGGCGGCGGCGTATCCGAACATGGCGGCGCTTTCGTCCCTGCCACCGATTCGTTGATATTTCTCCAGAAATGATTGCCAATCAGAGCCGGACTGTCCGACCTTCCAAGCCGGATCGTCGGCGTCCTTGAGGTATGCGGCGGTGATTACACCTACCGCATTGTCCAAGCCGGCAGGTTTTAGAGCCATTGCGATCGACGAGGCCATCTGGTTCAGGATGAAGGTGGGACGCCAATTAATGTCCGCTGCCAGGCGGATCACTTTCGCGGCGTTTGAGGCTACGCCCGCAAAGACAACGATTTCTGCACCTGATCGCTTCAGGATCGATACGTGTGTGTCTAGATGTTCGTCCCTAAGATCGTAGGCGATACCAACCCTGATCATTCGGGCGATCTCTCCTAGCCCATCCTCCAGACCCTTGATGATCTCACGACCGAAGTAGTCATTCTGCCAGAGAACCACGATCCTCTTTCCCGGGTACACTGCCTGGATGTAATTCGCGTAGATGCGTCCCTCTTCTCGGAACGAAGGCTGCCAGCCCATTGTCCATGGGAACGAGCTTGGATCGCTGAGATGATCGTCGCCGGAAGCAACAAACAGCTGAGGGATCTGTTTTTCATTCAAGTATTGGCGAACGGCGAAATTGCCTGGTGTACCGAAGGAACCAAACATCAGGAGAACATTGTCCTGCTCGACAAGCGCACGCGTCAAGCTCAGGGAGGATGCCGCATCAGATTTGTCATCGTAGGAGATGAAGCGCACTTTGCGGCCATTGATGCCACCGCGCTCATTGAGCATCTCAAAATAGGTCGCCTCGGCCTTGCCGATTGCCCCGAAGATCTCAAGGTTTCCACTATACGGCATGAGATTGCCGATGCGGATTTCGTTGTCGGCCACCTCCTCACGCACGCGCTCCGAGATCGCGCCCAACGAGGCAACAGCAACAGCGATGGTCAGCAGGGTCCGGAGCAGCGTATCCATTGCAGAAACTCGACTAGATGGAGCGCGCTTGCCTAGATTTCGAGCCTGCCGGATTGATTACTTGATCTAGATCAATAGAGGGCTGCTTTGGCGGTGTCAGCGGCGCGGCTGCCGCCGCGAGGTTGTTGTCTTTACTGCGGGCAAAAGTGGCGGGTCAATTTAGCTGACGCAAAAACGATCGGCGTCGCAACGGTATATGTTCGCCCGGAATGAGCGTCTGCCGGAGCGTGGGCATTTGACCTTTGACTACAGTGTTCTCCAAGACTTCCATCAGGAAGCGCGTGCGATCTTCCATGCGGCCCCCGCCGTAACTGTCGGTGCGCGTATTGAGCACCGAGTTCATGAACTGCTCGAACAGATAGCCGTTGGCTGCATGGAGTTCGACACCATCGAACCCGACCTTCCGTGCATTGGCGGCAGCTTTGGCAAAGGTGCCGACTATGGCCGACACTTCATCCGTGCTGAGGGGCCTCGGCGTCTCCGTAGGCATATAACCCAATCGGCCATCCGGGCCGTGGGCAAACACCGACGAGCCCTTTGCCCGTTGCTCGGTCACGCCCACCGGCGCCTGGCCGTTCGGCAGAATCGAGGAATGGGCCATCCTGCCGACGTGCCACAACTGCAGAAAGATCGTGCCGCCATGACGGTGAACCTCATCGGTCACCGGGCGCCAGCCCTGCATTTGGGCTTCCGAGTGGATTCCGGGTGTCCTTGCGTAACCGTGGCTGGACTGATCCACGTCGGCGGCCTCGGTGATGATCAGGCTCTGGGTCTGGCTGGAGGCAAGCGTGACGATACCGCTTGACGTCTGCGCGTCGGTGCCGAGATAGGCGATGACCGCCTTGATAGGCGCGCCCGCAGCGGCGAGCTTCAGGATAGAGCCGTTGAAAGCGCCGCCGAAGTCGATGTCACCGTCACTGCCGCCTGGATGTCCTGAGGGCCACTAATTGTATTGCCGATCCAGTTGAGTTTGACGGCGCGAGCTATCCGAGCTCCTCGGCGAGCTCGGGGTAGAGCACGCGGCCCGACCAGCCCTGATATCGCAGCTCGAGCTTTTCCGGCGCCGGCCCCGGCTGCTTCGGCGCATCCTCCGCACGGAGCAGACGGAAGATCCGCGACCCTCTTGCCCGGCGACGTCTTCTTCACCCATCACGCGCGCTCCAGTACGATCGCCTACTCGTCCTTCGAGTGTCTCCGGCTTCACATTCCACGCGCCATGGCGCCCGCCTTTCTGCGCGACAGCGACGTCAACGGAGCCGTTCTGAAGGAAGGGCGCGCCGGCACCGCGTTGCTCACCCGGCACATCGAGGGTCTGTGGTCCTCGCTCGCCGATCTTGCGCCAGACGAGATCGCCGCCTCGGTGGACGCTGCGTTTGTAATCGCCAGCGGAAGCCTTCATGCGACCATGCCATTGCAACCGGAGCATCGGCAAGCGATGAGCCGAACGGTGCTGCGTTCGATCCAGTCATTCATCCAGGACCGGCTCGCCGATCCGCGCCTTGGACCGGATGTCATCTGCGCGGCCTTCCGTATCTCGAAATCCACCCTTTACCGCCTGTTCGAACAGGAAGGCGGCGTCATCACCCATATTAGGGCGTGCCGGCTCGACCGCTGCTGGCAGAAGCTAAGAACCCAAGGGCGCGAGGCTGGCCCGATCACCAGTCTCGCCTACGATTGCGGGTTCAATAGCGACGTCAGCTTCAGCCGCGCCTTTCGTCGCCGCTTCGGCGTCAGTCCGCGCGAAGTTCGCGATTCATTTTCTTCTGCTCCACGGGGCAGCGCGGACGATGACACCATGCAATCGATCGAGCAGCGCATTTTGAGCAGATACCGCAACGTGGGTGGCTCCGCGCGCTAAGACTGGATCGCCAGTTGTGAACGAAGCTTGCTGTTGCGAATCGCTGCTGCTCAATAGCCATAGCTGCAGCCTTTTGCCTTGCATGCCTTCCTTTTGGAAGGCGCACACATCGTCGGCATCGAGTTCATGGACGATGGAGAGGCGGCAGAAGCCATTAAACCTGGCCGAGACACCGTGTTTCGCGATCCAGGACGCCCAGGTAGCGTAGCCGTTGAGAGAGCAGGCCGGCAATATAGCCTTCGGAAAAGCCCTATCCAAACCAGGTCAAAGGAGTGTGGTGAAAGCTGGTAGCGGGGGAGGGACTCGAACCCCCGACCCCAGGATTATGATTCCCGTGCTCTAACCAGCTGAGCTACCCCGCCACGGCGGCGCCGTTGCGGCATGCAGATGCCGCGGCGCGAATGCGCGGCATATAAGGAGTGGGCGGACGGCCTGTCAAGCAAAGCAGGCCGTCGGCCGGCCTTCTGCCAATATGCCTCCTGCCAACAAGCCGCCAGCCAAGGTGCTGCGAAACGGAGGCTATTTTGGCCGGACGGAGGGATCGCCGCCGGGGCTGCCGGGCGGCGGGATCACCGGAGTATTGCCGCCGTCCGGGGGCGGTGCCCGCATCTCGGGATCTACGCCCGCAGGCGGGCACAGCACGCCATCGGAGCGCGACAGTTTTTCGCCGAGCGGCTCGGATCGCTGCCCGGTGGTGGTATCCGGCTTTGCGTTGGGATTCGCCGGCTGTTGCATCGGCGTGCAATTCTCGCCGCGCTGGGGCTGGGGCGGCGCGGTCTGCGCCGGGGGCGTCGTCGGCGCAGGCGGGGCCTGTGCGACCGCCGCACCCGGCACCGCCATCAGCACACCGAAAAAGACAAGTGACTGGTTCATCCGCATGCGAAGCAAACGGCCGGCGCGCGCGGAGGTTCCGGCCAAAACCGCATTCACGATTTGCGGAAGCGGATCAGCGAAAAATGCCCCATTGGCGGCATTGGGCGCCGTTCGGCGAGGGTGACGCCGCCATGTTTCCTGGCCCAGTTGGCGAGCCGCGCCCATGGAAATTCCGGCCGCCAGCCGAGCCTTCGGGCAAGCGGCGCGAAAGCCAGTTCGAACAGGCGCCGCGGCCCGCTTTCGGCGCCGATGTGATTGACCAGGATCAACTCGCCGCCAGGCTTCAGCACGCGGATGAAATCATCCAGCGTCGCCTCGGGATCCGGAACCGCCGTGATGACATATTGCGCCACCACGGCGTCGAAGAACGAATCCGGGAACGCGAGGTTCTTGGCGTCCATCACCGCCAGCGTCTCGACATTGGTCAGGCCCAGCGCCCGCACGCGCTGCTGCGCCCGCCGCAGCATCGGCTCGGAAATATCAACACCGCAAAGCCTGGTGCTGCGCGAATAATCCGCCAGCGACAGTCCAGTGCCGACGCCGACATCGAGCACGCGACCACCGATCCGGTCGGCTTCGGCGATCGTCGATTGCCGGCCCTGATCGAACACCTTGCCGAACACGAAATCGTAGATCGGCGCCCAGCGCCCATAGGCCTTTTCGACCCCCTCGCGGTCGATATCCGCCGCCATCCCCTGCCCCGAATTTATGTCAGCGCACGGCCTCGGCGAGAGGCCGCACCATCGCAGCCACGTTCCTCGCGGCCGCGCTCTTGATGAATCCGCCGCCGAGCACGCGCGCCTGGCCGGACGGCGCGTCGTAGAACACGCAGGCCTGCCCGGGCGATACGCCCTCTTCGCCGGCGACGAGCTCAACCTCGTAGCCGCGATCGGTCCTACGCAGCCAGGCCGGTTGCGGCGCGCGCGTCGAGCGCACGCGCACGAACAGCTCGATACCCTCGCCGATGACGCGATCGAGCGCGCCATCGCCGATCCAGTTGACGTCGCGCAAGAGAATGCGATCCATGCGCAGCGCTTCGCGCGGGCCCACCACGACACGGCGGCTCGCCGCATCGAGCCTCACGACATACAGCGGCGCGCCGGTGGCGATCCCCAGCCCCTTGCGCTGGCCCACCGTGAAATGAACGATGCCCTGGTGCTGGCCGATCACCTTGCCGTCGAGATCGACGATGTCGCCGGGCGCGACCGCATTCGGCTTCAGGCGGCTGATGATGTCGGTATAGCGGCCGGTCGGCACGAAGCAGATGTCCTGGCTGTCCTGCTTGTCGGCGATCTCGAGACCGAAGCGGCGCGCGAGTTCGCGAACCTGCGGCTTGGTCATATCGCCGAGCGGAAAGCGCAAATAGTCGAGCTGCTCGCGCGTGGTCGCGAACAGGAAATAGCTCTGGTCACGATCGGCATCGGCGGCGCAGACCATCGCCCGCGATCCGTCGGCGAGGGGCCGCGAGGCGACATAGTGCCCGGTCGCGAGCACGGCGGCACCGAGCTCGCGCGCAGTCGCGAGCAGATCGCGGAACTTGATGGCGCGGTTGCACTCGATGCATGGCACCGGCGTCTCGCCGAGCGCGTAGCTGTCGGCGAAATTGTCGATCACCGATTCGCGGAAACGACTCTCATAGTCGAGCACGTAATGCGGAATGCCGATCCGCTCGGCGACATTGCGGGCGTCGTGGATGTCCCGGCCGGCGCAGCAGGCGCCCTTGCGATGGGTCGCGGCGCCGTGGTCGTAAAGCTGCAGCGTGATCCCGACCACATCGTAGCCTTCCGACTTCAAGAGCGCAGCCGTCACCGATGAGTCGACGCCGCCGGACATGGCGACCACGACCCTGGTGTCCTCGGGACGGCCTTCGAGATCGAGACTGTTGCGCATGGAAGAGGTCATCGATTTCTGTCGCGAGCAGCCGTTGCCCCCGCGACCAGCGTTAAAAGCGGACTTTACCCAGAAGGCTTTGGAGCATCGCCGAAAAAGGCCGATTTGCCTCGTCGGGGCGCAGGAAAAGCCACCCTTTAATATAGAATATAGGCCGTATCGCCGCGAAGCAATCAGCCGTCCTTGGAAGAGATGTAGACGGCAAATCTTGCCGCCGGGCAAAAAGCGAACCGCCGGGCCATTGTTCCAAATCCCGCATCCTCCTCGTAAACCACTGTAATGTATGGATATTCTTTCGCAGACTTGCTGGCCCGCTCCTTGCTGATGGGGAACTGAATTCCATCCTGAGGGTCGGTTGTGGTCAAGGTCGCGCAAGAAGCATTGGCAGGCATGTCGTTTCAGGCCAATTCGCCGAGGTCGGCGCGACCGGATTCCGGCCCCGCGCCCGGAAATGACAGTTTTGCCGCACTGGTCGACAGCAACACGGCGGCCCGCAACGAGCGCCCCGACGACAGTTCCCGTGCGCCGCCTGCATCGGCGCGCCGGAACGATGATCCTGCTCCGGCGGCGGACTCGAGGTCGCGCGATGACGGCGCCGGCCCTGACCGCTCTGAGCGGAACGATGTCGGTGCGCGCAACGACATCGGCTCCAGCACCCGGGCCGACAAAGCCGATCAGCCTGATTCGAAACCCGACACGCCAAAGTCCGATTCGGCAAAGTCGTCGAAGCCGAAGGACGATGTCCCAGCCAAGGACGATGCCAAGAATGGTGACAAGGATGGTGATGAGTCCAAGCAGGACGACGGCACCGCTGCAACCACGGTGATAACAGCGACGGTTTCCGCAGTCGTCGGGAGCCCCGCGAATGCAGCGCCCGCAACACCGCCGGTAGCGGACCCGGCCGCCGCTCCGCTCGCGACGGCAGCCGCGGCCATCGCGGCTGTGGCCTCGGTCGCCGCTACAACTCCCGCAGCGGCCGACGCGGCCAAGACCGATGCCCAGGCCGAAGCTCAGGCGGACGCCAAAGCCGTAACCGCCGTTTCCGTTGGCGCGGAGGCAGTTGGCGACACCGCGACCGGCATCGCACTGTCTGCAGCCGCCGCCCCCTCGCCGACGCCGCAGGCGAAGGCCACAGCCCAGTCAAAGCCGACGCTGACCGCGAAGGACGCCATCCCCACGTCCGGCGCACAAGACAGCGCGACAGACTCCGCGCCGGCCGAAACACCGACTGGCCTTGTCCCGGATATCGCCCCGCCAGAAGCAGCCGCCGGCAAGCAGAAAGCCGAGCACGCCTTTGCTGACGCGGTGAAAGCGGACGCCTCAGGCAATTCCGCGCAGACGCCGTCCGCGCACGCGGCAAGCCATGTGGAGTCGGGCGCAGCGAACACCGCGCAAACGCTGGCCGCCGCATCCGACAACGCTGCGCAGGCGGCCGCCATGATCCAGCCGCAGATGCCATCCACGCCCACAACGCCGGCGGCCAATTCGCAACTGACCGTGACCGCGGCAACAACCCATGGCAATGCGGTGCCGGTCAGCGGCCTCGCACTGGAGATCGCGGCCTCGGCCAAGAGTGGCAAGAGCCGCTTCGAAATCCGGCTCGATCCGCCCGAGCTCGGGCGCATCGATGTGCGCATCCATGTCGACAACCATGGTCAGGTGACATCGCATCTGACCGTCGAGCGGCCGGAAACGCTGCAGATGTTGCGCCAGGACGCCAACCAACTGCAGCGCGCGCTCGACAATGCCGGCCTCTCGACCGGCAACAGCGGGCTGCAGTTCAGCCTGCGCGACCAATCGTCGTCGGGGCAGAACGGCGGCCACCAGTCCAATCCCAATGCACATCGCCTGATCGTCAGCGAAGAAGACAGCGTGCCGGCGACCGTCGCCGGTCGCAGCTATGGCCGCATGCTCGGCGCGAGCGGCGGCGTCGATATTAGAGTCTAGAGGAGCGCACCATGGCAACCGACGTATCCATGCCGTCGCCGGTCGTATCGGCACCCGGGACCGGGACGGCCTCGGGCAATAACACCGCGTCGACCCAGACGAAGGGCATTGCCGACAACTTCCAGACCTTCCTGACGCTGCTGACGACGCAACTGCAGAATCAGAACCCGCTCGATCCGCTCGACACCAACCAGTTCACGGCGCAACTCGTGCAGTTCGCCGGCGTCGAGCAGCAGCTCAAGATGAACGACCAGTTGAGCTCGATCGTCGCCCTGGAGAAGAGCGCGCAGTCGACGCAGGCGCTGATCTATGTCGGCAATACCGTCGCGGTCGACGGCAGCAAGGCCAATTTCAACGGCTCAGCGACCTGGAACATCAATTCGCCGAAGGAGAGCAGCGCCACCATCACGATCACCGATTCGACCGGCCAAACCGCCTATTCCGGCAATTTTTCGCTGAAGACGGGCGGCTCCAGTTTCGTCTGGGATGGCAAGGGCAATGACGGCACGCAATGGCCGCCGGGCAGCTACACGCTCACCGCAACCGGCAAGGACGCCTCCGGCAACAACGTCGCGATCTCGACCGAAGTCCAGGGCATTGTCGATTCCGTCGACCTGACCGCCACCCCGCCACTGCTCTCGATCGGTGGCCAGACCTATACAACCGACCAGATCAAGCGGGTGATCCGCCCGAGCACTGGCGGCAAGGATTCTGATGCAGGCTCCGGCGATGGGTCGGGATCGACCTAGAGCTATTCGGTTCTGATGAATCAGAACCGAATAGCTCTAGATTCTTTGTTTGACGGGTTTTCTTCGCGCGAACCGGTACCCACTTCGCTCGAAAATGCTCTAATCCGCCGCGATGGCGGCAATGAAAAGCGCGCAGGCCGCGGTGGAGGCGATCGTCCGC
Source organism: Bradyrhizobium sp. Ses1 (assembly GCF_059512365.1). Lineage (NCBI taxonomy): Bacteria > Pseudomonadati > Pseudomonadota > Alphaproteobacteria > Hyphomicrobiales > Nitrobacteraceae > Bradyrhizobium > Bradyrhizobium sp. Ses1. Next base: position 66,799 of record NZ_JCAMOQ010000029.1, read on the forward strand.
ACGTGATTCCAGAAGGTCCATTCCTTGAGATACCGCATCCATAGGGAGGCCGCCTCAGTGCTCGCCGGATCGGCCGCAGCCAGCGCATTGTTGAGGGGAACGTTGAAGATCATCGTCACGACGAACATGCCGACGACGTAGAGCACCCCGCCGGCGAGCATCGCCGCCGCGCCCGGCTCGCCCAGGCGGAAGACCGCAAGGGCGGCGAGGATCGCGCTTACCAGCGTCGTGCCGAGGAAGAGCGGCATGAACGGAGAGCGGACGATGTCGACATTGATGGCATTCATGGCCGCGATGGCGGATGCCCGCTCGATGCGGCCGAGCGCCCTCATCACGAAGGTCGAGAACGCAAAATAGAGCCCAGCAAGCAGGCCACAGCCGATCGCCGCGAACCAGAGGAGGATCGGCACTACAATCTCGCCCACGGGCGACCTCGCTTCCGCTGGGTTGTGATTCGGACCCCACCAGGCGCCCGTCGGCTCCGGCCGGGGCCGCTTTCCCACACTGGGACAGGTGCCGGGGCGGAGCCACCCTACCGGCATTTCCAACGATTCGTATTGCAGGATTGCGCTTAGGCAAATTTTAAGCCGACACGCGTAGTTTGGCAGAGTGAGTTCAGTGGTCGAGAGTTTGTGAGTACGCCATGACAGAACCCCATCGCCCGAGGGTGAAATACGTCATCGGGCCCGACGGCAGTCCGCTAACCATTGCCGACTTGCCTGCGCCCGGTACAAAACGGTGGGTCATTCGCCGGAAGGCTGAAGTTGTTGCCGCGGTGCGCGGCGGTCTGCTTTCCCTGGAGGAAGCCTGCAGCCGCTACACGCTGACGGTCGACGAATTCCTTTCCTGGCAATTTTCCATCGATCAGCACGGGCTGGCCGGGCTGCGCACCACCCGGATCCAGCAATATCGACAATAAGCCCTCGAAACCAATCGAATTTGATGAAAACCGGCCTCGCTTTGCGAAGCCGGTTTTTTTCATGTCCTACTTTCTGCCGCGGTTCTTAACCGTCGTTAACCGGATGGAAACCATACCCTAGGCAATAATTGCCCAGTCGGACCCTCCGAGGGCCGAATCCCTGGGGGCGGTTGGTGCAAAGTCTGGTTGCTTTCCTGAAGGGCCTGGGCGCGGCCCGGTTGGCGGCGATGGTGGCGGTCACCGCCGCGCTCATCGGCTTCTTCGCGTTCGTCATCTTGCGCGTCACCACGCCGCAACTGACGACCCTGTTCACCGATTTGAGCATCGAGGACTCCTCCGCGATCGTCAAGGAGCTCGAGCGGCAGGCGATCCCGTTCGAGCTGCGCAATGACGGCGCCGTCATCATGGTGCCAAAGGACAAGGTCATGCGGCTGCGCATGAAGCTCGCCGAGGGCGGCATGCCCAAGGGCGGCGGCGTCGGCTACGAGATCTTCGACAAGTCGGACGCGCTCGGCACCACGAGCTTCGTCCAGAACATCAACCATTTGCGCGCCCTGGAAGGCGAGCTCGCCCGCACCATCCGCGCCATCGACCGTATCCAGGCCGCGCGCGTGCACCTGGTGCTGCCGGAGCGGCCGCTGTTCTCGCGCGAGACGCCGGAGCCGTCCGCTTCCATCGTGGTGCGGGTGCGCGGCACCCTCGAGCCGCAGCAGATCCGCGCCATCCGCCACGTGGTCGCTTCCGCCGTCAACGGGCTGAAGCCGCAGCGGGTGTCGATCGTCGACGAGGCCGGCCAATTGCTCGCCGACGGCGCCACCAGCGATGCCGACAACGCCGTCGGCGACGAGCGCCGCGCTGCCTTCGAGAAACGGATGCGCAAGCAGGTCGAGGACATCGTGTCCTCCGTGGTCGGCCAGGGTCGCGCCCGCGTCCAGCTCTCGGCCGATTTCGACTACAACAAGATCACCCAGACCTCCGACAAGTTCGATCCCGAAGGGCGCGTGCTGCGCTCGAGCCAGACCCGGGAGGAATCGAGCCTCTCCGCCGACAATAGCGGCCAGGTCACGGTCAACAACGAGCTGCCCGGCAACCAGAATCAGGACAATGCCGCGCGCGCCCGCGACCAGAGCAAGAAGAGCGAGGAGACCAACAATTACGAGATCTCCCGCACCACCAAGACCGAGGTGACCGAAGCCGGCCGCGTCAACCGCATCTCGGTCGCCGTCCTCGTCGACGGCAGCTATGCCAAGAACGAAAAGGGCGAGATGGTCTACCAGGACCGCCCCAAGGAGCAGCTCGACCGCATCGCCGCCCTGGTGCGCTCGGCGATCGGTTTCGACCAGAAGCGCGGCGATCAGGTCGAGGTCGTCAACCTGCGCTTTGCCGAAGCGCCCTCGGTGGCCCCGCTCAACGAGCCCACCGGCTTCCTCGGCATGCTGCAGTTCACCAAGGACGACGTGATGTATGTGATCGAGCTCGGCGTGATGATGCTGCTCGGCCTGGTCGTGCTGTTCATGGTGATCCGCCCGCTGGTCAAGCGCATCCTGGCCAACGAGGTCGTACCCGGCCGCGCCGAGGCCTCGGTGCCCGCACTGGCCGACGCCAGCGCGCAGGCCGGCAGCGAAGGCGGACAGGGCCAGGCGCTCCTGACCGGCGGCGGCGCCGCGCACATGATCGACGTCGCCCAGATCCAGGGCCAGGTCCATGCCCAGGCCGTGAACCGCGTGGGCGAACTCGCCGAACGCAATCCGAACGAAACCGTCTCCATTGTTCGCCAATGGCTGACCGAGCCTGCCGAGACCTGAGATGGCCAGCGTCCCGCAAACCGCAAACGCCAACGACATCACGAGCGTCATCTCGACCCTGTCGAGCCGTCAGGGCGACCGTCCGAAGAGCAAGCCGATCTCCGGCCCGAAGCGCGCGGCGATCCTGATGCTGGCGCTCGGCGAGAAATACGGCGGCAAGGTCTGGTCGCTGCTCGACGATGACGAGGTGCGCGAGCTATCGATGGCGATGTCGACGCTCGGCACCGTGGAAGCCGACGTGGTCGAGGACCTCTTGCTCGAATTCGTCTCGCGGATGTCGGCCTCCGGCGCGCTGATGGGCAATTTCGACGCCACCGAGCGGCTGCTGCAGCAATATCTGCCGGCCGACCGCGTCAGCGGCATCATGGACGAGATCCGCGGGCCCGCGGGCCGTAACATGTGGGAGAAGCTCTCCAACGTCCAGGAAGAGGTGCTCGCCAACTACCTCAAGAACGAATATCCGCAGACCATCGCCGTGGTGCTGTCGAAGCTGAAGTCCGAGCACGCGGCGCGCGTGCTGGCGATCCTGCCCGAGGATATCGCTCTCGATGTCGTCGGCCGCATGCTGCGGATGGAGGCTGTGCAGAAGGAAGTAATCGAGCGCGTCGAGCAGACGCTGCGCACCGAATTCATGTCCAACCTGTCGCAGACCCGCCGCCGCGACGCCCATGAGGTGATGGCCGAGATCTTCAACAATTTCGACCGCCAGACCGAAACGCGCTTCATCACCTCGCTGGAAGAGGAAAACCGCGAATCCGCCGAACGCATCAAGGCGCTGATGTTCACCTTCGACGACCTGGTCAAGCTCGATTCAGGCTCGGCCCAGACGTTGATGCGCCATGTCGACAAGGAGAAGCTTGGCATCGCGCTGAAGAGCGCCAATGAGGAGGTCCGCAACTTCTTCCTCGGCAACATGTCCTCGCGCGCCGGCAAGATGCTGATGGATGACATGGCGGCGATGGGACCGGTACGCCTGCGCGACGTCGACGAGGCGCAGGCGCTGCTCGTCAATCTCGCCAAGGACCTCGCCGCCAAGGGCGAGATCATGCTGACCAAGAACCGTGCCGACGACGAACTGGTGTACTGATGGCCGCGCCCGCAAAATTCCTGTTCGATACCGACTTCTCGGTCCCCGCCAAGTCGCGCGAGCGCGCCGCAACCGCCGCCGAGATCGCCCAGAAGGTCGCGGAAGCCGAAGCGCGCGCCTATCGCAACGGCTACGATGCCGCCCAGCACGAAGCGAAGGTGGAGAGCGACCGCCGCGCCGCGCTCGCGCTGGAAGAGATCGGGCTTGCGATCAAGACCATCGCGTCGCGCTTTTCCGGCATCGAGGCGCGGATGGAGACCGAAGCCGTCGACGTCGCGGTCTCGGTCGCGCGCAAATTGTGCGGCGAAATGATCGCGCGCGAACCGCTTGGCGAGATCACGGCGCTGGTGTCCGACTGCTTCTCGCATCTGGTCTCGACACCTCACATCGTGGTCCGCATCAATGATGCGCTATACGAGGGCGCGCGCGATAAGATCGAGCGGCTGGCCGCGCAGAGCGGCTTTCAGGGTCGCCTCGTGATCCTGGCCGAGCCGACCATTGCGATCGGCGACTGCCGGATCGAATGGGCCGACGGCGGCATCGTGCTGGAACGCGCGACGATCGACGCCAAGATCAACGAACTTGTCGGACGCTACATGGCGTCCCGTGACCAACGGCCATGAGGATTGAGCCAAAGGATCGACGATGAGTGACACCGACACACATGTCCCGCTCCCCGACCTCAACTCGGCGGACGCGCCAAGGGACGACGATGTGGGCTATAACGAGGACGAACATGCTTCGCGCATCGCCTCCGACCTCGAAGCCGTCTTCGACGTGCCGGTGCAGGTCTCGGCCGTGCTCGGCCGCTCCAAGATGGATGTCGGCCAGCTCCTGAAGCTCGGCCCCGGCACCGTGCTCGAGCTCGACCGCCGGGTCGGCGAGGCCATCGATATCTATGTCAACAACCGCCTGGTGGCGCGCGGCGAAGTGGTGCTGGTCGAGGACAAGCTCGGCGTGACCATGACCGAAATCATCAAGGCAGAGCGTAGCTAGCCTTTAACCGATAGACGCGCGACGGACGCGCGGGAGACAGGAGACACTCATGCGGCTTCTCATCGTCGGCACCCTCAAGGGCCAGCTCACGACCGCCACCAAGATCGCGATGGACAACGGCGCCTCCGTGACGCACGCGGAAGGCAACGAGCAGGCGATGGCGGTGCTCCGCGGCGGCAAGGGCGCCGACCTGCTGCTGGTCGATGTCGGCCTCGACATTCGCGACCTCGTGATGCGCCTGGAAGCCGAGCACATCCACGTGCCGATCGTCGCCTGCGGTATCTCCAATGACGCCCGCGCCGCGGTGGCGGCGATCCGCGCCGGCGCCAAGGAATACATCCCGCTGCCCCCGGAGCCGGAATTGATCGCCGCCGTACTCGCCGCGGTCGCAAATGATTCCCGCGACCTCGTCTACCGCGACGAAGCCATGGGCCGTGTGATCAAGCTGGCGCAGCAGATCGCGGGCTCGGACGCCTCCGTGATGATCACCGGCGAATCCGGGACCGGCAAGGAAGTGCTGGCGCGCTACGTCCATTCCCGCTCGGCGCGCGCCAAACGGCCGTTCATCTCGATCAATTGCGCCGCGATCCCCGAGCATCTGTTGGAATCCGAATTGTTCGGCCACGAGAAGGGCGCGTTCACCGGCGCGATCGCGCGCCGTATCGGCAAGTTCGAGGAAGCCACCGGCGGCACGCTGTTGCTCGATGAAATCTCGGAAATGGACGTGCGGCTGCAATCGAAATTGCTGCGCGCGATCCAAGAGCGCGTGATCGACCGCGTCGGCGGTACCAAGCCGGTCCCGGTCGACATCCGCATCATCGCGACCTCGAACCGCAATCTCGCGGACGCCGTGCGCGCCGGCACCTTCCGCGAGGACCTCTTGTTCCGCCTCAATGTCGTCAACCTGAAGATCCCGCCGCTGCGCGACCGGCCGGCCGACATCCTGGAGTTGGCGCAGCATTTCGCGAAGAAATACGCCGAGGCCAATGGCGTGTCGGCGCGGCCGCTGTCATCCGAGGCACGGCGGGTGCTGACCACGAACCGCTGGCCGGGCAACGTCCGCGAGCTTGAAAACACCATCCACCGCTCCGTGCTGATGGCGCAGGGCGACGAGATCGGCCCCGATGCCATCGTGACTCCGGACGGCGACCGCCTCGACCTCGCCAAGACCGCGCCGGCGGTCGCTCACGCCACCCTCGCCGCCGAGCAGGTGACGCGCGCGCTGGTCGGCCGTACCGTTGCCGACGTCGAGCGCGATCTGATCCTGGAGACGCTGAAGCACTGCCTCGGCAACCGCACCCATGCCGCCAACATCCTCGGCATTTCGATCCGCACGCTGCGCAACAAGCTGAACGAATATGCCGATGGCGGCCTGCCGATCCCGCCCGCGGGATCGGGCACGGCGGACTATCAGCGCCTGGCGACGGCCGGGTAATCGCCACCACCGCCATTGCGAACGCAGCGAAGCAATCCATAGCGCCGCACGCGGAGGCATGGATTGCTTCGTCGCTTCGCTCCTCGCAATGACGCATGGAGCTACGAATAACTCGGCGCGTCCGGCTTGCGGAAGATGTGAATGGGATCACCGGGCGTAAAGTCGCGCCCAGTGAAGGCGACATAGGCATAGAGCGCGAGATAGGCGATCGCGAGCGCACCGATGCCGTAGAAGACCCAGGTTGCAAGACGTTTCATCGAGCCCATGACGCGCTTCGTTCCCTTCCGGCAATAGAAGACTGATGCCTTCTATTGCGCGAGGAGGCAAAACGCCACGGCTGGCGTGTCCGTTCCCAAAAGCGATGACGGCCGTTCTTCCTCGCCCCGTTCTTATGGGAGAGGGTTGGGGTGAGGGGCTGTCTCCGCGAATACGATAGCAGTTGCGCTCGCGGAGGCTCCCCTCACCCGGAATTCCGCTTCAAAGAGAAGTCATCGAGCCTTAACGCAGATGCACGCCGCGTGTGGGTACGCTGACGTCGGCCAGCTTGGCGGCATCCTCGTCCTGGTCGACGGCGACATAGCGCCCCTGCCAATAGGCGAGCGCTCCCGTGCGCGAGGAGACCTGCAGGTCGAGCACGCGCCCGATGACGATTGCGTGCGAATGACGCTCCACGACGTCCTCGACCTCGCAATCGATCGCCGCCAGCGCGCCGACCAGAAGCGGCACGCCGGAGGCGCGCGTCGTCCATTCGGCGCCGGCAAAGCGCTCGGCGCCTTTCAGCCCGCCCTTGCCGGTGAAGCGCTCGGCGATCTCGACCTGGTCCGAACTCAGGATGTTCACGCCGAAAACGCCGTGACGCTTGACCAGCGGCCAGGACGACGCGGCGCGATTGAGACTCACGATCAGCGAGGCCGGCTCGACCGACAACGAGGAGACGGAAGTCACCGTCATCCCGGAGATGTCCTTGCCGCGCCCCGCCGTGATGACGCTGACCCCGCCGGTCAGATGGCGCATGGCGCCGCGAAACTCGTCGGAGGTGACCACGGGATCGATCGCGATGTTGCGGACGGCGGAGTTCATGTGGGCCTCACAGATCGTCGGAAGTGTCTTCGGTGCCTTCCAGGAGATTCTTCAGGATCGCGCCCTCGAGCGCCGCGAGTTCGGCCGAGCCGCGCTCGCGCGGGCGCGCGATGTCGACATTGAAATCGTGTGCGATGCGGCCATTTTCAATGACCAGCACCCGGTCGGCCAGCGCCACCGCTTCCGAGACATCATGCGTCACCAGGATCGCGGTGAAGCCCTGATCGCGCCAGACCCGCTCGAGCAGCCGCTGCATCGAGATCCGGGTCAGCGCATCCAGCGCGCCGAGCGGCTCGTCGAAGGCCAGCACCCGGGGCTGGCTAACCAGCGCGCGGGCCAACGCGACGCGCTGCTTCTGGCCGCCCGAGAGCACCGAAGGCCATTGCCCGCGCTTGTCGCCGAGGCCGACCTCGACCAGCGCCTTCTCGGCGCGCGCCTGCGCATCGGCGGACGATCGCTCGCGCCCGAGGCCGACTTCGACATTCGACAGCACGCGCGCCCATGGCAGGAGCCGCGGCTCCTGGAACATGACGCGGATATCCTCTGGCCGCGCCGGCTCGCCAAAACTGATACTGCCGGCGGTCGGCTTCTCCAGCCCCGCGATCAGCCGCAGCAATGTGCTCTTGCCGCAGCCACTGCGGCCGACGATCGCGACCGACTGGCCGGCCGGAATGTGCAGGTCGATGCCGCGCAGCACCTCATTGTCGCCGAAGGATTTGCGCAAGCCGCGGATGGTCAGCGACAGCCCGCGCGACGGCAGGTCGGGACTACGGCGGAACTGGCGCGCCTCCTCGACAAAATCCTCGCGCGCGACAGCCTCGGTCTCGAGCGGACGAAAACGAAGGACTTCCTGCATTTCTTCCTCAGTTCCTTAGTGTTTCTGGAAGGCCGGATGCCAGGACAGCGTCAGCCGCTCCAGCGCGCGCGAGGCGCTGTCGGCGAGCTTGCCGAGCAGGGCGTAGATCAGGATCGAGAGCACGACGACGTCGATCAGCATGAATTCGCGCGCCTGCATCGCCATGTAGCCGAGCCCCGAGGAGGCCGCGATTGTCTCGGCCACGATCAAGGTCAGCCACATGATGCCGAGGGCAAAACGCAGGCCGACGAAAATCGAGGGCAGCGCGCCGGGGAAGATCACGCGGCGGAACAATTCGCCGTCGGTCATGCCATAGATGCGGCCCATCTCGATCAGTTGCGGATCGACGGTGCGGATGCCGTGCAGCGTATTGAGATAGATCGGGAAGAACACGCCGAGCGCCACCAGGAACAGTTTTGCCGACTCGTCGATCCCGAACCATAGGATGACCAGCGGGATCAGCGCCAGATGCGGGATATTGCGCACCATCTGCAGCGTGGTGTCGGTCAGTTTCGCCGAGAGTTGCGACAGGCCGTTGGCGAGGCCGAAAGCAAAGCCGATGGCGCCGCCGATCAAAAAGCCGATGCTGGCGCGCCAGAAGCTAACCCAGATGTTGCGGATCAACTCACCTGACAACAGCAGTTTCCATCCCGCCAGCGCAACGTCGGTCGGTGCCGGCAGCACCCGCGCGGGCACAAAGCCGGTGACGCAGGCGAGCTGCCAGATGACGATGATGGCGAGCGGCACGATCCAGGGGATCAGGCCGTCAGCCCGCGGCAATTTGGGCGCGCGGACGCGCGGGAGGCTGTCGATGAGGCTCATGATTCCGATACCTGCTTTTGCGGCCGATACTCGTTGCCGATGGTCTCGCCGAACGGTCCGGTGTTGACGCGGATCGGCGTCACGTTGCCGCCATGCTCAAGCGACAGCAGCGGGAACACCAGTTCGGCGAAGCGGTAGGCCTCTTCGAGGTGCGGGTAGCCCGACATGATGAAGGTATCGATGCCGAGGTCCTGATACTCCTTGATCCGCGCAGCCACAGTCTGAGCATCGCCGACCAGCGCAGTGCCCGCGCCGCCGCGCACGAGGCCAACGCCCGCCCACAGGTTCGGGCTGATCTCGAGCTTGTCGCGACGGCCGCCGTGCAATTGCGCCATGCGCTGCTGGCCGACCGAGTCCATGCGCGAGAAGATTTTTTGCGCCGCCGCCACGGTGTCGTCGGTGACGTATTGGATCAATTCGTCGGCGGCCTTCCAGGCTTCCGCATTGGTCTCGCGCACGATCACGTGCAGGCGGATGCCGAAGGAGACCTTGCGGCCGCGCTTATCGGCAACGGCCTTCACGCGCGCGATCTTGTCGGCCACCTGCGCCGGCGGCTCGCCCCAGGTCAGGTACTTGTCGACGGTGTCGACCGCAACGTCGATGCCGGCGTCCGACGAGCCACCGAAATAGAGCGGCGGCCGCGGCGACTGGATCGGCTGGAACAACAGCCGGCCATCCTCGATGCGGATGTGCTTGCCCTCGACATTGACGGTCTTGCCGGCGAGCAGGTCGCTATAGACGTTGAGGAACTCGCGCGTCACCTCGTAGCGCTCGTCATGCGCCAGGAAGATGCCGTCGCCCTTGTTCTCGACGGGGTCGCCGCCGGTGACGACGTTGATCAAGAGCCGTCCGTTCGACAGCCGGTCCAGCGTCGCGGTCATGCGCGCGGCGACGGCGGGCGACTGCAGGCCGGGCCGCACCGCCACCAGGTAACGCAGCCGCTCGGTCTGCGGCGCGACCGCGGAGGCGACCACCCAGGAGTCCTCGCAGCTTCGTCCCGTCGGCAGCAGCACGCCGTAATAGCCGAGTTGGTCGGCCGCCTGCGCGATCTGGCGCAGATAGTTGAAGTTCACCTCGCGTCCGCCGATAGAGGTGCCGAGATAACGGCCATCGCCATGGGTCGGCAGGAACCAGAGGATGTTGGCGTTGAGTTGCTTAGTCACGATCCGGACCTCCGCGCGACGTCTGAAATCTTGATGGGTTTCGGCAACAGGCCGAGGGCAAAGAACGTGTCCGCCACCTGCTGCTGGTCGGCGATCACGGAATCGGTGAGCGGCTTGATGCCGTAGGACTGGCGCTTCAACGCCACCTCGACCACCGGCACCGAAAGGCCGATCGACGGCGCGAGTTGCTCGGCGACCGCGTGGATGTCGCCCTTGGCCCAGTCATCGACCTCGCTCAGTTGCGCGAGCACGAGATCGACGATCTTCGCATCGCTCTCCAGGAATTTCTTCGAGGAGAAATAGAACTGGTAGTTCGAGACGATGCCGGTGCCGTCGGCCAGCGTGCGCGCGCCGGTGGCAGCTTCCGCCGCGGCCTGGAACGGATCCCAGATCACCCAGGCATCGACCGAGCCGCGCTCGAAGGCGGCGCGCGCATCGGCGGGCGCGAGAAACACCGGCTCAATCTCGGAATATTTGACGCCGGCTTTCTCCAGGGCCTTTACCAGGAGATAATGGACGTTGGAGCCCTTGTTGAGCGCGATCTTCTTGCCCTTGAGATCGGCAACCGACTTCAGCGGACTGTCCTTCGGCACCAGGATCGCTTCGCCTTTCGGCGCCGGCGGCTCATAGGCGACATATTGGATGGGCGCGCCAGCGGCCTGCGCGAAGATCGGCGGCGCTTCACCGGTGTTGCCGAAATCGATCGCGCCGACATTGAGCGCCTCGAGCAGCGGCGGTCCGGACGGGAATTCGGTCCACACCAGCTTGTAGCCGACCGCCTTCAGCTTCTCCTCGAGCGTGCCCTTGCTCTTGAGCAGAACCAGCTTGCCGTATTTCTGGAAGCCGATGCGGACGGTTTTCTCCTGCCCGTAGGACGCGCTGACGGCGGCGGCGACAATGCTGACTGAAAGCACCGCACTGGTGATCCAGCGTTGAATGATACGTCGCATGATGACCTCTGCGTGGAAATGAACTCAGCTCTGGGGGTTGCGCCAGACGATGTCGCGGATCGCGATCTGCTTCGGGATCAGGCCGAGCTTGAAGAAGCGGTCGGCAACGCCCTGCTGGGTCGCGACGATGTCGTCGGTGACCGGTCCGATCTTGAACGCGGCGCGATTGGCAGCGACGGTCTGGATGTCGAGCGGAACGCCGGTCACAGCGCTGAGCGATTTGGCCACTTCGTTGCGGTGCGCCTCCGCCCACGTCGCGGTCGATGCGATGACGTCGTTGATCTGCTGCAGGATCGGTCCGTGATTCTTCGAAAAGTCGCGGTTGGCGATGAAGAACGAGTTGGTCTTGGTGATCTCGTAGGAGTTCACCAGGATGCGGCCGTTCTGCTTGGTCTCGGCGATGGCGAAATAGGGATCCCAGACCGCCCAGGCATCGATGCTGCCATTGGCGAATGCCGGGCCCGCGTCCGGCGGCGTCAGATAGACGGGCGTGATATCGTTGTAGGTGAGGCCGGCCTTTTCCAGCGTCTGCACCACGATGTTGTGCGCGCTGGAACCCTTGGTGAAGCCGATGCGCCTGCCCTTGAGATCGGCAATTGTGCGGATGGCCGAGTTCTGCGGCACCAATATCCCTTGGCCGTTGGTGATCGGCTGGCCGGCGGCATAAACGATCGCCGCGCCGGCAGCTTGCGCAAATACCGGTGGCGAGTCGCCGACCGCACCGTAGTCGATGCTACCGACATTCATCGCTTCCATCATCGGCGGGCCCGAGGAAAACTCGACCCATTTCACCTCGATGCCGGCCGACTTGAAATGATTTTCCAAGGTTGCGCGCTGCCGCGCGATAACCAGCACGCCGGTTTTCTGGTAGCCGACACGAATTTCCTTTAGCGCCGCCTCGGCCTGCGCGCGCAAGGGCAAAGCAGCGACGGCGGCAGAGCCGAGCGACAGTGTTAGGAACTCGCGACGCTTCACTACCAAATTCTCCTGACGATCGAGCGCGTTATCCGCGCGCCATCATGCGGCGTCAGGGAATGATGGGGGGCACGAATGAGGCTGTCGAGGACCCCGAAAAAATAGCGATGCCCGCACTGCCATCGGGCACCGGACGCGCGGTTTCTTTCAAGCCGCGGATTGTGCGTAGCGAAATATTTCCTTCACGAAATCGGGATGCGGACAGCTCTCCGCTGGCATCGTTCGCGAAAGCAGACGATCCAGTAACCACCGGCGCCAGAGCGTGAGCCGAAATGCCGCGGCGCACTGGATGCCCGCCGGAGCCTGTCATCGGGCGGCGCTTCGCGCCGATCCGTTGGCGGGCATGACGGTGGAGTGTGGCGCTGCCTTCAAATTTGTCAGCCGCTCGCTGCTGCCTTCTCCGCTTGCGAGCCAGGGTTGATCGACAGTTTGCTGTAGCGATCCTTGAACGCTTCGGTGTCGATCTCCTCGAGCTTGATCTCGCCGCTCATCACGCCCTGCTTCCATGCATCGTGCTCGGGATCGTGCTGGAACTCCGGCATCACTTCCCGGGCGAACAATTCGAGCGACTCGCAGATATGGTCGTGCGTGTTCTTGCCGGCTTGATTGAGCAGGATCACCTGGTCGATGTGCGAGGTGCGGAAGCGGCGCAGCTTCCTGCGGATGGTTTCAGGCGATCCGATCAGACCGCCGCGCAATGCGGCTTCCTGCGCTTCCGGATTGTCGCGCTTCCATTTGTTGTACTCGTCCCACATGTTGACGGTGCCCGGCGCCGGCCGCTGCCGGTTCTGCGACGCGCCATAATAGCGCAGCGCGAACTGGAAGAAGGTGGCGCCGTCGGCGCGGGCGCGCGCTTCTTCATCCGTCTTGGCGCACATGAAGAACGACACCAGCGCCATGTTGGGATTGATCTGGTAGTCGGCGAGCTTCTTCAGCCGCTTGGTGATCGCGTTGTAATAGGCATGCACCCAGGCATGCGCCGCGTCCGCGCTGACGAACTGAAAGCCGAGCGCGCCGAAGCCGTGCTGCCCGGCGCGCTCGATGGTCGGCAATTGCGAACACGCCATCCAGAGCGGCGGATGCGGCTTCTGCACCGGCTTCGGCACCACGTTGCGCAAGGGGATATCGAAATATTTGCCGTGATGCTCGGTGCCGACCTTGGTGAACATCGGGAAGATCGCCGCGACCGCCTCTTCGAACACTTCCCGCTTGGTCTCCATGTCGCGGCCGAACGGCGTCAATTCGGTGATCGAGGCGCTCTCGCCCATGCCGAATTCGCAGCGCCCGTTGCTGAGGAGATCGAGGACTGCGACCCGCTCGGCGACACGCGCGGGATGGTTGGTCGTGAGCTGCAAGATGCCATGCCCGAGCCGGATGTTGCGGGTGCGCTGGCTTGCCGCACCCAGGAACGATTCCGGCGCCGGCGAGTGCGAGTATTCCTCGAGGAAATGATGTTCCACGACCCAGGCATAGTCGTAGCCGAGCCGGTCGGCGGTCTCGAGCTGCGTCAATGCGTCCTGATAAAGCTTGAGCTCGTCGCCCTCGTTCCACGGACGCGGCAGTTGCAGCTCGTAGAAGATGCCGAATTTCATGGCGTCGCTCCCGTACGTCTTGTTTGTTTGCTGCAGTGTATTGCCGGGGCGCGCGAAGTCCAGCCTTTGCCAATTCCGGATGGCGGAAGACGCGCGCCGCAACCAAACAGTAACCTTGCGGGTAGCGGCGCCGCCGAATCCGCTTCGAGCTAGTATAGTTTTGGCGCGCATTGATTTAGATCAGTGCTAAAGTATCCCAGCGACGTTACTTTTTTTCGGAAGGCAACGAGGCCTTCCCCCACACAATCCAAATCGAATCGAGACGACGTATGTCGGCAACCAGCGACGATGCGAGCGCGAGGCCGCGCCGTAGGCGCATGGAGATCTTCGCATTTCTTTTTCTCACGGCAGTTGTGATGCCCGCTTTGGCCGTGGCCACGGTGGGCAGCTACGGACTTGCTGTGTGGATCTATCAGATGATCGCGGGCCCGCCGGGCCCTCCCCCGCCACATTGAGCAGCCGATTTCTCAAGGAACACCCGACATGATCAGAGCTCAGACCACCATCGACCGCCGAGCGCTCATCACGGGGCGCGTCCTGCAGGCCGAGCCTGTCGTGCCGCCGCCCGGCGGCGAGATCGCCAGCATCCTCGTGCAAACCCGGCCTGAGCGGCTCGATGCCACCGAAGCTGCGATCACGGCACTGCGCGGCTGCGAGATTTACGGCCGCGATGAGAAGGGAAAGCTCGTGGTCGTCGTGGATGCGCCCGACGCAAGCTCGCTCGGCGCGACGCTCAACACGATTTCCGCGCTGCCCAACGTCTATTCCGCCTCGCTCGTGTTCCACGCCGTCGACGCCGATAACGTGTGATGACACGTGATCGGCCGCCCCTTGATGAAGGGAAGGAAATGCCATGACCGCCCCCAAGCTGGATCGCCGCCAGGTCCTGAAACTGGAAGCCGCCGCAATGGCGGCGCTCGCCGGAGGCATGCCGGTTGCGGCAGGTGCCGCCAACCTCGTCACCGAACGCGCCGAGAGCGAAATGAAGTGGGACAAGGCGCCGTGCCGCTTCTGCGGCACCGGCTGCAGCGTGATGGTCGCGACCAAGGACAACCGCGTCGTCGCCACCCACGGCGACATCAAGTCGGAAGTCAACCGCGGCCTGAACTGCGTCAAGGGCTATTTCCTCTCCAAGATCATGTACGGCCATGATCGCCTGACCAAGCCTTTGCTGCGCAAGAAGGACGGCAAGTACGACAAGAACGGCGATTTCACCGAAGTCTCATGGGACGAGGCCTTCGATGTGATGACGGAGAAGTTCAAGGCCGCGCTGAAGAAGCGCGGGCCGAGCGGCATCGGCATGTTCGGCTCCGGCCAGTGGACGATCTTCGAAGGCTACGCGGCATCAAAGCTGTTCAAGGCCGGCTTCCGCTCCAACAACATCGATCCCAATGCGCGGCATTGCATGGCCTCCGCTGCCGTCGGCTTCATGCGCACTTTCGGCATTGACGAGCCGATGGGCTGCTATGACGACATCGAGGCCACTGATGCCTTCGTGCTGTGGGGCTCGAACATGGCGGAGATGCACCCGATCCTGTGGACCCGGGTCGCCGACCGCCGCCTCTCGGCGCCGCATGTGCGCGTTGCCGTGCTTTCGACCTTCGAGCACCGCTCGTTCGATCTCGCCGACATCGGCCTCGTGTTCAAGCCGCAGACTGACCTCTATCTGCTCAACGCGATCGCCAACCACATCGTCAAGACCGGGCGGGTCAACACGGACTTCGTCAACAAGCACACGCTGTTCAAGCGCGGCCAGACCGATATCGGCTACGGCCTGCGGCCCGACCACCCGCTGGAGAAGAAGGCGACCGGCCGCGCCAAGGCGGGCGATGCCCAGGACATGACTTATGACGAATACGTCAAGTTCGTCTCCGACTACACGCTGGAGAAGG
Source organism: Bradyrhizobium sp. Ses1 (assembly GCF_059512365.1). Classification (NCBI taxonomy): domain Bacteria; kingdom Pseudomonadati; phylum Pseudomonadota; class Alphaproteobacteria; order Hyphomicrobiales; family Nitrobacteraceae; genus Bradyrhizobium; species Bradyrhizobium sp. Ses1. Next base: position 82,371 of record NZ_JCAMOQ010000029.1, read on the forward strand.
CGGCCGACATGGCCGGCGTCCCGCTCAGCCGGCTGCAGGCACTCGCCGAGCTCTATGCCGATCCGAAGGTCAAGGTCACGAGCTTCTGGACCATGGGCTTCAACCAGCACACCCGCGGCGTCTGGTGCAACAACCTCGTCTACAACATCCACCTCCTGACCGGAAAAATCTCCGAGCCCGGCAACAGCCCGTTCTCGCTGACCGGCCAGCCATCGGCCTGCGGCACCGCGCGCGAGGTCGGCACCTTCTCGCACCGCCTGCCGGCCGACATGGTCGTGACCAACAAGGAGCATCGCGCCAAGGCCGAGCACATCTGGAAACTTCCGGAAGGCACCATTCCCGACAAGCCCGGCTATCATGCCGTGCTGCAGAACCGAATGCTGAAGGACGGGCTGCTCAACGCCTACTGGATCCAGGTCAACAACAACCTGCAGGCCGCCGCCAACGGCAACGAGGAGACCTATCCCGGCTATCGCAACCCCGAGAATTTCATCGTGGTGTCGGACGCCTATCCGACCGTGACGGCGCTGGCCGCCGACCTCATCCTGCCGACGGCGATGTGGGTCGAGAAGGAAGGCGCCTATGGCAACGCCGAACGCCGCACCCATACCTGGCACCAACTGGTGTCGGCGCCGGGCGAGGCGCGCTCCGACCTCTGGCAGCTCATGGAGTTCTCCAAACGCTTCAAGGTCGAGGAAGTCTGGCCGGAAGAGCTGATCGCGAAGATGCCGGAGTATCGCGGCAAGACGCTGTTCGACATCCTCTACCGCAACGGCCAGGTCGACAAGTTCCCGGTCACCGACATCGAGGCCGGCTACGCCAATGACGAGTCGAAGGCCTTCGGCTTCTACGTCCATAAAGGCCTGTTCGAGGAATATGCCTCGTTCGGCCGCGGCCACGGCCACGACCTCGCGCCGTACGACACCTATCACCAGGTGCGCGGATTGCGCTGGCCTGTCGTCAACGGCCAGGAGACCCGCTGGCGCTTCCGCGAGGGGCTCGACCCCTACGTCCAGCAGGGCACCGGCGTTCAGTTCTATGGCTTCCCCGACGGCAAGGCGCGGATCTTCGCACTGCCCTACGAGCCGCCGGCGGAATCGCCCGACAAGGACTTTCCGTTCTGGCTCTCGACCGGCCGCGTGCTGGAGCATTGGCACTCCGGCACCATGACCCGCCGCGTTCCCGAACTCTACCGGGCATTTCCTGAAGCCGTCTGCTTTATGCACCCCGACGACGTCGCTGATCTGAAGCTGCGCCGCGGCGACGAGGTCAAGGTGGAATCCCGCCGCGGTTTCATCCGCGTCCGGCTGGAGACCCGCGGCCGCGACAAGCCGCCGCGCGGCCTGGTGTTCGTGCCCTGGTTCGATGAATCCAAGCTCATCAACAAGGTGACGCTGGATGCGACCGATCCGATTTCGCTGCAGACCGACTACAAGAAATGCGCTGTGCGCATCGAGAAGGTGACGACGACATGATCGGGAAGTCCGCTATCGTTGTTCTTGCCATTGCGCTTGTCGCCGCTTCAAGCTCGCTGCTCGCGCAAGGCGTCACGTCCGGCCTGCGCGGTCCCGCCCCGCTCAACGAGGAGGGACCGGCGCCGCCGATGACGCCGATGCGCAACACCGCTGAACGGGAGATCCGCAACTACCCGGAGCAGCCGCCGGTGATCCCGCATTCGATCGACGGCTACCAGGTCGATATGAACGGCAACAAATGCCTGTCCTGCCACGCCCGCGCCCGCACCGGCGAATCGCAGGCGCCGATGGTGAGCATCACCCATTTCATGGACCGCGACGGCCAGTTCCTCGCCTCGGTATCGCCGCGTCGGTACTTCTGCACGGAATGTCACGTTCCGCAGAACGTCACGACGCCGCCGGTGACCAATGATTTCGTCGACATCGACACCATCCTGAATCGCCCAGCACCCGGTGGCCACCGATGAGCGACGTCGACAAGGCGCCGCCACGCCAAGGCTGGTTTGCGCGGCCGTGGCGTTTTGCCCTCGAACTATGGGACGTGCTGATCCGGCCGAGCTCGGTGTTCGGGCTCGGCGTCTTGGTGCTTGCCGGTTTCGTCGCCGGCGTGATCTTCTGGGGCGGCTTCAACACCGCGCTGGAATTGACCAACACCGAAAAATTCTGCACCGGCTGTCACGAGATGCGTGACAACGTCTTTGCCGAATTGAAGTCCACCATCCACTTCACCAACCGCTCCGGCGTGCGCGCGACCTGCCCGGACTGCCACGTCCCGCACAACTGGACCGACAAGATCGCCCGCAAGATGCAGGCCTCCAAGGAAGTCTGGGGCCATCTTTTCGGCAGCATCGACACCCGCGACAAGTTCGTCGACAATCGGCTCGAGCTCGCGCTGCACGAATGGGCGCGGTTCAAGGCCAATGATTCGCTCGAATGCCGCAACTGCCACAGCGCGCAATCGATGGACATCACCAAGCAGTCGCCGCGGGCGAGCGTGGCGCATCAGCGCTTCCTGTTCACGGGCGAGAAGACCTGTATCGACTGCCACAAGGGTATCGCTCACCACCTGCCGGATATGCGCGGCGTTCCCGGCTGGCAATAGGCTTGGGTATCTTTGGGTATCCTGGGGCGGCCGGCCGGCACCTTGCGCCGGCAGCCTGAATGGCTAGGTTGAGGGGCTGAGTCGGCGGGCGATCGCCCGCTTGTCCTCTCCTCCGCCGAGACCCATGACCACCTTTACGCCGCATCAGGATTCCGCGCTGAAAGCCGTCGCCGACTGGCTCAAGGCAAAACCGGGTAAGAACGGCACACCGCCGATCTTCCGCCTGTTCGGCTATGCCGGCACCGGCAAAACGACGCTGGCGCAACATATCGCCGACGGCGTCGACGGCGAGGTGAAATTCGCGGCATTCACCGGCAAGGCCGCGCTGGTCATGCGCAACAAGGGCTGCGAGAACGCCTCCACTATCCATTCGCTGATCTACCGCGCCCGCGAATCCGGCGTCGAGCAGCCGACTTTCGAATTGTGGGACGACGCGCCGGCATCGAAAGCCAAGCTGATCGTGATCGACGAATGCTCGATGGTGGACGCCGATCTCGGCCGCGACCTGATGTCGTTCGACTGTCCACTGCTCGTGCTCGGCGATCCCGCGCAGCTTCCGCCGATCCAGGGCGCCGGCTTCTTCACCAATGCCGAGCCCGACGCGATGCTGACCGAGGTGCATCGCCAGGCGCAGGACGATCCGATCGTGCGGATGTCGATGGACATCCGCGAAGGCCGCGAGCTCGAGATCGGCCGCCATGGCGAGAGCGAGGTGGTGCCGCGCAACGAGCTCGATCCCGAGCGCGTCATGAATGCCGACCAGGTGCTGGTGGGCCGCAACAACACCCGCCGCGCCTACAACATGCGGATGCGACAGCGGCAGAACATCGAGGATCCCTTGCCGGTCGCCGGCGACAAGCTGGTCTGCCTGCGCAACAACCGCAAGAAGGGCCTGTTCAACGGCGGCCTGTGGCGGGTGAAAGCGCGCGCGCAATCGAAATCCAAGATCATCACCATGCGCGTGATGCCGGACGAGGATTTCGGCCACAAGGTCACCAAGGTCTCCGTGCGCGGCGAATGCTTCGGCGGCGCCATCGAGACCATCCCATGGGAACAGCGCAAGCCCTACGACGAATTCGACTACGGCTATGTGCTCACCGTGCACAAGTCGCAGGGCTCGCAATGGGACGACGTCGTACTGTTCGACGAAAGTTTTGCGTTCCAGGACAGCCGCGCGAGGTGGCTGTACACCGGTATCACGCGAGCGGCGAAGCGATTGAGCGTGGTGGTGTGACCTCTCTCCTCCGTCATTGCGAGCGCAGCGAAGCAATCCATGCCGCCACTTGCGGAGGCATGGATTGCTTCGTCGCTCCGCTCCTCGCAATGACGGGGCTGGTTCACAGACTCGTGTCCATCCGGCCGTAACACCCCCCTCCCCAGCCCGTATCTTCGGCATCCAGGGGAAGACCGCCCGATTTCCGAAACCTGGCTTCCGTTCTAGACTGGCTTCAGGCCCTCCCATCCAAAGAGGAAACCATGTCCAATCGCCCGTTCCGCCGCCTGTCGCTCTGCGCTGCCGCCCTCGGCGCGCTGGCCATCGCCTCCTTCGCCGCAGCCCCCTCGCGGGCGGCTGAAGACGCCGTGATCATTCCCGTCCCGACGCTCGACGCAAAGGCCACCGATGGCATCCAGACCGCGGTGCTCGCGGGCGGCTGCTTCTGGGGCGTGCAGGGCGTGTTCCAGCACACCGCTGGCGTCGTCAGCGCGGTTTCCGGCTATGCCGGCGGCAACAAGGCGACCGCCGACTACAACATGGTCTCCACCGGCACGACCGGACACGCGGAATCCGTCGAGATCAAGTACAACCCGAAGCAGGTTTCCTACGGCAAGCTCCTGCAGATCTTCTTCTCGGTCGTGCACGACCCGACGCAGTTGAATCGCCAGGGTCCGGACACCGGCACGCAATACCGCTCGGCGATCTTCGCCACCAGCGACGATCAGAAGAAGGTGGCGGAGGCCTATATCGCCCAGCTCAACGCCGCCAAGGTCTACAAGAAACCGATCGTGACCAAGGTCGGACCGCTCGAGGGGTTCTATCCCGCGGAGGCCTATCACCAAGACTACCTGACGCTGCACCCCAACCAACCCTATATTGCGTATAATGACATCCCGAAGGTCGAGAACCTGAAGAAGATCTTCGCGGAAAACTACATCGAGAAGCCGACACTGGTCGGCAACACCAAGGTCACGAATTAAGCGCCACAGTTTCCGTCATTGCGAGGAGCGAAGCGACGAAGCAATCCATCTCTGCACGTGCTGCGGCATGGATTGCTTCGCTTCGCTCGCAATGACGGCATAGTGAGAGGAGCCTCCATGTCCGACACCAAGACCCCAGACAAGGTCGTCAAGAGCGACGCCGAATGGCGCAAGGAATTGACGCCGATGCAATATGCGGTGCTGCGCGAGAAAGCGACCGAGCGTCCCTTCACCGGCGAATACGAGCATGAGCACCGCCAGGGCACCTATGTCTGCGCCGGCTGCGGCCAGACCTTGTTCGAATCCGATGCCAAGTTCGATTCCGGCTGCGGCTGGCCGAGCTTCACGCAGCCGGCGACGGAAGGCCATATCGACGAGGAGACCGACCACAGCCACGGCATGGTGCGCACCGAAGTCCTGTGCTCGAAATGCAGTGGCCATCTTGGCCACGTCTTCCCCGACGGCCCCGGCCCGACCGGCCTGCGCTACTGTATCAACTCGGCAGCGCTGAAGCTGCAGCCGAAGTGATCAATTCTCGTCATGGCCGGGCTTGTCCCGGCCATCCACGAAGACACTTGCTCAAGCTACAAAGACGTGGATGCCCGGGACATCTGCGCGAAGACGAGCTTCGCGCTTTTGCCCGGGCATGACGGCATTGTACTGAGGTCAGGCTACGCCGCCAACGCGCCGCGCTCCATGGCGAGCTCAGCCTCGAGGCTCGCAATATCCCGATAGATCGATGCCACCGCGAGCACGCGGCCGCCTCTCTTGTAGCGCACCACGCAGTCCTTTGCGGCAATATCGCCGTCAACGTCGATCTCGTCCCATTTCTCGGCATGGCCGACATAGTTGATCGGCACGTCGTAATGCTGGCTCCAGAAGAACGGCACCGTATTGAACACTTCCCGCTGACCGAGCATGTTGCGCGCGGCAGTCTGGCCCTGGCGCTCCGCCACCACCCAGTGTTCGACGCGGATGTTCTCGCCGGAATGCGGATCCGGCCAGCGGGCGATGTCGCCCGCTGCATAAATGCCGGCGCTGCTGGTTTCGAGATAGGCATTGACGGTGACGCCGCGATCGATCGCAAGCCCGGCCTTTTCGGCCAGCGCGAGACGCGGCCGCACGCCGACGCCGATCACGACAAGATCGGCCTCGAGCACGCCGCCGCTCTGCAGGCTCGCGCGCTTGCCGTCGATCGCGGTGACGGTGTCGCCGAGATGAAACGCGACGCCGTGCTCTTCGTGCAGGTTGCGGACGAAGTCGCCCATTTCGGGCCCGAGCACGCGCTCCATCGGCCGCTGCTCCAACCCGACGACGTGGACCTCGATATCCCTCGCCCGCAACGAGGCCGCGACCTCGAGCCCGATGAAACTTGCGCCGATCACAACCGCGCGGCGCGCGCCGCTCGCTGAAGCGATGATCGCGCGGCAATCATCCAGCGAGCGCAAGAGATGAACATGGGGCTGGTCCGCGCCCGGTATCAATAGACGCACCGGCTCCGCGCCGGTCGCCAGCAACAACCGGTCATAGGGCAAGGCCTTGCCATCGGCGAGAACCACCTGGTGCGCAGCCGGATCGATCGACGCGATCTTGATCTTGAGCCGCAGATCGATCGCGGCGCCAGAATAGAAATCGTCAGGCCGCAGCGGCAGCCAGTCCTCCGGCGCGCTGCCGGCAAGATAGTCCTTCGACAGGTTCGGCCGATCGACAGGCGCCGCGGCCTCGCCGCTCAGCATCGTGATGCTGCCGTGATAATCCTGTCGTCGCAGCATCTCGGCGGCGGCAAATCCCGCCGCGCCACCGCCCACGATCACGATGCGGCCGGGCGCATCGATCGCGCCTTTCACGCGAGGCTTGGGCTGCTCGCGCTTCTCGCGGACAAAGATGCGCTCGCCTTCGTGCTCGACCTTCCACACCGCGAGCGTGCTCAACGCCGGAGCGCGTGCAGCCTCGCCGGTGCGCAGATCGAAACAGGCGTGATGCCAGGGACAGCGGACGCTCTCGCCGACGACGAGGCCTTCCGCCAGCGGCCCGTGATAATGGCTGCAATGGGCGTCGATCGCGAAGACGTCCGACCCTGAACGCACCAGCAATACGTCTTCATCGCCGACATGGCCGAGCAGAGTGGCGCCGGAGAAGTCGGAGGGCGCCACGCCTTGCGACAGATCGGGACCGGAGGGTTGGGCTTGCTGGTCGGCCATGATGTCCTCCGTCGGTTTGAAACTGGTCCGTTCGAAGCCCTATCCCAGCGCCGCCTTCACCAGGCCACTGGCCTTCGCGAAATCCATCTGCCCGGTGTACTTCGCCTTCAACGCGCCGATGACCTTGCCCATGTCCTTGACCCCGGCAGCATTGGTCTCGGCGATCGCGGCTGATATCGCGGCCTTCACCTCATCCTCCGACATCTGCTTCGGCAGATAGGCTGAGATCACCGCGATCTCCTCGCGCTCCTGCGCGGCGAGCTCGGCGCGGCCGCCCTTGTCGTAGAGCTCGACCGCTTCCTGGCGCTGCTTGATCATCTTCTGCAGCACGCCGAGCAATTCGGCATCCGAAAGCGGCGGCTTGCCCTGGCCGCGCGCGTCGATATCGGCGTTCTTGATGGTCGAATTGACCATGCGCAGCGTGGAGAGCTTACGCTCCTCCTTCGCCTTCATGGCGTCCTTGACCGCGTTGTTGATGTCGTCGCGCAGCATGGCCGTGTCCCTGAATGATGAAACCTTCCATCTAGGCCGTTCGTTCCGCGAGAACAACCTCAGTTCCGCAGCCACTCGACCAGTGCGTTCGCGGTCGCCTCGGGCTGTTCCGGCTGCGGCAGGTGCCCGCAATCGGGCAGGATCACGAGCCTGGCGCCTGGAATGCCGTTCGCCATCTCAACCGACAGCGAATTCGGGATGGTATGGTCCTCGTCGCCCGTCAGCACCAGGGTCGGGCACCTGATCCAGGCCAGCGTCGGCCGCGAGTCGGGGCGGCTGATCACCGCCGTCTGCTGGCGGATGAAGCCCTCGACCCCGACATCCTCGCCCATCTCGTGGACAAGCCGGCGCAGGCTGGCATCCTCGCGCCGCGACGGGTGCACGAAGCCGGGAAACAGCTCATCCAACACACCGCGGAAATCGCCGCTTTTGGCGCGGGCCATCATGCTGCGGCGGCGCTCGGAGGCCTCCGGCGTATCAGGGCGGGCCTGGGTGTTGATCAAGGCCAGCTTTGCCACCCGCTCCGGCGCCTGGCGCATGATCTCGAAGGCGATGTAGCCGCCCATCGAATGCCCGGCCAGCGCAAAGCGCGGCGGCGCCTCGGCCAGGATCCGGCGCGCGATCGCCCCCATATGATCGTCGCGGATGTGGTTGGCGACCGTGACCGGTCCGAGCCGCCACAACGCCGGCACGACAGGGACAAAGATCCGCGGCGACGAAACCAGGCCCGGGACGAGCAGGATCGGCATCGTGTTGTCCATGCGGGCTCCGAAACGGGCAATTTGGCCGGGAAACGAGGTTATGGCGGGAACCCTAGCTTAAAACCCCGGAACCGCCAGTCAAATAGGCGCAAAACCCGTGTGAATGGACGCCCTTTCGCTTTGACGCGGCAGGATGTGGGAACTATGTAAAGGGCTCATGACCACATCCGAAAACGCTTCAGCCTGGCCGGACCACAAACCGACCGCGCTCCTCGTGCTCGCCGATGGCACCGTGCTGGAAGGCTTTGGCCTCGGCGCGGAAGGCCAGGCCGTCGGCGAAGTCTGCTTCAACACCGCCATGACCGGCTATGAGGAGATTTTGACCGATCCCTCCTATGCCGGGCAGATCATCACCTTCACCTTCCCGCATATCGGCAACGTCGGCACCAACGACGAAGATATCGAGACGGTGAACATGGCGGCAACGCCGGGCGCGCGCGGGGTGATCCTCCGCACCGCCATTACCGATCCGTCGAACTACCGCGCCACCCGCCATCTCGATCAATGGCTGAAAGCGCGCGGCATCATCGGCCTGTCGGGCATCGACACCCGCGCGCTCACGGCGCTGATCCGCAGCAAGGGCATGCCGAACGCCGTCATCGCGCATTCAAAAGACGGCAGGTTCGACCTGCACGGCCTCAAGGAAGAAGCGCGGGAATGGCCCGGCCTCGAAGGCATGGACCTGGTGCCGATGGTGACCTCCGGTCAGCGCTTCACCTGGGACGAGACGCCCTGGGAATGGGACAAGGGCTACGGCCGGCAGACCACCCCTGAATTCAACGTGGTCGCGGTCGACTACGGCATCAAGCGCAACATCCTGCGCCTGCTCGCCGGCGTCGGCTGCAAGGTCACGGTGGTGCCGGCGACCACGTCGGCCGAAGACATCCTCGCGATGAACCCGGACGGCGTGTTCTTGAGCAACGGCCCCGGCGATCCCGCCGCGACCGGCAAATATGCCGTGCCCGTCATCCAGAAGGTGATCGAGTCGGGTACGCCGACCTTCGGCATCTGCTTGGGGCATCAGATCCTCGGGCTCGCCGTCGGCGCCAAGACCAAAAAGATGCACCAGGGCCATCACGGCGCCAATCACCCGGTAAAGGACGAGACCACCGGCAAGGTCGAGATCACCTCGATGAACCACGGCTTTGCTGTGGACCAGGCGACATTGCCCGCCGGCGCAACGCAGACCCATATCTCGTTGTTCGACGGCTCCAATTGCGGCATCCAGCTCGACGGCAAGCCGGTGTTCTCCGTGCAGTATCACCCGGAGGCGTCGCCCGGCCCGCGCGACTCGCATTACCTGTTCAAGCGCTTCGCCGACCTGATGCGCGACAAGAAGCGGGCGTAGGAACGTAGGCGGCCGAAATGACGTTGTAGGATGGGTAGAGCGAAGCGAAACCCATCATCTGGTGGCTCACGGCAATCGCGATGGGTTTCGCTTTCGCTCTACCCATCCTACGGGAGCTTCCCATGTCCGTCGTCAAGGCCGATGCAACGCCGCTCACGATCGTCTTCGAGGATGACGGCCTGGTGCCGAACAATCCGCTGCCGTTCCTGGTCTACAAGGCGACCGTCGACGTCGACAACGAGCATCCGGAGAAGACTATCGAAGGGTTGTTCGGCGCCAATGGCTGGGGCGCGATGTGGCGTAACGGCGTCTACGATTACCTGCACTATCATTCGACCGTGCACGAGGTGCTCGGCGTCTCACGAGGACATGCGCGCGTACAGTTCGGCGGCGATCGCGGCAAGGTGCTGGAGATCTCCGCCGGAGACGTCGCGATCCTGCCCGCCGGCACCGGGCACCAATTGATTGCCGCGAGCGATGATTTCTGCGTGGTCGGCGCCTATCCGCCGGGACCGCCGATGGAGATCACGCGACCGACGCCCGAAAATCACGCCAAGGCGCTGAAGACGATCCCACAGGTCGCGACACCCAAGACCGATCCGGTGATGGGCGAGAATGGGCCGCTGGTGAGGTTGTGGAAGCGCGGCTGACCGTGCGGGCCAAGTGGCACCATCGCGCGTCCCCATGGGGTCAGCAGGACCGAAAGATGCGGGAGGTGCCCGCGGGGATATGCCCACGAGCGGGCACACAGCGCAACGAGCTAGCGATGGCCCGACTGGTTCACATCTGCGCTTGTGCTAGATTGTACTCGTGGAGGTAGTTGAAACAGTCGTTCTTCGACATCGGACTTTATAGCATTGGATTCAATAATCTGCCCCGCGGGCGTCGTGTGGCGTCTTATGCTGCACACCCCCTCTTGCACACCCCCTCTTGCACACCTGACATCCCTTGCCTGAACGCGAAGACTTCGAAGTCGAAGCATCCAACGATTGTAGAGGCCTGCCCCCATAAATCACGACAGCACACATCAGTTGAGGAGTAGTCGATATGTTTCGAGGAATTCTGACGCTGACTTTGTCTCTCGGCCTGGGCGCGCCGGCTGTGCCCGCTGCGCTTGCGCAACAAGCGGCGCCGGCAATCACCGAGCAGGAAGCGCATGCCATCGCGGTGGACGCCTATATTTATTTCTACCCTATCCTGTCGATGGACGTGACGCGGAAACAATTCACCAACGGCACCACCGATTTCAAGGGGCCGATGAACACGTTCGTCAACGTATCAGAATATCCGCCGGCGAATTTCAAGGGCGTGGTGCGCTCCAACTTCGACACGCTCTATTCCGTATCATGGCTCGACATGACCAAGGAGCCCGTCGTGGTCTCGGTCCCTGATACCGACGGGCGCTATTATCTGCTGCCGATGCTGGACATGTGGACCGATGTCTTTGCCTCGCCGGGGTGGCGGACGACGGGCACCAAGGCGGGCACCTTCCTGCTGACGCCTCCCGGCTGGCGACCGGATCTGCGTGACAGATTTGTCGATGAGTTCAAGCTCCCGAAGGACACGCAGCGGATCGACGCACCAACGCCTTATGTCTGGGTGATCGGCCGTACCAAGACCGACGGCCCGGCAGACTACGATGCGGTTCACAAGATCCAGGCGGGTTACAAGGTCGCGCCGCTTTCAGAATTCGGCAAGACGCCCAAACCCGTCGAATTCAAGCCCGACCCAAGCGTCGACATGAAGACGCCGCCGAAGGTCCAGGTCGATGCGATGACGGCCGGCGTGTATTTCGCCTATGCGGCCGAACTGCTGAAGCTTCACCCGCCTCATATCACCGATCAGCCGATCATCGCGCAGATGAAGAAGATCGGCATCGAGCCAGGCAAGAGCTTCGACATCGGCAGGATCGACCCTGTCCTGCAGCGCGCCTTCGAGACCGCCCCGCAGGACGCGCAGAAGCTGATGGCCTGGAAGGTGCCGACGCTGGCGAGGGTTGCCAATGGCTGGTCGATGAACACCGATACGATGGGTGTTTACGGCAACTACTATCTGAAGCGTGCCATCGTCTCGCAATTGGGGCTCGGCGCGAATCTGCCCGAGGACGCCATCTATCCGCTCAATCTCGGCGACGAGACCGGCAAGCCGCTCGACGGCGCAAGCAAGTACACCATCACGTTCGAGAAGAATGCCGCCCCGCCGGTCAACGCGTTCTGGTCGATCACGCTGTACGATCCGGAAGGCTTCCAGGTCGGCAATGTGCTGAACCGCTTCGCAGTCAGCAGTTGGATGCCGTTCAAGTATAACGCGGACGGCTCGCTCGATCTTTACTTCCAGAACGAAAGCCCGGGCAAGGACAAGGAAGCCAATTGGCTTCCGGCGCCGAAGGGCCCCTTCAACCTGACCATGCGCCTCTACAGTCCGAAGTCCGAGGCGCTGACCGGAAAATGGAATCCTCCGCCCGTCGTCAAGACGCAGGCAACGCTGGGATTGTCGGCACAGTAAATCTCGATCGGGCGTCGGCGCCGTCTCAAGACCCACTAAAGCGGGATGACTTTTCTTCGAATCGTCATCCCGCTTTGATCTTTTTCGGAAAACCGGTGCCCACTTTTCTGGATCATGCTCTAGATTGGCTCGCGCAATCAATTGGGCGAGTTGATCAGACGGCTGGCGGATGACGGATCCGGTTCGCAGCCTCCGCACTTTCGGACGCCGCCCCCGTCTCAGTGACGGCCCATCGAGGGAGCAAGAAGATGCCGACCGCCTTCACGCCGATGACCGCGCTGCTGGGCGGAGCCTTGATCGGCCTTTCCGCCGTGGCGTTGATGGCGTTCGCCGGTCGGATCGCGGGAGTGAGCGGCATTGCCGCCCGCCTGCTTCCGCCGTTCAACGATCAGGAATGGCCCGGTCGTCTCGCCTTCATTGCCGGGCTCGTCGCCGCGCCCGTCGTGGTACGGGTTGCGACCGGCAGCCTTCCGCCGCAAGCCATCGAGACCGGCGGTATCCTTTTGGCGATCGCGGGCCTTTTGGTTGGCTTCGGTTCGGTATGGGGCAGCGGCTGCACCTCCGGCCACGGCGTCTGCGGCATATCGCGGCTGTCGCTTCGATCCATTGTCGCTACACTGGTCTTCATGGCGACGGGATTTGCGACGACCTTCGTCATCCGGCATCTCGCATGAGGTCCCGCATGTCTGTTCTGATCCAGTTCGTCATCGGCCTGGCATTCGGACTCGGGCTCCTGGTCTCCGGCATGTCCAATCCGGCGAAGGTCCTGAACTTCCTCGACCTCGCGGCGATTCGCACCGGATCGTGGGATCCCAGTCTCGTGTTCGTGATGCTAGGTGCCGTCATCGTCACGTTTATCGGCTTCAGGGTTGTGCTGAGGTGGCCACGACCGGTTCTTGCGGGTGCATTCCATCTGCCGACCAAAACCGATTTCGATTTGCGCGTGATCGTCGGACCTGCGATTTTCGGGGTAGGCTGGGGTATCGCCGGTTTCTGTCCCGGTCCGGCCTTCGTGGCGCTTGGTTATGGATCGTCGGCGTCGATCCAGTTCTTGATCGCCATGTTGGTCGGAATGGCCGGCGCTCGCGCGCTCGCCGACCGGCAGCCGGCGCTTGCCGGATCACTTTACGAGTAGAGGAGCAGCCCATGTCCGACATTCCTCACACCGTCGACCTCTCCGTGAAGCCCGAGGTCACCGCATTCTTCGATCCGGCGACCAACACCGTCAGCTACGTGGTCAAGGACCCCACATCGAAGGCCTGCGCCGTGATCGATTCCGTGATGGACATCGATTACGCGGCCGGCCGCATCGCCTACCAATCCGCCGACAAGATCATCGATTTCATCGCGAAGCACCGCCTCAAGCTGGAATGGCTGATCGAGACCCATGTTCATGCCGACCATTTGTCGGGCGCGCCCTACATCCAGAGCAGACTCGGCGGCAAGATCGGCATCGGCGAGAAGATCACGGTCGTGCAGGAGACGTTCGGCAAGATCTTCAACGAGGGCACCGAATTCCAGCGCGACGGCAGCCAGTTCGACCGCCTGTTCAAGGACGGCGACACTTACGAGATCGGCGCGATGAAGGCCTTCGCGCTCTATACGCCCGGCCATACGCCCGCCTGCATGACGCATGTGATCGGTGACACGGCCTTCGTCGGCGACACCTTGTTCATGCCGGACGGCGGCTCGGCGCGCGCGGATTTCCCGGGCGGCAACGCCCGCGATCTCTACCGCTCGATCCACCGGATTCTGTCGCTGCCGAACGAGACCCGCCTGTTCATGTGCCACGATTACGGCCCGAACGGCCGCGAGATCCGCTGGGAGACGACGGTGGCCGAGCAGCATGCCCACAACATCCACGTCCATGACGGCATCACGGAGGACGAATTCGTCGCCACGCGCGAAGCGCGCGACAAGACGCTGCAGATGCCGAAGCTGATCATCCCCTCGCTGCAGATCAACATGAAGGGCGGCAAGCTTCCGGCGCCGGACGCCGACGGCAAGCAATATCTGAAGGTGCCAATTAACCTGTTATAAGCTCAAACGGCGGCGAGGCAGCCCGCTGCCGTTCCGCACTCTTCGTCGCCGTTGCGCACCGTCTTTGGTGCTATGCCGCATTACTGCCTTCCTGGCGGCTGGCCTCGAACAGGAACCAGGTGCGCCGCTCGGTCTCGTCGATGAAGGTCTCGAGGATGCTTGCGGTCGCGGCGTCGCCGTGCTCGTCGGCGAGGTTGCGCGCCTTCCGCATTGCGGCCGCGACGTGCTTGTTGTCTTCCATCAATTCGCGCAGCATCTCGCGCGGCGGCACGTAGTCCTCGTTGTTGTCCTTGATGGTCTGCAATTTGCTGACCTGGCTGATCGATTTCAGGGTGGTCCCGCCGATCTTGCGCACCCGCTCGGCCAGTTGATCGGTGGTGGCGAAGATTGCGTCCGACTGCTCGTCCAGCATCAGGTGGTAATCGTGGAAATGCCGGCCACTGACGTGCCAGTGGAAATTCTTGGTCTTCAGGTAGAGTGCGAAGGCATCCGCGAGCAGCGTATTGAGCGCCGCCGAGACCTTCGTGACCGCCTCGTTGGGCAGGTCGGTCGGGGTATCGAGGTCGGGGGAGATTTTGTCGGATTTTGGATCAGGCTTGGCTTTGCTCACGTTGAACCTTCCTGTTAGGACACCGGACACCGGCGGCCCGAACTCCTGGTCGCCGGCCCCTCTAACGCATCATACGGATGCCGGTTCCTATGCCGGAACCGCAAGTTTTTGCCGGGCCCACTGCCGATGGATGAATGGATCGATTATTACGATTCCACGCATACGATTTATGTCAGCAAGCTGCATCGCGACCTGCATTTCCGGATCGTTGCGCGGGATATCATTGCCTATATCTCCTCGCCCGACGCCATCGTGCTCGACTATGCCTGTGGCGAAGCGCTGTCCGCAGCAGAGGTCGCGGATGCCTGCGCCACGCTCTATCTCGCGGAGCCCGCGCCCGGCGTGCGCGGAGGGCTGATCGCGCGCTTTGCGCCCAACACCAAGATCCGGGTGCGCTCGCTGGATGAGGTGGGGCAGATGGCCGAAGGCTCGGTCGATCTCGTCATCATGAATTCGGTTGCGCAATACATGACACCGGAAGAGCTGGACGCCGCATTCGCCGTCATTCGCCGCCTGCTCAAACCCTCCGGGCGCCTCATACTCGGCGATGTCCTGCGGCCCGAAGTCGGCATGGGCAGGGACGTTCTCGCGCTGTTGGGTTTCGGCGCCCGCCACGGCTTCCTCAAGGATGCCCTGCTCGGGCTGATCAGCACGGCGCTGTCGGACTATCGGCAATTGCGCACACGGATCGGCCTTCAGCGTTACGGCGAGGAGCAAATGCTGAAGAAGCTCGCGGCCGCCGGCTTCAAAGCCTCCCGCGCCCCCCGCAATATCGGCCACAATCCATGGCGGATGACGTTCGTCGCGCATCGTCCCGACGCGTGATCGTGCAACGCAACCGTTAGGGTTAATCCGGGCTAAGGATGGCTAGCCCGTATTTCTCACACGACCAATTGCTCTGCGACGGGGATAGGATGATCTGGCGAAGGCGATGAGGAGCCGTGGCGCTGAAGGCGCGGCGGGCGATTTGATTTTGAGTGTCTCCGTTGGACCTTGTTGGTGATGCCGCCGATTGGGCGCGTCGCAGCGTCGCGTGTCAGGCCGGCGAGGCGCGCGCCTTGGCGGCTTCGGCCAGGCGGCGAGCCACGTGTCCCCATTCTTGGGCGGCTGGGCAGGCCGAGGCCATGGCGATCTTGATGCGGCGGACGCTGATGCGCACCAGCGCGCCGATCTTCAGGAGCTTGAGGCGGATGGTGCCGCAGGTGGCGTCCGCAAAGGTGGTTTCGGCAAGGCCGATGCGCCGCAGGGCACAGATCAGCACATAGGCCATCGAGG
>NZ_JCAMOQ010000030.1:0-97012 GCF_059512365.1 Bradyrhizobium sp. Ses1
CCGGTCGTGCGCTATTACGTGCTCTCCAAGTCCATGTCCGCCAGGCGGCTGCTGCAGGTCACGCGCAGTCATTGGACTATCGAGAACCAATTGCACTGGGTGCTTGACGTCCACTTCGACGAGGACGGCAACCGGGCCAGAATGGACAATGCTCCCGAGAACCTCGCCATCCTGCGCAGGCTCGCGCTCAACATCCTTCGGTCTTGTCCTGGTCCCACCTCCATACGTCGAAAAATCAAGCGCGCCGGCTGGGACGACAGCTTCCTCCTCACCTTGCTCGGCCATATGCGATAGCCCTGCCGTAAGAACGGGGAGAGGGAGAAGCGCCGTCGTCACTTCGACCTAAGATCGTCATGTTCGATTCTTCGCTCAGCCTGCAGGATCAATGACCGCGGACGGCGTGCCGCCGGCTTCGATTGCCTCGCCCGCGGCAAGGCAGAGATCTTCGCGATAGCGGCCAGAGACCAGTTGGACGCCGACGGGAATGCAGCCGACCAATCCTGTGCTCACAACCAGCCCCGGCAGGCCCATGAAGGGAATGGCGATCTGCGGCAGTTGCGCGTGCCAGACCCGGGCAAAGGAGGCATCGTCCTTGCAGTCGAGTTGATCGGGGAACGGCAATTCGCCGGAGACTGGCATCAGCAGCACCGCGTATTGCTCGAAGAACGCCAGCCATTCGCGCGTCAATGTCGCCCGGCGCGTCAGCGCCTTCGAAAGATCGAATGGATGCACCTTGGCGCGGTTGCCGCGCAGGCAGGCCAGCGCGCCGGGATCGCCCTCGCGCTCGGCAGCGGCGAGCTGCGCCTCATAGCCATCGCCGAGCCAGAGTTTTGTCTGAAGGTCGGCGGCTTCGCGCAGCGGCGGCGTTGCCGTGATCTCCTCGACGGTCCAGCCGGCACGCTCCAGCCGCTTGCCGGCGTCCGCCACCGCAGCCTTCACCTCGGCGACCGGATTGAGACCGTCGGGATCGAGGCACATCGCGACGCGCTTCGGCACGGAAGGTCCCTCCAGCGGCACCGGCATCCACCAGGGATCTCTGATATCACGGGCCGACATCGCCGCGAGCGCGATGCGCAGATCGCCAACGGTGCGCGCCAGCGGTCCCGAGACCGCGCTGATCTGCGGGCCGATCGGCCGCTCCGGCAGCGCCGCGTTAAAGGCGGGGATGCGACCCATAGTCGGCCGCAGGCCATGCACGCCGCAGGCATAGGCCGGATAGCGGATCGAGCCCGCGATATCGGTGCCATGCGCGATATGCCCGATGCCGGCCGCCACCGCCGACCCCGCGCCGCCGGACGAGCCGCCTGGCGTAAGGTTCGGATCGCGGGGGTTCTTGGTGTCGCCATGGATCAGGTTGGTGGTGAACCAGCGATAGGAGAAGGCCGGGCAGTTGGTGCGGCCGAGCAGGACGGCGCCCGCCTTGCGCAAATTCTCCACCACGGGATTGTCGGCCTTCGCGATCACGTCGCGCTGCAGCGTCAAGCCGTTGGTGGTGGCAAACCCTTCCTGGTCGACATTGACCTTGATCGTGACAGGGACGCCGCCGAGCGCGCCGACCTCCTCGCCGCGGCCGATCGCGGCATCGATGGCGTCCGCCTGCGCCAGCACGTCCGCAGGCCTGTGGTCGACCACGGCATTGAGCCTGGGATTGACCGCGTCCAGCCGCGCCAGGGCGGCAGTCGCCGCCTCCCTCGCCGAAACCTTTTTCGATTTGATCAGGCCGGCCAGATCCGCGGCCGACAGGCGCCAAAGTTCTTCCATTGCCGACTCCGTTGCGACGGGCGTGTTTTAGCGTCACCGTGCTGACGTGGCCAGCGCAAGGATGAGGGGGGTCTCCGCGAAAAACGGTGACGCCGTCATTCCGGGGCGCGCGGAGCGCGAGCCCGGAATCCATCGGGCCGCAGTTGCGAGCGGAGAAATGGATTCCGGGCTCGATGCTATCGCATCGCCCCGGAATGACGATCGCGGACGTAATCTCGGACCCCACTCACCCGAACAGCGCGTTTTAGCGGTAGTGGGCGATGTAGTAGGCCAGTTCGGCGATCTGTTCCTTCGTCACAGGCTGCATCACGTCGGCCATGGTGCCGTCATAGCCGTGGCGGGTGTTGTCCTTGTATTCGCTGAGCGTCTTATTGAGATAGTCCTCGCGCTGGTTGGCGATGCGCGGGACGTTATCATTGCCGGAGAAATCCGGCCTGTGGCAGTTGTTGCAGAGATATTGATGCGCGAGCGCCTGGCCGCGCGCCATGCGGGCGGAATCGCCGGCCTCGGCGGGCGATGCCGGCTTCGGCAGGGTGGCGATAAAGTCGGAAAAGGTGCGGAGGTCGTCGTCGGACAGATCCTTCGCCATCTCGTTCATGGTGTCGAACGCGCGCAGCTTCTCGCGGAACATGAAGAGCTGGATCAGCACGTAAGCCGCTTGCTGGGCGCCGAGCGAAGGCGTGTTCTCGGTCTCGGACGTGCCCCGCTCGCCGTGGCAGGCAAGACAGGGCGCGGCGCGCTCCTGAATGGTCTCAGCTCTGGCGGCGAAGGTGATGGATGCGAGGGCGAGCGCGGCGACTATTTTTTTGTACATCGATCTTTCCTGGCGCTCGTCATTGCGAGGAGCGACGCGACGAAGCAATCCACTTCGCCACTTGCGGAGGCATGGATTGCTTCCGCCTTCGCTCTTTGAGCTACGGCGGACAAGTCGCTTCGCTTGCAATGACGGAGAGTACGACCTACTGCCCCGCGACCTTCTGCTTGCCGTAGCTGATGCGGTAGACGGCGCCGTTCCAATCGTCGGAGACGAGCAGCGAACCGTCCTTCAACTGCATCACGTCGACGGGACGGCCGACATATTTGTTATCCTCGAGGAAGCCGGTGAGGAACGGCTCGACCGACTTCACCTTGCCGTCCTTGTCGAGCTTGACCACGACGACGTCGCCGCCCTCCTTCTTCGACTTGTTCCAGGAGCCGTGACGCGCGACGAAGATCGCGTTCTTGTAGGCTTTCGGGAACATGTTGCCGGTGTAGAAGCGCATGCCGAGCGAAGCGGTGTGCGGGCCCATCAGGCCGACCGGCGGGGTATAGTCGCTGCAGGATTTGCCCCAGCCGAGCTCCTGGTCGATGATGTTGCCCTGGTAGCAGAACGGCGCGCCGAAATCCTCGCCGGCCTTGGTCACGCGGTTGAGCTCATCCTCCGGCACCGTCTCGGACAGCCAGTCGCGGCCGTTGTCGGTGAAGTAGAGGTGCTTGGTCTCCGGATTCCAGTCGAAGCCGACCGTGTTGCGCACGCCGACCGCATAGACTTCCGCACCCGAGCCATCGAGATTGATGCGCCGGATCTGGCCATGCGCATCGTCGTGCAGCACGTTGTTGCCGGGCTGGCCGACCGGGACATAGAGCTTGTTGTCCGGGCCGATGGCGATGAACTTCCAGCCATGGGCCTCGTCCTTCGGCAGATTGTCATAGATCACCGTCGGCTTCGGCGGACTGTCGATGACATCGTCGATCTTCTCGATCTTGGAGATCTTCGAGAGCTCCGCGATGTAGAGCGTGCCGTCCTTGAAGGCGACGCCGTTCGGGCGATAGAGGCCGGAGGCGATCACCTTCACCTGGCGTTTGCCGTCCTTGTTGACGATGGCATAGACCTTGTCGACCAGGCGGCTGCCGACGAACACCGTGCCTTTGTCGCTCTGCGCCAGCGACCGCGCATTTGCCATGCCGGCGGCGTAGACCTCGACGTTGAAGCCGGCCGGCACCTTCAGCTTGGCAAGCGGCAATTTGTCGGGCGCGGCCGCCAGCGGCGGCGGCGCGACCGGGGCAAGCTTGGCGGCCGCCTCGTTCTCCGGACGCCCGATCAGGGGCGAGCCCGGGGGCAGCGGCTGCGCTGCAGCGGGTGCCGCGCCGGCGGCGGGCGGACTGGCGGGCTGCTGGGCATAGGCGGCAAGCGTGAATGCGCCGAAGAAAGCGCCGGCCAAGAAAAAGCCGCGAACAAGGCTGCGCGGCGTGGTCAGATTGTTCATCGCTGTGGTTCTCCCCAGATGCGAAAGCCTGTTGGTCCTCGCATGTGCAGCATCCTGCGCATGCCGGCGTGGCTTCCTGAGTGGCAGTTTCCGACATTCGTCCACGGATGCAATCCGGAACATGGTCGGAATCGAGGCGGGGGAGCGATCTAGCGCAGAACGACCGTGCAGACCTTCAATGTTTCGTGACCGAGCCCGTATCCGGCGGACCGATGATTGCCTCCGAGAATGGAAATTCGAGCACGATATCGCCCTCGTCGTCGGTCACCTCGATGACGGCATTCAACAGCGTGGCATCGGCGCCTTCGGTCCGCAGCAGTTCCCGAATCATGGCGCGCGCCATCTCCCAGGCGCGATCGGGATCCCGCAGGATTTCGCCCTCGGGGTCGGAGATCAGCTCATCGCCGATACGGGTGTTGAAGAAATAGCGCGGCATCGGCGGCAGACACTCCGGTTGAGACCCCCTGCGATGGGACCTCCGTGAAACTCAGAATCGCCATTGATCGCAATGCGAACAACAACGAAACGTATGATTTGACTTGCGGCTCTCGCACAACTGCGTGAATTCCTAGAACATGATCCGGAAAAGTGGAAACCGGTCTTCCCTCGCGACAAACGCGAAGCGTTTGCGCGGAGATCATGATCAAACAAAGAGATGAGATCATGATCTGATTCCGTCTAATCTGGTCATGATCCAGTGCGATGCAGCATGACTGATGCAGCGCAGCACGTCAAAATTTAACTGGCGAACTTTTTCGCCCGCATTACTTTATCGCCCGGGACGAAATACGCCCGGATCATAAACAGGAGAACCTGATGGCCTGGAAAGCACCAAAGATCGTCGAAGTGTCCGTCGGCATGGAAATCAACATGTATATGTGCGCAACCCGCAAGTAAGCGGGCGCGACGACCTTAGCCTTAATACGTTGCTGGACTTGCGGGCGTCCGACCTTCCCAAAGGGAATGTGTGTTGACGCCCGGGTCCGCTTTGTTGTGTCCCTGGCTCGTTTGTTCCTACGCGTCAGGTTTTCGCCAGGAGACGGATCATGCTTCGCGTCGTCGTCCTGGGCGCGGCGGCCGGCGGTGGTGTTCCGCAGTGGAACTGCGGTTGCCCGGTTTGCACCACCGCAAGAAGCGAGGCGGCGGACCTGCAGAGCACCCAGGCTTCGATCGCGGTCAGCGCCGACGGCGCGCACTGGTTCCTGATCAACGCCTCGCCCGACCTGCGCCAGCAAGTGACCGCAACGCCGCAATTGCACCCAAAGCGCGGCGAGCTTCGTCATAGTCCGATCGCCGGCGTCATCCTCACCAATGGCGAGATCGACGCCATTGCGGGACTATTGTCGATGCGCGAGGGCTCGCCCTTTACCATCTACGCGCACCAGCGGGTGCTGGCGATCCTGAAGTCCAACAGCGTGTTCGACGTGCTGAGCGAGAAGAACGTGAAGCGCCGGCCGATGGCCGTGGACCACGCATTCGAGCCGACCTTGCCCGACGGCTCCGCTTCCGGGCTCGAAGTGCTGCCGTTCGAGGTTCCCGGCAAGGGCGCGTGGTATCTCGAGGGCAAGGCACATCCGGCCGGCAATGACGGCGCAGGCGACACGCTGGGCCTGCGCATTGCGGAAAAGGCCAGCGGCAAATATTTCTACTTTCTCGCCGCCTGCGCGCGCGTGACCGATGATCTGAAATCTCGGCTTGCAGGAGCGCCGCTGGTGTTCTTCGATGGCACGGTGTGGCGCGACGACGAATTGATCGCGGCGGGACTCGGCAACAAGACCGGTCAGGGGATGGGACATATTTCGATGTCAGGCAGTCACGGCGCGATCGAGAGCCTTGCAGGGCTTGCCATCGGCCGAAAACTGTTCCTGCATATCAACAACTCCAACCCGGCCCTGTTGAAGGACTCTCCCGAGCGGAAGATGGCCGAGCGGGCCGGCTGGCAGATCCCTGCCGATGGAACGGAGATAGAGCTTTGAATGCACCTTTACCCCAAGGACCCTCACTCCAAGCGATGACCGCCTATTCGATCGGCAAGGGCGTGTCGCTCGATAGCGCCGCGGAGCTGGAAGCCGTGCTGCGCCATGTCGGCGCGACGCGCTATCACAACCTGCATCCGTTCCATAAGCTCTTGCACGGCGGCAAATTGAACAAGGGCCAGGTGCAGGCCTGGGCGCTGAACCGCTACTATTACCAGAGCACGATCCCGATCAAGGACGCGGTCGTGATCTCGCGCTTCCGCGACCGCATGACCCGCATCGAGTGGCGCCATCGCATCGAGGATCATGACGGTGATGTCGACAGCGAAGGCGGGATCGAGCGCTGGCTGAAGCTGACCGAAGGCCTCGGCCTCGACAGCGCCTATGTCGAATCGACCGAAGGCATCCTGCCGGCGACGCGCTTTGCGGTGGAAGCCTATGTGCATTTCTGCCGCGACCGCACGCCGCTGGAGGCGATCGCCTCCTCGCTGACGGAGTTGTTCGCGCCGAACCTGCACGAAGAGCGCATCTCGGGGATGCTGCAGCACTACAACTTCGTCAGTCCTGATATCATGAGCTACTTCAAACGCCGCCTGCAGCAGGCGCCGCGCGATGCCGGCTTTGCGCTCGACTATGTCAAGAAGCACGCCACGACACAGGCGGAGCGCGAGGCGGTCTGCAATGCGCTGATCTTCAAGACCAACGTGCTGTGGGTGCAGCTCGATGCGCTCTATCATGCCTATGTCGACGGCCACATCCCGCCCGGCGCTTTCGTGCCGACGGCGAGCTAGAGGAATTCTTCGATGGCGGGCCGCAACATCAACGTCAGCGAGACAAGCCGGCCGAAATTGCCGCGGCATGCCAAGCTGAAGTTCGACGAGACACGGCAGGTCTGGGTGATCCTGGCGCCGGAACGCGTGCTGGCGCCAGATGAGATCGCGGTCGAAGTGCTGCAGCTCTGCGACGGCGAGCGCAGCGTCGCCGACATGGTCGATCAGCTCGCGGCGAAATACGCCGCACCGCGCGAGGCGATCGCGACCGACGTGATCGCGCTGCTGCAGGATCTGGCGGACAAGGGTTTTCTGAGCGAAGCACGGGAGAAGACGCCATGAGCGACATTCTCACCGACGGCAAGACAACGGCCGCGCCGAATGACGGGCTGGCGGTGCTGGAGCAGCACCGCTCGACGGCGACGAGCTATGGCATTCCGCTGGCGGTGCTCGCAGAGCTGACGCACCGCTGCCCGCTGCAATGCCCCTATTGCTCCAACCCGGTCGAGCTCGACCGTGCCGGCAGCGAGCTCACCACGGAGGAATGGAAGAAGGTGATGACCGAGCTCGTCGAGCTCGGCGTGCTGCAGATCCATTTCTCCGGCGGCGAGCCGACCGCGCGCAAGGATCTCGTCGAGCTGGTGCAGCATGCTAATGACGTCGGGCTCTACACTAACCTGATTACGTCGGCGGTGCTGCTGACGAAAGAAAAGCTGGCGGCGCTCGCCGATGCCGGCCTCTGCCACGTGCAGATCAGCTTCCAGGGCAACGAGCCTGTTGTCGCCGACCGCGTTGCGGGCCTGAAAAATTCGCACGAGAAGAAGATCCAGGCCGCCAAATGGACGCGCGAGCTCGATCTGCCGCTCACCGTCAATGCGGTGATGCACCGCCAGAACCTGCACCAGCTTTCCGACATCATCCAGATGGCGGTCGATCTCGACGCCGACCGGCTCGAGGTCGCCAACGTGCAGTATTACGGCTGGGCGCTGAAGAACCGCGCCGCCTTGATGCCGACGATCGCGCAGATCGAGGAGACCAGCCGCATCGTCGAGGAGGCGCAGGCGCGGCTGAAGGGCGTGCTCGCAATCGACTATGTGGTGCCGGACTATTACGCGCTGCGGCCGAAGAAGTGCATGGGCGGCTGGGGCCGGCAGTTCTTCAACATCTCGCCGGCCGGCAAGGTGCTGCCGTGCCATGCCGCCGAAAGCATCACCGGGCTCCAGTTCGAATCCGTGCGCTCGAACCATTCGATCGCCTGGATCTGGCAGAACTCGGAAGCCTTCAACCGCTATCGCGGCACCGGTTGGATGCCCGAGCCGTGCAAATCCTGCGAATTCCGCGAGATCGACTACGGCGGCTGCCGCTGCCAGGCCTTTGCGCTGACCGGCGATGCCGGCAACACCGATCCGGCCTGCACGCTGTCGCCGATGCACGAGAAGATCTTCAAGCTCGCGGAGACCGAGGCGGCCGGTGACAACAACCGCTTCCTCTATCGCAATTTCGCCGGCGGCACGCTGGAGACGGAAGGTGACCATGGCGCCTGACGCCGAGGCGGGCAAAGCATCGCGCCGCACGGATCCCTTCGCGCCACTGACCTCCGAATTCTTAGGCGTCGGCGACGACCACGAGATCTATGTCGAGAGCGTCGGCCGCGAGGGCGGCGTGCCTGCGGTCTATCTGCATGGCGGCCCCGGCAGCGGCTGCCAGCCGGATCACCGTCGCCTGTTCGATCCCGAGCGTTTTCACGCGGTGCTGTTCGACCAGCGGGGCGCCGGACGCAGCCGCCCCAAAGGAAAGCGCGAGGCCAACACGCTGCCGCTTTTGATCGCGGACATGGAGGCGATCCGGCAGAAATTCGGTTTCGAGCGCTGGCTGGTGGTCGGCGGCTCCTGGGGCGCGACGCTCGCGCTGGCCTATGCGCAGGCGCATCCCGATCGCGTCACCGGCCTCGTGCTGCGGGCGACCTTCCTCGGCACGCGCACTGAGCTGGAAGGCGCCTTCCTCGACACGCTGCCGCGCTTCTATCCCGCGCTGTCGGCGGACTTCCTGAGCGTTCTGCCGGCCGAAGAACGCGAGCAACCACTCGAGGCCTATTGGCGCCGCATCCTCGATGCCGACGCGGCGGTGCACAGCCCGGCCGCGCGCGCCTGGCATGACACCGAGCATATCCTCTCCGTCAACGCGCCCAGCCGCACACGGCTCGATCTCGCCTCACTGAACTCGTCGCGCGCTTTGCCCGCGACGCCATTCATGGAGGCGCATTACTTCGCCAATGGCTGCTTCATGGCGCCCGACCAGTTGATGAACGACGCCGGCAAGCTTGCGGACATTCCCGGCATCCTGGTGCAGGGCCGCTACGATCTGCTGTGTCCGCCGGCCACCTCGTTTGCGCTGGCCGCAGGCTGGCCGAGGGGCGAAATCCGTATCGTCGAAGGCGCCGGGCACATCCTGTACGACCCTGGTATCCGCGACGCCGTGATGAGGGCAATCTCCGACCTCGCCTCGCGCAAGCGGGATTGATATCGCCGAGGCCCGCGCTTCACACCGGTCAATGCTGAGGGCACCCGCCAGGCGGGCAGGCAGCTCCGCCGCGCCCCGCCGGAGCGGCGGGCCGCGCCGCTGGCGCCGCGCGCTGCACCTGATGCATCTGCGGCGGCGGTGATGCGACCCGCGGTGGTGGCGGCGCGGCTGCCCGCGGCGGTGGCGCCGCAACGCGCGGAGCAGGAGCTGGCGGCGGTGCGACCGCCGCACGCGCGGGCGGCGGTGTCCGCGCCGCAGCCGGCGGCGGTGACGGGCGATGCGCGGCAGCCGGCGGAGCGACGGAAGGCGTCGGCCTTGCCAATGCGGTTGCCGCAGGCGCGTGGCGCGACGGCGGCGCGCCAGCGGCCCTCGGAACATCCGCCGGCCGTGCGGCCGATGGGCGCTGTGCGGGCGCTGCCCGGTTGAGTTTCGTGTCGGTCGGCGCAGCGGCCGCGCTCGGCGAAGCTCCCGGCCTGGTCGCGTTCGGCTGCGCGGCCGTGGCAGGTGCCGTCGCGGTCTGCGACGAAGGCCGCCCCTTGGTCCCAGCCGGCGCATTGGCACCAGCCGCGTTGGGAGCTGTGCCGGGCGGCGACGTCAGTCTCGACGCCTTGGTGCCCGCATCAGGCTGCGCGGCGGTCGCGGGCGGCGGCGCCTGCGGCAATGGCTGCCTTCCGGCGCCTGGCAATGCATTCGCGCCGGGAGTGTTGGGTGCCGCGCCCGGCGTGGCTTGTGTCGGCGCACGCGGCGCAAACTTGGTGCCCAGCGCCGACTGACCGGCGCCCTGCGGCGATGGCTGGACCAGATTGGCCCGCTGCGCCGCGGCCGGCGGCAGCGATGGCGCAATCGCCGGTCGAGCTGCGCCACCACTGAACTTCGTTCCGAGCGCGCCGAGCTGCGCCGGAGTTGGGTTCGGATTGTTGATGACGTTGTTGATGATCGTCGTGTTGTGGATGTTGGCGAACACGATGTTGTTCGGCGGCGGCGCAACATAGATCGGCGGCCGGACAAAGACCGGGATCGGCACGAACAGCGGAACAGGCAGCACGAACACATCCACCGGAGGCGGCGGTGGCGCCAGCACCACGAAATCCGGCGGCGGTGGCGGCAGGAAGAACACCGGCGGCGGCGGTGGCGGCGCAAAGGCGTACACCGGATCATCGAAGTAGAGCACCGGCCGGTCGTCCACATACGTCAGCTCGTCGGGCGGCGGCGGCCCAACGTCGTAGTCGATCGGCGCAAAGGACGGCGGCGGCTCCAGCGCCGCCGAAAGGATTGTAAGACGCCGCCGCGCATCGGCCGCATGAGGGCCGCGCGGATAGCGATGGAGATAGGACCAATAGGCATCAGGCGAATCGCTGCGATAGCTCCGACCCCAGGTGATCGCCTCGCGCCGCGCGGCAACGATCGCCCTCACCCGCTTGGCGAGCGGATCATTCGGAAACGCCTGCAGGAAGTCTTCGTAGCCCTGCAGCGTGTCGCGCTCCAGCGCGGCCGCATAGGCGTCCTTGGCGTCGAAGTCGCGGATCGGCTTGTCGCGGGCGCTGGCATCGACCTGGGTCGGCGGCGCGTCCTGCTGCCGTTCGAAGAACATGAAGGGCGTGTCGATCTTCTGCGCGTTCCACGGAATCTGAGCGCCCTTGGTCATCTCGCTGACGCGCAGGCGGACGCGGTCGAACAGTTCAGGCAGCGGCAGGCCGCCAGCGCGGATCATCTCCGCGAGCGCCTGCGCGTAGGCGCCGTAAGGCGGCTGTCCCTCGGGCGCGATCGTGCCGGGTGCGGCATTGAACGCCACCAGCATCTTCGCGTCGGGCTCGACCAGCGCGAGGCCGCCGGCGAGCGGCTGCCCCTCCTTGGCGAAGGAATTCGCACGCGCGCCATCGAGCACGATGATGTTGGCCTTCACCGGCAGCGCCGAGAGCTGGCGCATGTAGTCCGACAGCCGCAGGCCTTCGACCGGCACATCGATGTCGCGGGCGATCTTCGCATCGACCGGAATGAAATAGTTCTCACCCGTAAGCTGCACGCCATAGCCGGCGAGATAGACAAACGCGACCGTGTTCGGTCCCGCCTCCTGCACCTTCTGCACGAACTCACGGAACGACTTCCGCAGCGTCTCGCCGTCGAGGTCGCGCGCACCGACGACGTCAAAGCCCGCGGCCTGCAGCGTCTGCGCCACGAGGCCCGCATCGTTGGCCGCCGTCGGCAGCGCGCCGGACGCGTAGGCGCCATTGCCGATCACCAGCGCGAGCCGCTTCTCCTGCTCTTGCGCCTGTGCGGGCAGCGCGATCGATGACACCAGGCCGATGAACAATGCGAGCAGAATGCGCGTCATGATCGTATCCCCTATCGGATGCCGATTGGATTCCTCGACGGGTGAACCACCGCTGAACAGGAATTACGCCAATTATGGCAATCCTTGGCCTGCCCTGTACGTTCCACTGGCTTTTCGTCGCGGCCCTTTCGGCGCGATCAGCGAATGGAACCGTGGCTAGGGTCGCCTGCACTGAAGCTGTCAGCGCTCAGCATGATTCCGCTGCTCAGGTTAGGATTCGGAGCCGGCGCATTTTCATGCGGACAAAGACCGCGTTGATCTAACTCAAGCGTTCTTCCGCGTGATCAGGATTGTCTCTCGTTTCAAGCTCGGAGTCCGACCTCAGCTCGTTCAAAACACGGGGACCAGGTCTTATGCGCGACCTTCGCAGTGCAATTGCATCCAGCCTGATGGCATTCGCCGCGTGGACGGTAACGACCAGTCCGTCACCGGCGGACACTGGCAGCGTGCATGTCCTCTTCTCCAAGGCCGGAATCATCGCCACCGTCGGCAATGGTACAGGCGTGCTGACATTCCACGGCAAAAAATATCCCTTCGACGTTTCGGGCGCGAGTTTTGGCGCGACGCTTGCGCTGTCAATTGATGAGTTCGTCGGGCAGGCCCAGAACCTGCACAATCCCGCCGATCTGGCAGGCACGTACACTGCGGTCGGAGCCGGAGGTGCTCTCGTGGCCGGAGCCGGCGCTGTGCGCCTGCAGAATGCGAATGGCGTCGTCCTGGTGCTTAGCGGACCGAGGTTAGGAGTGGAGCTCTCGGCCAGCCTGGCCCGCATCACCATTACGATGAAGTGACCGGGACCTACCGTCTGTGAAGCGTCTTCCGCTGGTCGTATTCAGTGCGCGGTAAACCCGCCATCCACCACGAGCGCATGCCCGATCACGAAGCTTGCGCCGGGGCTGCACAGCCAGAGTACGGCAGACGCGATCTCATCGGGGCGACCAAGCCGACCGATCGGTTGATCCCGCAGGATTTCCTTCATCGCTTCCGGTTCTTTGGAGAGCATCTCGGAAACCATGGGGGTGTCGATGGTGCCTGGGCACACCGCGTTGATGCGAATGCCGCGCGCTGCATATTCGAGCGCAGCACTTCTCGTCAGCCCAATCACTCCATGTTTGGTGGCGTGGTAAGCCGCACGCCCTGGCAGACCTATCAGGCCGCCAATGGACGAGCAATTGACGATGGCGCCGCTGCCCTGCTCTCGCATGTGGTTGAGCTCATGCTTCATACAGGTCCAGACGCCGCGTAAATTGATGGCATTGACCCGATCGAATTCTTCGCCCGAGACGTCGGCAGTCTCGATCGCAGGCGACTGCACGCCGGCATTGTTGAACGCAGCATCCACCCGCCCGAATTCCGATATGGTCCGTTCGACCGCTGCGGCGACGTCACCTTCATCTGCAACGTTGCATTGAATCCCGATCGCCTTATGGCCGGCCGCCGCCAACTCATCGGCGGCTCGGCGGACGGCATCTTCCCGGACATCGACGAGCGCGACAGCCGCGCTGGCCTCCGCGAAAGCTCTGGCGGTGGCCAAACCCATGCCGGATGCAGCGCCCGTGACCAGCGCGACCTGGTTCTTGAAAGGCAGATACATTGAATTCGCTCCTATTAGTGCTTGTGTAGAGGACGGGCGACCCGTTCAGGCCGATTGAGATGCGGGTCCTTGGATCATTCATTCTGCAGCTTGTAACGCAGCCCGATAACGCCGCCCTCGAGCACCTGATGGCTCTCGAGAGTCATCGATCGGACGGGCGCCGATCGTCCCTGCTCCTTCTCTAGCGAGTCGAACACGGCCGGCGCGCCCTTCGCGCCGTCTACCGTCGGAAACAGGATCAGGCTCACCTCGTCGACGAGCCCTCCTCGCAGGAAGGCACCGTTGGTGATGCCGCCGCCTTCCAGCAACAGACGTTTCACGCCGAGTTCGCGGTTCAGGACGTCCAACGTCAGCGGCAGATCGAGTTGTTGCTTTCCGCCGAAGACGTAGGAGATCCCCTCGCTGCGAAGTCCCGCCAAATGTGCATCCGAGACCTCCTCCGTCAGCACGACGACGATGGGATCATTGCCGATGTCCGAGCGGCCCCACACGATCTTCCCATGCGCGTCCAGCACGATGCCGTAGGCCTTTGCGTCGCGATGCGCGAGCCAGGGCTCGCGCGGGAAGACATCCTTTGTGGACGAGGGATACTTGCTGCCCTTGGCATATTCCTGACCGGTTGTGCGTCCGACCAGCCAGGCGTCGCCTCCGAGCTCTTCGTGCAATCGGTCGAACAGCCCTGGCGACACGCTGGCCTCAGGACTCCAACGGCTGAGAAGCGTGCGGCCATCGATGCTCGCTGCCATGTGGCAGATGACGTAGGGCTTCATTCGCTCTCTCCATCCAGTCGCCGCTTGGTCACTTGCGGTACTGCTCGTCGCTGACCTTCTCCATCCAGTCGACGTTCTTGCCATCGAGCGATTCCTGGATGGCGATGTGGGTCATTGCCGTGGTCGGCGTCGCTCCATGCCAGTGCCTCAGGCCTGGCGGGAACCACACCACGTCGCCCGGCCGCACCTCCTCGATCGGTCCGCCGTCGCGCCGCACCCACCCCAATCCCGATGTGATGATCAATGTCTGGCCGAGCGGATGGGTGTGCCAGGCGGTTCGGGCGCCGGGCTCAAAGGTGACCTGCCCGGCGCCGATCCGCGCCGGATCAGGCGCCTGAAACAACGGCTCGACGCGGACCGAACCGGTGAACCAGTCCGGCGAGCCCTTGGCGGCGGGCCGCGAGCCATTTCGCTTGATCTCGATATCCATGTCTCCACTCCTTCGCTCGGTGGTCGACTTTTGCGCTGCGGCCCTGCCGATCACGGTCAGGGCGAGCCCGGCCGCGCTGCCAGCGATCAATCGTCGACGCGAGTACGTCCGGATCATGCTAGCGGGGCCGCTTCTCGATCACCTCCTTGACCACCGGCGCCGCGGAAAACGCGTTGGGCCAGCCGGCATAGAAGGCCAGATGGCCGAGCACCTCTCCGGCCTCTTCTCGCGTCAATCCGTTATCCATCGCCCGGTTCAGGTGATACGTGATTTGAGCGACCTGTCCGGTCGCGACGAGTGCGCTTACGGTAACGAGGCTGCGGTCCCGAGGGGCAAGGCCGGGTCTCAGCCAGAGATCGCGGAACAGCACGTCGGTCGTGTACTGAACAAGGCTCGGGCTGATCTCGCCGAACTGCTGCCCGACGCGCGTCGCCCGCAGCGTCTCCGCGGCCTCGTCGAGGGGGAGCTGCGGTCCGGACGCGGGCGGGAGCTGATCGGCTCCGATGTTGCGGCTCCTGAAAACCTCGCGCGCGGCCGGAATCGCGTTCATTGCATTCGCCCAGCCGGTGTAGAACGCCAGATGCGTGATGATTTCCGACAGCTCCAACGGCTTCACGCCATTGTCGATGGCGAGATCGAGATAGTATGGCAGCTCGACCGTCTGGGCGCGGGCGATCAGGGCTGCGACGGTCACGATGCTGCGATCCCGCGCCGAGAGGCCGGGCCTCTTCCAGAGATCGCCAAGCACAACGCCTTGCGCGTAATTTTCGAGGGCGGGCGCGACCGCCCGAATATCTTGGGGCGTGGGCATCGTTCTTGCTCCATTGGTTGCGGACGTCTGGGCCGAAGCCTGCGCCATCAGACAGAGTGAGACGGCGGCGGCTGCGAGCACTCTCATGGAGAACTCTCCTCGGTAGCAGATGGCTGGGTCAGCGATCGCGGGCGAACGTAGCGCTTTGGGCATCCGAGGATTAGATGATAAAATCCGATCAGATTTATCGGAGTGGCCTATAAATGGACCGCGAGAACGCGAGCGATCTACTTGCCTTTCTGGCAGTGGCGCGGGAGCGAAGTTTCACCCGGGCGGCGGCAAAGCTCGGAATCTCGCAACCGACCCTCAGCGAGATCGTCCGCGGCCTGGAAGAGCGGTTGGGTGTCCGCTTGCTGAACCGCACGACCCGGAGCGTCACACCAACTCAGGCCGGCGAACGGCTGTTCCTGAAGATCGGGCCCAAGTTCGACGAGATGGATGTCGAGCTGGCGGCCTTGGGCGAACTGCGCGAGAAGCCTGCAGGCACGATCCGGATCACCGCCACGGAACATGCCGCGGACGCGATCCTGATGCCTGCCCTGGCGAACATCCTGCCGCACTACCCGGATATCAAGGTCGAGGTGCTGATCGACTATGGTCTCACCAACATCGTCGCGGCCCAGTACGACGCCGGGATCCGGCCCGGCGAGTTGGTGGCAAAGGACATGATCGCCGTGCGTGTGGGTCCGGACCTGCGCATGGCGGTCGTGGGCGCGCCCTCCTACTTCTCCAACCGGAAGCGGCCGCGGACGCCGCAGGATCTGACCCATCACAACTGCATCAACCTTCGCCTGCCCACGCATGGCGGGAGCCTCTATGCCTGGGAATTCGAGAAGAACGGGCGTGAAGTGAATGTGCGCGTCGAGGGCCAGCTTGTCTTCAATGGCGCCGGCGCACTGCTCAGCGCCGCTTTGCAAGGCTTCGGGCTCGCCTACCTGACGGAGGGCCATGTGCAGCCGTATTTGTCGAGCGGCCAGCTTGTGCGCGTCCTGTCGGACTGGTGCCCGCCGTTCTCCGGCTATCACCTCTATTATCCGAGCCGCAGGCAGCCATCGCCGGCGTTCTCGCTATTGGTCGATGCGCTTCGGTACCGCCGCAAATGATCGCTGCTGGAGTTTTGTCGAGGCGCGCCAAAGCCGCAGCGTTTCAGCCACGGCCTTGGACTGGATCACGTGCACGCTCAGCAGCACCTTCTGACATGTCCACCTTCACACCTTCAGCGTTCACGAGACGAGAGGATGTCGTTCAAGGAAGTCCTTGATGGCTGCGTTCACGGGGCCTGGGTTGGTCATGTTGACTGAGTGACCGCCCGCAATCAGGATCAGTTCCGCATTGGGGATTGCTGCCTTCATGGCTTGCGCCCTCGAAAGTGGAATGGCGGCATCAGCATCGCCATGGATGACCAGTGCGGGGACGCGGATCGAGGAGATCTTGTCGCTGATGTCGTCTCGGCGAGCGAGCGTGTCGAGACAGCTCAAGAGATTTGGCGCGGTCATGGCACGCCACTTTTCCCTCCATGCGGAGGCGCCAGGCCAGTTGGGACCGAAAATGATGTGCTCGACCGTGGTGGCGATTTCGTCCGGCAGCTTGCCCGCGATCCATGCACCGCGCAGCGCGCGATAGCTCGCGAGTGTTTTCGGATCATCTACGCCCGCCTGCGTTGCGATCAAGACCAAGGCACGGACGCGCTCAGGATGCATCAGGGCGCATCTCATACCGAGGAAGGAGCCCTGAGACACGCCGACGAGAATGGCGCTGTCGATGCCTAGAAACGCAAGGAGTGCGGAGAGATCGTTTGCGGAATCGTAGTAAGAAAAGGCAGGCAATGTTTCCGTGGCAGTCTTCCCATGCCCGCGCTCGTCCCACACGATGCAGCGGTACCTGTCCCGGAACGCCGTCACCTGCGGTGAGAACATGGTGCCGTCAAGCAACAGTCCGTGTGAGAAGACAATCGCCGGGCCAGGCCCGCCCGTATCCTCGTAATAGAGCCGCTGACCGTTAACGTCCGCGTAAGGCACTTCTGTCTCCTGCTTGCCATTCTCCGTCGTTGAAGCATGCGATATCGGTCTGGCAAAGGCGACGGAATTTGAGCTACGGCGGTAACAGAGCGGCTCGCCAGCGGTGCGTCGGACAATTCCTCACAATGAGTTCAGCCGAGCGCGCAACTGAATGTCGGTCTCGGACGCGAGTTCGAGCAGGCCGCGATAGGGATCGCCGTCTATCCCAAGAACGGCTGCGAAGGCGGGCTCGGTCTTGATCCCGAGCGACCTTTGCTGAAGGACGGCCTTGCGGAGGCGTCCGTCGTCGAGCGCCAGCAATCTTCTTTCGATCTCGAAATGCAACCAGCCGTCCTGCTGATCCACCGGCCGAGTGTCGCCGAACACCTCGAAGGGCCACCCGCTCCATTCGAAGCGAGCGACCACCGGTCGTCCCGAGGAGGTCCACTGATAAAGACGGAAGCCATCGCAGGATTGGTATTGTTTCCAGATCGCCTCGGCAAAGACCGCCGGGTCAAATGCGTGACAGACGATGTCGATATCGCTGCCCGGCACGGAAATCGCCAAGGGAAGAGTGCCGACGACATGGGGATCGAACGCACGGAGCATATCCAACACACCTGAGCTACTGATCGCGACTTCGTATTCCATCGTTGCTCGCCGAGGCACGAACCGCCGTCACGCCGGCTCTCAGCCTTTCAGCATTCGCAGTACCACATTTCATGCGATCCTCCATCATCGCTCCCAAGAGTTGCTGGACGTAGCGGCTCGTGAGATATTTGCGCACCTGTTGGCGAGCCGTCCCAGTCGTCAATCCGGAACTACTCGCCTTCGTCAAACGCTGAGGGAGAGTGTCATGAAGATCATCGTCATCGGCGGCACCGGGCTGATCGGATCGAAGCTGGTCGCAAAACTCAGCCAACAGGGACACGAGGCCGTGCCGGCCTCTCCGCGGTCGGGCGTGAACGCGGTGACGGGAGAAGGGCTCGCGGCCGCGCTCACCGGCGCGCAAGTCGTGGTGGACGTTTCCAATTCGCCATCCTGGGAACCTGCCGCAGTGCTCGACTTTTTCGAGCGTTCCACCCGCAATCTCGTTGCTGCGGAAACCGCAGCCGGCGTGACGCATCACGTCGCGCTATCGATTGTCGGGACCGACCGCTCGCCGGATATCGCCTATTTTCGTGCCAAGATCGCGCAGGAGACACTGATCAAATCGTCCGGCGTTCCCTACTCCATCGTCCGCGCGACCCAGTTCTTCGAATTCCTGAGCGCCATCGCCGAAACCGGAGCGATCGGGAACAGGATTGTCGTTCCGTCGGCCCTGTTCCAGCCGATCGCGGCCGACGATGTCGTTGACTGCCTGGCAGAGGTTGCGATTGGGCAGCCGCTGAACGCCACGATAGATATAGCAGGCCCGGAGAAGGCGCCCTTCAATGAATTCGTTGCGCGCCGCCTGAAGGCATCAGGCGACAGCCGGCTCGTTTTCGGCGATCCAACCGCGGAGTATTATGGCGCGCCGATCGACGATGCCTCGCTGACGCCCAGCGGTACAGCCAGGCTTGGACCAACCCGCCTGGAGGCTTGGCTCGCGAGACTTTAACGTCGGTCGAGGCTCGGCTGACCCAGACTCGGAGTTTCCGCACCGACCTCAGTTCGTGATCTTGTCGAACTGAATCAGGCTGAACGAGCCGGCGCTGGAGAGCCCTGCAAAGGTGAAGCCGGCCGCCTCGGCAAGGGTGCGGTACTGGGCTTCGGTGCGCTCCAGGCCGCCCGGCTCCCGCAGCATGTTAAGGTCGCTCATGGCGCGCTCGCGATCTTGAGCGGCCGTTGTGGGAAGCTCCGGCATGATCCGCTCGATGATGATCAGCTTGCCGCCCACTGGAAGCGCATCCCGGCACTTGCGCAGTATGATCTGGCTCCGATCGTCCCTCCAATTATGGAGGATGCTCTTCATCAGGATTGTATCGGCGCCGCTCGGGACCGCCTCGAAGAAATCGCCGGCAACGAACCGGCAGCGGTCGGCGATGCCAACCCGATTGAAATGCGCTCGCGCCTCCTTCTCGCAGCGTGCAAGATCGCACGCTATTCCCGTGAGATACGGATTATGCAGCAGCACGCCGGCGATCAGCTCGCCTGAGCCTCCGCCGAGATCCATGACGACGCGCGCGGTCGAGAAATCGTAGGCCTGAACGATTTTCGGAACGAGGCTCCGCGTCAGACTGACCATCGCGGCATTGAACCGGCTGACGACTTCCGGCGAATTACCCATCACAGCATAGCGATCGTGTCCCTCTCCCCGCATCTCGGTCGCGGTCTTCCCGGAGCGAACGGAATCGACAAGGCCGGCCCAGGATCGCACGAGGACTTCGCCTTCGAAGAGAACCCAGTCCTTGAAAGAGGGATTGGCATTCCGATCAAGCTGTCGGCCGAGGTCGGTGATCGTAAACCTGTCCCCGCCTGCCCGGTTGCAGACCCCAATCGTTGTCAGCGCAACGAGCAGCCTGCGCAGCGCGCTTTCGTCGGCGGACACCAACCGGGCAAGCTCGGCCATCGATTTTGCATCGTCTCCGATCGCCTCCGCGAGGTCGAGCTTGGCGGCGGCATAGATCGCCGCCGTTACGCGGTGGGATTGCACGAGATCGAATATCGATTCTGATCCGTTCATGTGCTCCTCCAACAGGATGAGAGCCCGGGACTGCAGTCGATCGGAGTCTTCAATTGGTCGGAGTGAATCCCGTTGCTTGCACGATCGCTTTCCAGCGTTCGGATTCGGATGCGATCAGCCGGGCGAAGTCGCCCATCGCGATCGCGTCGGGCTCTACTGCCAGCTTTACCATGCCGGACCTTACCTCGTCGATGCGGAGGGCAGCCTGGATGGAATCATTGAGGCGCTCGACAATATCCGCCGGCGTCTGCGCGGGAACGAAAAACCCGTACCATGTGAGGTCCTCAAGCGAGGGATAGCCGAGTTCTCGCACCGTCGGCACATCAGGAAGAAACGGACTGTGGCGCGGTCCGGTGGTCGCCAGCGCACGAAGATCTCCGGATCGGACGAGGCCGAGCGAGCTGCCGACCGGCATAATGGCCGATGCGATCTCTCCTTTGACCAAATCCTGGATCGCGCCATTGCCTTGATAGGGCACATGAAGAAAATCGAAGCCCGCGGTGCGGCCCAGCATCGCGCCAAGGAAATGCAGCGTGGTGCCGGCACCCGCCGTGCCGTAGGTGGCCTGCTTTGGGTTGGCGCGGCACCAGGCGACGAAATCTGCAAGGGTCCTTACGTCACCCGGCACCTTCGGACCGACCGTCAGCAAGGTCGGAGTCGAGGCGACGGTCGACACCGCCGTGAAATCCCGCGGCTCATACCTGAGCGTCTTGTAGACGTGCGGAAAGAGCATCATGAATCCAAGCGGCGCGAACAGCAGGACGGTTCCGTCGGCGTCAGCCGTCTTCACCGCCTCGACCGCGACACGGCCGGCGGCGCCTGGTCGGGTCTCGACCACGATCGTCTCCGCATAATCCTTCATCTGGCCGGCAACGAGCCTTGCCAGGGCGTCCTGCAACCCCGGCGTAAAGCCTGTCAGTATATGCACGGTTCTTGCTGATGGTTGTGCGATGGCACGCTGCACGAGACCCGCGGCGGAGAACGCGACACCGGCCGCCGACACGGTCAACAAGTCACGACGTGTGATCATCAACTGTCTCCCAACCTGATCTCATTCCGCGCTTACTCTACCTTTGGATGTACCACGGCGAGGATGGACAGGCTTGGTCTCCGGCTTACTTTTTCCTTATCGTCGGCTTACTCTTGCGTTCGGGCATAAACTTCCATGATTGGCCGCCGTGCGGGGAAGTCGCTTGCGTTATTTTTTTGAAGATTTTTCATTTGATACCGCCCGGCGCGAGCTGCGTCGCGGCGCGGATGTCATCGCTATCGCGCCGAAAGTATTCGACTTGCTTGGCTATCTGATCGGCAACCGGGACCACGTCGTCAGCAAGGACGATCTCATCAAAGCCATCTGGCAAGGCCGCATCGTTTCGGATGTGGCCCTGACCACGCGCCTGAATGCTGCGCGCAGGGCGATTGGCGACTCCGGGGACGAACAGCGCCTCATCAGAACGTTTCCGCGCAAGGGTGTCCGTTTCATCGGCACGGTGCACGAAACGGCTGTGCCAGCGGGCGCAACGGTGTCGGACGGCTCGCCGAAACCGGGCTTTGCCATTCCTGATAAACCTTCGCTGGTCGTCCTGCCGTTCACCAATCTCAGCTCCGATCCCGAGCAGGAATATTTCGTCGACGGCGTGACCGAGAGCCTGACCACGGATCTGTCGCGCATGGTCGGGATCTTCGTGATCGGTCGCAACACCGCTTTCACCTACAAGGGCAAGCATGTCGATCTGAAGCAGATCGGTCGAGAACTCGGCGTTCGCTATGTCCTCGAGGGTTCCGTGCAGCGTAATGGAAGCCGCATGCGTATCAACGTTCAGCTCATTGATGCCGAGACCGGCAATCACCTGTGGGCCGAACGGTTCGACAAGCCGATCGCCGATCTCTTCGACATGCAGGATGAAATCGGCGCGCGTCTTGCCAATCAGCTTGGAACGGAATTGGTCACGGCTGAGGCGCGGCGGGCGGCGCGGGCGCCGCTTCCGGATTCGATGGACCTGTATTTCCAGGGCATGGCGTGTGTGAACCGGGGATCGGACCCGGCCAACCTGTCGCATGCGCGCA
This sequence comes from Bradyrhizobium sp. Ses1, assembly GCF_059512365.1. NCBI lineage: Bacteria > Pseudomonadati > Pseudomonadota > Alphaproteobacteria > Hyphomicrobiales > Nitrobacteraceae > Bradyrhizobium > Bradyrhizobium sp. Ses1. The sequence goes on from NZ_JCAMOQ010000030.1 coordinate 21,940, forward strand.
GGTTCTTCGAACAGGCCTTATGCCTGGATGCCGGCAACGCTGAGGCAATGGTTGGCATGGCGTTCGTCGATGCCATGCGGGGAACGTCCATGCAGACCGGCGACCGGACCGCACGCCTTCTGGCGGCCGAGACGTCTTTGACCAAGGTCCTGGCGTACGTGCCCAACCACGCGATGGCGCATTGCCTTCTTGGCGTCGTCCAGATTTTTACCAAGCGTGCCGCTCAGGGCATCGCCGAATGTGAGCGGGCCCTGGCGCTGGATCGAAATCTGGCCACAGCTTACGCATGGATTGGGCTTGGCAAATGTTATCTCGGTCGAGCCGAAGAAACTGAAGCCTACGTCATGGAAGCATTTCGGCTTTCGCCACGTGACAACCGAGCGTTCAGTTGGATGAATACAGCGGGTGTCGCGCAGTCCTATCTTGCAGCCGATGAAGCGGCTGCCTACTGGTTTAGGCGATCCATCGAGACCAACCGGAATGTCGCCGCGTTCGTTCACTTCTACCTTGCCGCGGCCTTGGCACATCTCGAGCGGATCGAGGAAGCACAGGCTTCGGTACAGGCGGGGCTGGCCCTCGATCCCGATTTCACGCTCTCCCACTTCCTCGGCATCGCGCCAATGGACAACCCGACCTGCCTCGCGCAGCGCGCACGGATCGCCGAAGGTATGCGCAAAGCAGGGCTACCGAACGGCTGAATAGGCGGACAGTAATTCCGCAGTTGGAAACTTCTGGAGAACACTAATGCCCTTGGCCGGAAAAGGCATGCTGCTGACGTCGATGGATATCGATCCCGCTGATGAGGCCGATTTCAATCGATGGTATGACCGCGAGCATCTCGAGGAGCGCGTCGCCATTGATGGCTTCCTGGAGGCGCGTCGCTACGTCGCACATGAGGGAAAACCGAAATATCTCAGCCTCTACTCGACTGAGACCTTCGAGGTGTTGGATAGTCCGGCCTACCGCACGGCACTCGCCAACCAGACCGAATGGTCCAAGGCCAACATCGCGCGCTTCAAGAACATGATCCGCGGCGTCGCGCGCATCACCATCAGCCGGGGCACCGGCCGCGGCGCTGCGCTCGGCATCGTCCGGCTTCGTCCGCCCGGCGAAGGCAAAGACAGACTGCGCGAAGCGCTGCGCGACCGGCTCGATCCCGCCAAGCTCGATGGGATCATCTCCATCCATTTGATCGAAAACGACCCTGCCCTTTCGAAACCGCTGACATCAGATACATCGAATGCCGCCCCGGGCGCCGGAGACTGGTTCGTGCTGATTGACGCGACCGATGTAAGGGCCGTCCCGACCGCCTTGGCGCTGGTGACTGACAACGCCGCCTGCAAGCCGCTGGTGATCTCCAGCGGCACTTACCGGCTGATGTGGGACCTCGCCAAGAGCGACCTGCCCCGCGCGTAATCCGCGGCGGCGGTGTCACGAATTGTTGCACCGCCGCATAAAGCCTTCATGGAGCTGAGCGGCAGGCGCGTGCTGCACCGCGCGAATGCCTGATGTCGCGCAGAATTGGCTTGTGTGGCTGATCTGGAATGGCTCTAATAAGAGCCGTCTATGATGCAATTGGAAAACCAGAAGAACGCCCGTCCGTTGGGCGTTCGCAGGCAAAGATAAGGCCGCGCATCTGACTTTGGGCTCCGACTTGGGTCCTGCGCGGATAAGGTAGGAATGAAACCGACTGATATCTCGGCGCCGGACTATTTTCACAAAGTAGTCGACTGCCAATGGGCCTGCCCCGCACACACTCCGGTTCCCGAATATATCCGTCTGATTGCCGAGGGGCGTTACAGCGACGCCTACATGATCAATTGGCAATCGAACGTGTTTCCCGGCATTCTGGGCCGCACGTGCGACCGTCCATGCGAGCCGGCGTGCCGTCGCGGCCGCGTCGAGGAAAATCCGGTCGCGATCTGCCGCTTGAAGCGCGTCGCGGCCGACTTCAAGGACGATATCAAGCACCGTTTGCCACGGCCCGGACCGAAGAACGGCAAGCGCATTGCGCTGATCGGCGGCGGCCCCGCGTCGCTCACGGTGGCGCGCGACCTTGCCCCGCTCGGCTATCACTGCACCATATTCGACCAGGATCCCAAGGCCGGCGGCATGATGCGGACGCAGATCCCGAAATTCCGCCTGCCGGATTCGGTGATCGACGAGGAAACCGACTACATCCTGGGCCTCGGCATCGAGTTCAAGGGCGCCCACCGCATCGACAGCCTGAAGCAACTGCTGTCCGAGAACTATGACGCGATCTTCGTCGGCTCCGGTGCGCCGCGCGGCCGCGAGCTCGACATTCCCGGCCGCAAGGAGGCAGCCGCCAACATCCACATCGGCATCGAGTGGCTGTCGTCAGTGTCGTTCGGCCATGTCGAGAAAATCGGCCGCCGCGTGATCGTGCTCGGCGGTGGCAACACGGCGATGGATTGCTGCCGCACCGCGCGCCGCCTCGGCGGGGCGGACGTGAAAGTGATCGTCCGCTCCGGCTTCGACGAGATGAAGGCCTCTCCCTGGGAGAAGGAAGACGCGATCCATGAGGACATCCCGATCCTCAACTACATGGTGCCGATCGCCTTCATCCACGACAACGGCAAGCTCACCGGCGTCACCTTCCAGAAGGTGAAGGCCGAATACGACGCCAAGGGCCGGCGCAATCTGGTGCCGTCAGGCGAGCCCGACGAGACTGTGGCCTGCGACGACGTGCTGGTCGCGGTCGGCCAGGAAAACGCCTTCCCCTGGATCGAGGCCGATTGCGGCATCGAATTCGACAAATGGCACATGCCGAAGGTCGATCCGACGACCTTCGCGTCGACCAATCCAAAAGTGTTCTTCGGCGGCGATGCCGCGTTCGGCCCGAAGAACATCATCTGGGCGGTGGCGCATGGCCATGATGCCGCGCTGTCGATCCACAAGATGCTGTCCGGCGAGGACATCAACGAGCGCCCGCTGCCCGAGGTGCACGTTTCCTCGCAGAAGATGGGCATCCATGAATGGAGCTACGACAACGACATCTCCACCGACAAGCGGTTCAAGGTGCCGCATCGCGACAAGGTGATCGCGCTGAAGGACATCCGCGCCGAGGTCGAGCTCGGCTACGACCTCAAGCTCGCACTCGGCGAAGCCGAGCGCTGCCTGAACTGCGACGTGCAGACCGTGTTCACCGCGCCGCTCTGCATCGAATGCGACGCCTGCGTCGACATCTGCCCGATGGATTGCATCACCTTCACAGAGAACGGCGAGGAGGACGATCTGCGACAGCGGCTGAAGGCGCCCTCGCCGCATCACGACCAGGCGCTCTATGTCGCCGACGGGCTGAAGACCGGCCGCATCATGGCGAAGGACGAAGACGTCTGCCTGCATTGCGGGCTGTGCGCCGAGCGCTGCCCGACCGGCGCCTGGGACATGCAGAAATACCTCATCGATATGGTTCACGCGGGATCAACATGTCAGTCCAAAGCCCGATCAGCAGCGTAAACGACTTCGTCGTCCGCTTCGCCAACGTCAACGGCTCGGGTTCGGCGAGCGCCAACGAATTGTTCGCGCGTGCGATCCTGCGCCACGGCGTGCCGGTGTCACCGCGCAACATCTTCCCCTCCAACATCCAGGGCCTGCCGACGTGGTATGAAGTGCGGGTGACAGAAGCCGGCCATCTCGGCGCCCGCGGCGGCGTCGACATGATGGTGGCGATGAACCCGCAGACCTGGGACAAGGATGTCGCCTCGATCGAGCCTGGCGGGTATCTGTTCTACGATTCCACCAAGCCGATGCCGTCGTCGAAATTCCGCGCCGACATCACCGTGATCGGGGTGCCGCTGACCGCGATCACCAACTCGACCTATACCGATCCGCGCCAGCGCCAACTGTTCAAGAACATCATCTATCTCGGCGCGCTGTCCGCGCTGCTCGAGATGGATCCGAAGCTGATCGAGCAACTGATCGGCGAGCAGTACAAGGGCAAGGAGAAGCTGCTCTCCTCCAACGTCCATGCGCTGCATCTCGGCCGCGACTGGGCGCTGCAAAACCTGAAATGCCCGATCGGGCTCAGGGTCAAGAAAGCCGACAAGGTCGGCGACCGCATCTTTCTGGAAGGCAACAGCGCCGCCGCGCTCGGCGCAGTCTATGGCGGCGCCACGGTCTGCGCGTGGTATCCGATCACGCCGTCATCTTCGCTCGCCGAGGCCTTCACGAACCACTGCAAGAAGCTGCGGCACGATCCGGAGACCGGTCAGGCGAAATATGCGATCGTGCAGGCCGAGGACGAGCTTGCTTCGATCGGCATCGTGATCGGCGCCTCATGGAACGGCGCGCGCGCCTTCACCACGACCTCCGGCCCCGGCATCTCCTTGATGACGGAGTTCATTGGCCTCTCCTACTTCGCCGAGATTCCGGCCGTGATCATGAACGTACAGCGCGCCGGTCCTTCGACCGGCATGCCGACGCGCACCCAGCAATGCGACATCATCGCCTGCGCCTATGCTTCGCATGGCGACACCAAGCATGTGCTGCTGTTCCCGGAAGATCCGGCGGAGGCGTTCGAGTTTGCCGCGACCGCCTTCGATCTTGCCGAGCGGCTGCAGACCGTGATCTTCGTGATGCTCGATCTCGATATCGGCATGAACCACCGGCTGTGCCGGCCGCTGCGCTGGGACGACGCGCGGCAATATGACCGCGGCAAGGTGATGACCAGGGAGATGCTGGAAGAAGGCCGCGATTTCGGCCGCTATCTCGATGTCGACGGCGACGGCATTCCCTTCCGCACCTATCCCGGCACGCACCCGACCAAGGGCTCGTACTTCACCCGCGGCACCTCGCGCGACCGCTATGCGCGCTATTCGGAGGAAGGCCCTGTCTACGCCGACAACATGCAGCGCCTGGTGCGCAAGTTCGAGACCGCGCAGGATCTGGTGCCGCGGCCGCTGCAGGCCAATGCGGCCAAGCCGACCAAATATGGCGTGATCTATTTCGGCTCGACCGCGCCGGCGATGGACGAGGCGATCGAGATTCTGGACGCGCGCGGCCATCATCTGGATCGGCTCCGCATCCGCGCCTTCCCGTTCCACTCCAGCGTCGCCAGCTTCATCGCCGACCACGATTTCGTTTACATCGTCGAGCAGAACCGCGACGCGCAGCTCCGGCAATTGATCGTCAACGAGAACGGCATCGATCCCGTGCGGCTGGTGCCGATCCTGCATTATGACGGCACGCCGATCACCGCGCGCTTCATTGCGAACGCGATCGGCGACCACCAGGACCATCTCAAAGTGACCCCTCTGCGCAAGGCCGTGTCATGAACTCTCCTTTCATCTCTCCGGCGTCATGCCCGGGCTTGACCCCGGCATCCACGCCTTTCTTTCTCCTGACCAGTACGTGGATGGCCGGGTCAAGCCCGGCCATGTCGCGGCGGGGATCGCAGGTGTTATTATGACCTACATTGCAAAGCCGAAATTCCATCATCCCGGCCTGAAGAAGAACGAGCTCGGCTATACCCACCGCGACTACGAGGGCAAGATCTCGACGCTGTGCGCCGGCTGCGGCCATGACTCGATCACAGCCTCGATCATCGAGGCCTGCTACGAGCTCTCGATCGAGCCGCACCGGGTGGCGAAGATTTCCGGCATCGGCTGCTCGTCGAAGACGCCGGACTATTTCCTCGGCAATTCGCACGGCTTCAACTCGGTGCACGGCCGCATGCCGTCGGTGCTGACAGGCGCCAACCTCGCCAACCGCGACCTGATCTATCTCGGCGTTTCCGGCGACGGCGATAGCGCCTCGATCGGCTTCGGCCAGTTCGCGCATTCGATCCGCCGCGGCGTCAACATGACCTATATCGTCGAGAACAACGGCGTCTACGGCCTGACTAAGGGCCAGTTCTCGGCAACCGCCGACCGGGGCTCGAAGTCCAAGAAGGGCGTGGTCAATACCGACAACGCAATCGACCTGGTCGCGATCGCGCTGCAGCTCGGGGCCACCTTCGTGGCGCGCAGCTTCTCCGGCGACAAGACCCAGCTCGTGCCGTTGATCGCGGCCGCGATCCAGCACAAGGGCGCGTCCTTCATCGACGTCATCAGCCCCTGCATCGCCTTCAACAATCACGCCGGCTCGACCAAGAGTTTCGATTATGTCCGCGAGCACAACGACGCCGTGAACCGGCTCGACGTGCTGGTCGGCCGCGAGCCGATCCATGTCGACTATGCGCCCGGCACCGTGCAGGTGGTCGAGCAGCACGACGGCTCGCGGATCGCGCTGCGCAAGCTCGATGCCGATTACGATCCGCATGACCGGGTGGGCGCGATGACCTTCCTGCAGAAGCACGCCGCCAAGGGCCAGATCGTCACCGGGCTGTTGTACGTCGATCCGGAAGCCGAGGATCTGCACGCCCATCTCAACACGGTGGACACCCCGCTCAATACGCTGGATACGAAGGCGCTCTGCCCCGGCTCCGCCGCGCTGGACAAGATCAACGCCAACCTGCGTTAGCTGCGCCCCCTCTCCCGCTTGCGGGAGAGGGCGGGGGTGAGGGTGTCTCCACGAGTCATTACGTGGAGAGGGCCCTCACCCGGCGCTATGCGCCGACCTCTCCCGCAAGCGGGAGAGGTGAAAGGAGCCTGCGCGCCCTCACTTGTCGCCGAGCACCTCGCCGAACAGGACCCATGACTTGCCGTCGAAGCGCGCCATCTGGATTTGCCTGATCGGCGTGACATTGGTCGGCTCGGTCGTCACCTTGATGCCCGGCAGCAGCATCGGCAATTCGAGCCCGTTGAGATTGCTGGCCTGCTTAATAATGTTATCGCGGCTGAGATCGTCCTTGCAGTTCTTCAGCACCGCAGCCATCACGCCAGCAACCGTATAGCCCTGCACATTGAAGAGATCGCCGGGGCTGGCATTCGGCTGATACTTCTTCATCCAGGCCGAGAATTCCTGCTGCGCGGGATCGTCGGCCCAGCGCGGATCAGTCGGGTCCTTCAGATACAGGCCAGTAACAACACCGACGGCGTTCTCAAGACCAGCAGGTTCGAGCACGGCGGATACGGAATTGGAGACGGTCGGCAGGATGATCAGCGGTTTCCAGCCCATGCCGGCGGCCTTGCGCAGCGCTTGCGCCGCGAACTTCGGTGTCGCCTCGGCAAAGAACACGTCTGCGCCGGACTCGCGCATCGACACCATCTGTGAATCGATGGTCGGATCGCTGGTCAGATAGGTCGTCTCGGATACGATCTGGCCGACATGCTCGCCGAGCCCTTCCTTGAAACCCCTCAGATAATCCTTGCCGGCGTCCTCGTTCGGCGTGATCACGGCGATCTTGGCGTCCGGCTTGGTCCGCAGAATGTACTTGGCGTAGAGCCTGCCTTCGAGTTCGTAGGTCGGGTTGAAGCCGACGGTCCAGGGGAACTGTTTCGGGTCGTTCCACCGCGTCGCGCCCGACGAGACGAAGAGCTGCGGCACGCGCTTGATGTTCAGGTATTTCTGAACGGCGATGTTGGGCGCGGTGCCGACGGAACTGAACAGCGCAAGCACCTCATCCTGTTCGACGAGCTTGCGTGTCTGCTCCACCGTCTTCGACGGCGAATAGGCATCGTCCAGGCTGTCGAATTCGATCTTGCGGCCGTTGATGCCGCCCTGGTCGTTCAACATCTGAAAATACGCGGCTTCCGCGCGCGCGATGGTGCTGTAGGCCGATGCGGGCCCGCTGTAGGGCGCGGTGTTTCCAAGCTTGATGGTGGTTTCGGCACTGAGCGAAGCTGACATCGTCAGCATCGAGAGCGCGGCGGAGGCGAGAGCGCCCGCCAGACATTTGCGAGTTGTCACGGTCTATTTCCTTTTTGGTTTTTTCGACCGCGCGCACCATACCAATCGCGCCAGATGAGGCAATCGCGCAAGAATTCCGCGTGCCGGCAATTCGTGAGACACACGATCGCTGCGTAGCCCGGGTGGAGCGGAGCGTAACCCGGGGACGGCTGCATCTGTATTTACGAGAGGTCCCGGGTTACGCTGACGCTTCACCCGGGCTACGGCTTCGACCGCTACGCCACTGCGGGCAGGATGCGCGGGCTCACGACATATTCCTTCAGCACCTTGTCGTGAGTGTCGACCTCGGTGAGAACCACGTCGTAGCTCCAGAGGTCGGCGAGGTGCTGCAGCACGCGACGCGCATCGGTTTCGACCAGTTGCGATCCCTTGACGACGGTATGGCGCAGCATCAGCCGACGATCGCCTTCAAGGTCGACATCGACGACCTCGATGTTGGGATCGATGAAGCCGACATCGTATTGCCGCGCCAATTCGCGGCGCACCCGGCGATAGCCGCGCTCGTCATGGATGGCATCGACGCGGATGCCAGCGGTCTCCGCGGGATCGTCATGCAGGTGGAACAGGCGCAGGCGCCGTACCAGCCGCGGGCTCAGGAATTGGCCGATGAAGCTCTCATCGCGGTAGTTGGCCCAGACCTCGCGCAACACGCCCATGACATCGCCCCTGCCCGCGATGTCAGGAAACCATTCGCGGTCCTCGTCCTCCGGCTCGGTCACGATCCGCTCGATGTCCTGCATCATCGCAAAGCCGAGCGCATAGGGGTTGAAGCCGGAGAAGCGGGGATCGTCGAATTCCGGCTGGAACACGACGTTGGTGTGCGACTGCAGGAATTCGAGGAAATTGCCGTCGGAAATGCGGTCCTGCTCGTGCAGCCGGTTCATGATGCGGTAATGGGTGTAGGTGGCGGTGCCCTCGTTCATTACCTTGGTCTGGCTCTGCGGATAGAAATACTGCGCGATGTGGCGAACGATGCGCAGCACTTCGCGCTGCCAGGGTTGCAGCCGCGGCGCGGTCTTCTCCAGGAAGTACAGGATGTTTTCCTGCGGCAGCCCGAGCAGGATGCGGCGGCGCTCCGCGGTCAGCGCAGCCCTGGTCTTCGCGGGTCCCGTCGGGACCGTGCGCCAGAGATCGTTGAAGGCGCTCTCCTCATGCGCGCGGCGCTCGCCGGCGCGTTTCTCCTCGGTGCGCAGGTCGAGCTTCTTCTTGCCGGGATAGCGATCGATGCCGTGCGACATCAAGGCATGCGCGGCGTCGAGCGTATGCTCGACCGCCCGCCGGCCGTGGCGATCCTCGCAGTGCGAGATATAGCCCTTGGCGAATTCGAGATAGTCCAGGATGCCGTCGGCGTCGGTCCATTGCTTGAACAGGTAGTTGTTCTTGAAGAAATGGTTGTGGCCGAAGGCTGCGTGCGCGATCACCAACGTCTGCATGGTCGCGGTGTTTTCCTCCATCAGGTAGGAAATGCACGGCGAGGAGTTGATCACGATCTCGTACGCCAGTCCCATATATCCTTTGCGGTAGGACGCTTCCTGAAAGGCGAAGTGTTTGCCGAACGACCAGTGTTTGTAGAACAGGGGCATGCCGACCGACGAATAGGCGTCCAGCATCTGCTCGGCGGTGATGACCTCGATCTGGTTGGGATAGACGTCGAGACCGAGCTCCGATTTCGCGATCTCCTCGCAGGCATCGTGGACGCGCTGCAGCGTGCGGAAATCCCAGTCGGCGCCGTCGAACAGCCGCTCACCTGTCTTCGTCATGGCGTGGCCTTCTCCTGCTTGCCGCGACGCTTGAACAGGTCCTGGAACACCGGGAAGATCTCGCTGCGCTCGCTCACCTTGCGCATCGCGAGCGGCGCGCCCTCGTTGCGCAGGCGCTCGTAAAGGGTCCAGAGCGAGGAGTCCGGCATGTCGAAGGTGTAGTTTGCGGCCTCGCCGACTTCGAGATAGGCAAAGAACTGGGTGACCGGGAGGATCTGCTCGGTGAGCAGCCGTCCGGTCAGGAGGCTGTCCGAGGTCATGTTGTCGCCGTCCGAAGCTTGCGCGGCGTAGATGTTCCAGTCAGCCGGTCGAAAGCGGGTGCGTACGATATCGTGCATGGCCTGCAGCGCGCTCGAGACCAGCGTGCCGCCGGAAGCGGGGCCATGGAAGAACGTATCCTCGTCCACCTCTTCGGCGCGATCGGTGTGGCGGATGAACACGATCTCGACGTGGCGATAACGCCGCTTCAGGAACACGTAGAGCAGCATATAGAACCGCTTCGCCAGGTCCTTCATGTGCTCCGACATCGAGCCTGACACGTCCATCAGGCAGAACATCACGGCTTGCGCCACCGGCTTCGGCACAGTCTCGAAACGGCGGTAGCGGATATCGATGGGATCGATGAACGGGATCCGTTTGGCCTTGGCCTTCAGCGCCGCGATCTGCGCCAACAGTTCGGAGCGTCGCGGCTCCTCGGCCTCCGCCGCCTCCGCCTCGAGCTCGGCGATCTGTTCGGGCCGCGGCCGGCGCAGCGCGACGCGACGCGCCAGCGCGAGCTTGACGGTGCGGCTCACGGAGATGTTTGCGGGCGAGCCCGAGGTGGTGTAGCCGGCGCGATGCAGGCCTTCGCTCTCCGCCTCCGCCAGCTTGCGCTTGGCGAGGTCGGGCAATTCCAGGTCGTCGAGGAACAAATTGACGAACTCGTCGCGGCTCAGGACGAAGCGGAACGCGTCCTCGCTGTCGCCCTCGCCCGGCCCCGTTCCGCGGCCACCGCCCTGGTTCGGACGCGGCAGGATATCGCCTTCGACGAACTTCTTGTTGCCGGGCAGCACCATGTCGCGGGTGCCGCCCTCGCGGCGGAAGCGCGGCTCATCCATGCCGTCGAGCGGTATGGAGATCTCACCGCCTTCCAGCACATCCTTGATGTCCCGGTCCTGCGACGTCTTCTTGACTGCTCCCTGAACCAGGGCCTTTGCGCGCCTCAAGAACCGCTGTCGGTTCTCAAGGCTCTTGCCGCCCGGATTCAGGCGCCGATCGACAATGTGCATCGTCACTTCGCATCCCGCCTCAGCCAGCCTGCTTCACCCGCATATACCATTCGACGAGACGGCGGACCTGCCGCTCGGTGTAGCCACGCTCCACCATCCGCGCGACGAAGTCGTCGTGCTTCTTCTCGGTCTCGCCGTCCTTCTTCGAACCGAACGAGATCACCGGCAGCAGATCCTCGACTTGCGAGAAGATCCGCTTCTCGATCACGTCGCGAACCTTCTCGTAGGAGGTCCAGTTCGGGTTCTTGCCGCCATTATGCGCCCGCGACCGCAGCGAGAATTTGACGACCTCATTGCGGAAGTCCTTCGGGTTGGCGATGCCGGCGGGCTTCTCGATCTTGGTCAGCTCCTGGTTCAGAAGCTCGCGGTTGAGCAACTGGCCGGTGTCGGGATCCTTGAAGTCCTGATCCTCAATCCAGGCGTCGGCGTAATCGACGTAGCGATCGAACAGGTTCTGGCCGTAATCCGAATAGGATTCGAGATAGGCCTTCTGGATCTCGTTGCCGATGAACTCCGCGTAACGCGGGGCGAGATCGGCCTTGATGAATTCGAGATAGCGCTTCTCGACCTCCTCGGGCAGCTGCTCGCGGCGGATCGAATGCTCGAGCACATACATCAGGTGCACGGCATCGGCCCCGACCTCTGTCGTGTCGTGGTTGAAGGTGGCGGCGAGCACCTTGAACGCGAAGCGCGTCGAGACGCCGTCCATGCCTTCGTCAACACCGGCGGCATCGCGATATTCCAGGACGCTGCGCGCCTTTGGATCGGATTCCTTCAGGCTCTCGCCGTCATAGACCCGCATCTTGGCGAACAGCGTCGAGTTCTCGTGCTTGCGCAGGCGCGACATCACCGAGAAGCGCGCCAAGGTCTCCAGCGTCGCCGGCGCGCAAGGTGCGCTGGCAAGCTCGGAGCCCTGGATCAACTTCTCGTAGATCTTCTGCTCCTCGGTGACCCGCAGGCAGTAAGGCACCTTGATGACGCAGATGCGGTCGATGAAGGCCTCATTGTTCTTGTTGGCCTTGAAGCTCTGCCATTCCGCCTCGTTGGAGTGCGCGAGGATGATGCCGCCGAACGGGATCGCGCCGATATTCTCGGTGCCGATATAGTTGCCTTCCTGCGTCGCCGTGAGCAACGGGTGCAGCATCTTGATCGGCGCCTTGAACATCTCGACGAATTCGAGGATGCCCTGGTTGGCGCGATTGAGTCCGCCCGAATAGCTGTACGCGTCGGGATCGTTCTGCGCGTAGGTCTCGAGCTTGCGGATATCGACCTTGCCGACCAGCGAGGAGATGTCCTGGTTGTTCTCGTCGCCGGGTTCGGTCTTGGCGACCGCGATCTGTCGCAGCCGCGACGGCTGGATCTTGGCGACGCGGAATTGCGAGATATCACCGCCGAAGGCCTCGAGCCGCTTGTAGCACCACGGGCTCATCAGCCCGGTGAGGCGCCGCTGCGGAATGCCGTACTTCTCCTCCAGCATCGGCCCGAGCTGATCCGGATCGAACAGGCTGAGCGGGCTTTCGAACACCGGGCTCAGTTCGTCGCCGGCCTTCAGCACGTAGATCGGATGCACTTCCATCAACGCCTTGAGCCGCTCGGCGAGCGATGACTTGCCGCCGCCGACCGGCCCGAGCAGATAGAGGATCTGCTTGCGCTCTTCCAAGCCTTGCGCGGCGTGACGGAAGAAGCCGACGAGCCGCTCGATCGTGTCTTCCATGCCGTAGAAGCCAGCGAACGCCGGATAGGTGCGCATCGTGCGGTTCATAAAGATACGGCCAAGGCGAGGGTCCTTGGCCGTGTCGATCATCTGCGGCTCGCCGATCGCGGCCAATAGTCGTTCTGCTGCATTCGCATATCGCATCGGATCAGTTCGACACGACTCGAGATATTCCGCCATCGACATATCGCTCTGGCTTCGAGCCTCGAACGACCTAGCGAAAGCGTTGAACAGAGAATCGTTGTACATGATCCCTCTCCACGATATGTTGCGCCGCCTTACGAGAACGACCCGGTTTGCCGAAACGTTCCTCGAATCATGCTCGACATGCTGGTCCTATTGGACACTCGCCAGCCTCTCTTCCGCAATGCGCGGCGCAAGCAGCTGCTGCCTTATCAACAAGCAGCCAGCCTAATAGTTCATCAAAAACGCGATTTGTCATTTACTTTCTTGGCCATGTAACTGGTCCGCCACATCCGTGATTCTACCGGAATGCATGCCGGAGGACCGACAAAGACCAGGCTTCCCTGCCATCCGCAAATGCCATTCTGACCGCCTTTTGGCCGCCATCGCGCTGCTCCTTCACGCCTACGAACTGCCACAGGTTTGAACGCATCGGCTTCTGCCGCGACTAAGCCAAACCTGCCGGCACATCGTGACGCTGCGTCGTTGCCGCGCCGATCGAGGTGGCGTGTATCATTTCATATAGATCGCTTGCGTTCGCTGAACAGATCATGAAGCGTATTTTATTCTCCGTTCATCTTGTTGTAGCAGCCGCAATGCTCGCGGGAATTGGCCACACTCGCGCCGAAGATGGCGTCGACAGCGCCAAGACCGCAGCTTTCGACAAGAGGATATTCGCAGGCCCCCTCGCCGAAAAGAGCTACGCCTGCTTCGTGCGCGGTTATGACGCCAATCATCTGGCGCAACGTCCGAAGCAGAAAGTGAGCGCGATGAAATTATTGGTGGCGGCGGAGAACGCGCGGGAGGAAAAAACCACCAGCCACTCCTTCCGCCTTGGAATTAAGTACCGTCACCGCACCGGCAATTTCGACTCGAGCGGCTTTTGCGGCCATGTTGTCACAGAGGACGCGAGCAATGAAATCCGTTTCGATTGCGGCGTCGATTGTGAAGGTGGCGGTATCAATGTGGCATTGTCGAAAGACGACAAGTCCACCATCATCCGTCTTGAGCGGATCAGGACTTGGAATCGCAACAAGCCGGACCATGAGGCCGAAGGCGCGCTCGTCGCCGGCGCGGACGACAGGCTCTTTCGCGTCGATCACGCAGGCGCGGAAGAATGTGCCGAGCTTGTGACCGACCGCCGGGAACTCGCCGCCATCAGGCACAAATGATACGCTCGCGAAGTGGATAATACGCTCGTCGGCCAGCCAACTCAATTGAGGGAGGGTGCCATGCATCGCCGCAGCATCTTAGCCGGCGCGCTTACGACTTTAGGCGCCCTAGCCGGCTCACGCGCCCGCGCCGCCACCGAGGCATCTCCTCCCGCCAACCTCAAGGTAGTCTATCACCTGAGCGACCTCGAAAAGGTCGACTTTGTGCTCGGCAACATCCAGAACCATTTCGACGGCGTCGTCGGACCCGAGAATGTGACCATCGCCCTCGTGGTCCACGGGCCGGCGCTGCGCGCGTTCCACGCAGCCTCCGCCAATCCCGACCTGTCGCGGCGCGTTCAGCAATTTCCGGGGATGGCGTGGAGCTTGCCGCCTGCGGCAACGCCATGAAATCGCAGAATGTCAGCCTGAAGGAGCTCCTCCCCGGCTTCGCGGTCGCCGACAAGGGCGGCGTCGTCCGCCTCGCCGAGCTGCAGTCGCAGGGCTACCTGTATCTCAGGCCGTGAACAGTGCACTGCACCGTCATAAAATTGTTCAGAGTTCGCGGTTGCATCGGATCAAATCCGAGGGATCGAACCTGTCAGGGTGGAGTTGTCTCTTTTTGATGCGCATATTCATTTTTGGCAGCCCTTTCCGCCCCGTGTTGACAATCCGGTCTCGCCCCAGAAAGCTGCTGGGGAACCCGTCCACCGACCCGATCGAGCAGAAACAGGCATCATGAACCCCGTCAAAACACTCGAAAACCACGGCCAATCGGTTTGGCTGGACTTCCTGGCCCGCGGCTTCGTTGCCAAAGGCGACCTCAAGCACCTGATCGACGAGGACGGCGTCAAAGGCGTCACCTCCAACCCCTCGATCTTCGAGAAGGCGATCGGCAGCTCGGACGAATATGACGGGGCGATCGGCCATGCGCTGAAGAAGGGCGATCGCCCGGTCGCCGAACTGTTCGAGCATCTCGCCATCACGGACATCCAGCACGCCGCCGACGTGCTGCGTCCGGTCTATGACCAGCTCGACGGCAAGGACGGCTTCGTCAGCCTCGAAGTGTCGCCCTATCTGGCGATGGACACCAGGGGCACCATCGCCGAAGCGCAGCGGCTCTGGAAGGAGGTTCGGCGCAAGAACCTGATGGTGAAGGTGCCGGCGACGCCGGAAGGCCTGCCCGCGATCGAGCACCTGATCGGCGAAGGCATCAGCATCAACATCACGCTCCTGTTCTCGCAAAAGGTCTATCTCGAGGTCGCCGAGGCCTATCTGAAAGGCCTGGAGAAGTACGTCGCCGGCGGCGGCGACCCCTCGCATATTGCGAGCGTGGCGAGCTTCTTCGTCAGCCGCATCGACACCGCCGTCGACAAGCAGCTCGACGACAAAATCGCGAAGGCCAACGATCCCACCGAGAAGGAGCGGCTGGCGTCGCTGAAGGGCAAGGTCGCGATCGCCAACGCCAAGCTGGCGTACCAGGATTACAAGCGGATCTTCGCCGGTCCGCGCTGGGAAAAACTGATGGCAAAGGGTGCCAAGCCACAGCGGCTCTTGTGGGCCTCGACCGGCACCAAGAACAAGGACTACAGCGACGTTCTTTATGTTGAGGAGCTGATCGGCCCCGACACGGTCAACACCGTGCCGCCGGCAACGCTCGACGCCTTCCGCGACCACGGCAAGGTGCGCGACAGCCTCGAGGAGAACATCGAGGACGCGCGGAGCGTGCTCGATGAACTGGAAAAATCCGGGATCTCGCTGGATGCGATCACCGCCGAACTGGTCAAGGACGGCGTCAGGCTGTTCGCCGATGCCGCCGACAAGCTCTATGGCGCCGTCGCGTTCAAGCGCGCCACCTCGCTCGGCACCGGGATCGACGGCCAGAAGCTCAAGGTCGGCGGCGAGCTTGCCAAGGCCATCGAAGAGAATACCGAGGAATGGCGTGCCTCGGCCAAGGTCCGCCGGCTCTGGCAAAAGGACAAATCGGTCTGGACCGGCGAGGATGAGGACAAATGGCTGGGCTGGCTGACCAGCCCGGCGAAGGCCGACATCGCCGACTACGAGGATTTCGCCGAGCGCGTGAAGGGCCAGAAATTCACCGACGCGGTCGTGCTCGGCATGGGCGGCTCCAGCCTGGGGCCGGAGGTGCTGGCGGAGACCTTCGCCAAGAAGGCAGGCTTCCCCAAGCTGCACGTGCTCGATTCCACCGACCCGGCGCAGGTGCGGGCGATGGAAGCGGCGGTCGATATCTCGAAGACGCTGTTCATCGTCTCCAGCAAATCCGGCGGCACCACCGAGCCGAACGTGATGAAGGACTATTTCTTCGACCGCGTCTCCAAGACGATCGGCGCCGCCAAGGCCGGCCACCGCTTCATCGCAGTGACCGATCCCGGCTCGTCGCTGGAGAAGACGGCGAAGCGGCAGGGTTTTGCCCGCATCTTCTATGGCGAGCCTACGATCGGCGGCCGCTACTCGGTGCTTTCCCCCTTCGGCCTAGTGCCGGCGGCAGCCGCCGGCATCAATGTCCGCAGCCTGATCAAGCATACGCTGTCGATGGTGCGCTCCTGCGGCGCCGACGTGCCGCCGCACGAGAACCCGGGCGTGCAGCTCGGGCTCGCGATGGGGCTCGCCGGCCTCGAAGGCCGCGACAAGGTGACGATCACCTCGTCCAGGAAGATTGCCGATTTCGGCGCCTGGGCCGAGCAGTTGATCGCCGAATCCACCGGCAAGGACGGCAAGGGCCTGATCCCAATTGACGGCGAGACGCTGGCCGAGCCGGCTGCCTATGGCGACGACCGCTTCTTCATCGATCTCCGCACCGAGGGCGAGGACGACGCCGAGCATGACGCCCGGCTGGACGCGCTGGAGCAGGCCGGCCATCCCGTGGCCCGCATCGTGCTGCCGTCGACCGACCATATCGGCCAGGAGTTCTTCCGCTTCGAGATCGCGACGGCGGTCGCAGGCTCGGTGCTCGGCATCAACCCGTTCAACCAGCCGGATGTCGAGGCGGCCAAGATCAAGACGCGCGAATTGACCGCAGCCTTCGAGAAGTCCGGATCGCTGCCAGCCGAACAGCCGGTGGTCTCCACCGCCGAGGCCGACCTCTACACCGACGAGCACAACGCCGCCGAGCTGCGCAAGGCCGGCGCCGACGGCACTCTCGGCTCATGGCTCAAGGCGCATTTGTCGCGCTCGCACCGCGGCGACTATGTCGCCCTGCTCGCCTATATCGAACGCGACAAAGCGTTCATCGACGCGCTGCAAAAAATGCGGCTTGCCGTGCGTGACAGCAGGCATCTTGCCACCTGCGCCGAGTTCGGTCCGCGCTTCCTGCACTCGACCGGCCAAGCCTACAAGGGCGGCCCCGACAGCGGCGTGTTCCTGCAGATCACCGCCGATGATGCCGCGGACCTGCCGGTGCCAGGCCAGAAGGCGAGCTTCGGCGTCATCAAGGCAGCGCAGGCGCGCGGCGATTTCGACGTCTTGACCGAACGCGGCCGGCGCGCGCTGCGCGTCCATCTCAAGGGCGGACTCGGCCCGGCGCTAGCCACGCTGGACGCCGCACTTAACGAAGCCCTCAACTAGAGCATGGTCCCGAAAAACCGGACACCGGTTCTCGGATCACGCGCAACAGTCAAGGACATGACAACATGCAGCTCGGCATGATCGGCTTGGGGCGGATGGGTGGCAACATCGTCCGCCGGCTGATGGCCCATGGCCATACCGCCGTGGTCTACGACAAGGATCCGAAGGCGGTCGCCGCGCTTGCCGCCGACGATGCCTTAGGCTCCGCCTCGCTGGAGGAATTCGTGCTCAAGCTGGAGCAGCCACGCACCGCCTGGGTGATGCTGCCGGCCGGCAAGATCACCGAGGCGACGATCGAGGCGCTGTCCAAGCTGATGCAGCCGGGCGACACCATCATCGACGGCGGCAACACGTTCTGGCAGGACGACGTCCGCCGCGGCAAGGCGCTGAAGGAACGCGGCCTGAATTACGTCGACGTCGGCACCTCCGGCGGCATCTGGGGCATCGAGCGCGGCTACTGCATGATGATCGGCGGCGAGAAATCCGTCGTCGACCGGCTCGACCCGATCTTCAGCGCACTCGCGCCCGGCCTCGGCGACATTCCGCGCACGCCGCACCGCGAGGGCCGCGATCCCCGTATCGAGCAGGGCTACATCCATGCCGGCCCGGTCGGCGCCGGGCATTTCGTCAAGATGATCCATAACGGCATCGAATACGGCCTGATGCAGGCCTATGCCGAGGGCTTCGACATCCTCAAGAATGCGAGCAGCGAGGCGCTCCCGCCGGATCACCGCTTCGATCTCGAGATCGCCGATATCGCCGAGGTCTGGCGCCGCGGCAGCGTGATCCCGTCCTGGCTGCTCGATCTCACCGCCATCGCGCTCGCCGAGAACGCCACCCTCGATAATTATTCCGGCTTCGTCGAGGATTCCGGCGAAGGCCGCTGGACCGTCAACGCCGCGATCGACGAGGCGGTGCCCGCGGAAGTGCTGACGGCGGCGCTGTTTGCCCGCTTCCGCTCGCGCAAGGACCACACCTTCGCCGAGAAGATCCTCTCCGCCATGCGCGCCGGTTTCGGCGGCCACCGGGAGCCGCCGCAAAGCGCCAAGAAGAGCTAGGGAAGGCCCAATGATGACGAACGGTCACGCGCAAAAGAAACCCGACCCTTGCTCCTTCATCATCTTCGGCGTCACAGGCGACCTCGCGCACCGACTGGTGATCCCTGCCCTCTATAATCTCGCAGCGACCAATCTATTGCCCGACAGATTCTGCATCGTCGGCGTCGCCCGCGGCGGCATGTCGAACGAGGAATTGAACGCGAGCCTGATGAAGGGATTGCGCCAGTTCGCGACCCGTCCGGTCGATGAGACCGTCGCCAAACGCCTGTTCGAATGCGTGACCGCGGTCGAAGCCGACCCGAAGGATCCCGCCTCCTTCGACAGGATGGCGAGCGAACTCAAGGAACGGGAAGCGGCGCGCGGCACCGGCGGTAACCGGCTGTTCTATTTGGCCACTCCGCCGGGCGCCTTCCTGCCGATCACCAAGCAATTAGCCCGCACTGGCATGCTGGCCGAAAACGGCTATTGGCGGCGGATCGTGATCGAGAAGCCGTTCGGTACGGACCTTGACTCGGCAAGGCACTTGAATGCCGAGTTGCTGAAGCTGGTCGACGAGCATCAGATCTACCGGATCGATCATTATCTCGGCAAGGAAACCGTCCAGAACATCCTGGTGCTGCGCTTTGCCAACGGCATGTTCGAGCCGATCTGGAATCGCAATCATATCGACCACATCCAGATCACCGTCGATGAGAAGCTCGGTGTCGGCCATCGCGGCAGCTTCTATGACTCGACCGGCGCGCTGCGCGACATGGTGCCGAACCATCTGTTCCAATTGATGTCGCTGGTGGCAATGGAGCCGCCGATCCGCTTTGACGCGCATTCGGTGCGCACCGAGAAGGCCAATGTGCTGGCCGCGATCCAGATCCAGAGCGAACAGGAAGCGCTGCACAATTCGGTGCGGGGGCAGTATCGCGGCGGCAAGATCGGCGACACCGTGATCGAGGACTATTGCAAGACCACGGACGTCAAGCCCGGCAGCGCCACCGAGACCTATGCCGCGCTCAAGCTGATCATCGACAATTGGCGCTGGGCCGGCGTGCCGTTCTATCTGCGCACCGGCAAGGCCTTGGCCGCCAAGCGCACCGAGATCGCCATCAAGTTCAAGCAGGCGCCGTTCGCGATGTTCCGCGACACGCCGATCGACCAGCTCTCGCAGAACTACCTCGTGATCTCGACCGAGCCGACCGAGGGCATCGAGCTGCAGTTCAACACCAAGGTTCCCGGCCCGACCATCGACATCGACGGCGTCGAGATGAAGTTCCGCTACAAGGACTACTTCAAGGCCGAGCCGTCCACCGGCTATGAGACGCTGATCTATGACTGCATGATCGGCGACAACATCCTGTTCCAGCGTGCCGACAGCGTCGAGGCCGGCTGGCAGGCCGTGCAACCCTTCCTCGATGCCTGGAAGAAGGCTGGCGGCGCCGGCCTGCAGCCCTACAAGGCCGGCTGCGAGGGGCCTGAGGCGGCCAACGCGCTTCTGACCCGCGACGGCCGTAGCTGGCGAAAGCTGAGCTGACCATGACCGCCGTCGGTCGCCGCCAGATCATCACCGTCGCCGATCCCGCGGCGCTGGCGAAGGCCGCCGCTGAGCGGGTGCTGGCGCGGATTGCCGCGAACAGCGGCCGGATCGCGATCTGCCTGACCGGCGGATCGAGCCCGAAAGCGCTTTACCAATTGCTCGCGACCGAGCCCTACCGCGCCAGGATCCCGTGGGACCGCGTGCACTGGTTCATCGGCGACGAGCGCTTCGTGCCGGCTGGCGATCCCAGGAACAACATGGCGATGGCGCGCGCGACATTCCTGGATCGCTACGCGCCCGCCCCCCACATCCATCCGATCCCGACCTATGCCGCCAGCCCCGATGAAGCGGCGGAGCGCTATGCGCGCGAGCTGCAATCGTTCTACGGCGCGGAAGATCTGGACGCCGCCCATCCGCTGTTCGATCTGGTGCTGATGGGTGTCGGGCCGGATGGACACGCCGCCTCGCTGTTTCCGAACTACCCCGCGATCGAGGTGATCGACCGTTGGGCGGTCGGCGTGCCCAAGGCCAATGTCGAACCGTTCGTGCCGCGCGTCAGCCTGACCCTGCCGACGCTGGCTTGCTGCCGCGAAATGCTGTTCGAGGCCGCAGGCAAGGAGAAGCGCGCAATCCTGACCCGCGTCTTCGCCGGCGAGAACCTGCCGGCGAACCGCACGCAATCGATCGGCGAGACGGTCTGGTTGATCGACGAGGCGGCGCGGCCGGAGAATTTTAGTGGCTGATCCGGCAACCCTCTGCGCCCTCGTCGTGATGGGCGTCTCCGGCTCAGGCAAGAGCACGATCGGCGAGACGCTCGCGGGGCGGCTCGGCTGGCGTTTCGAGGACGGTGATCGCTTTCACCCCGCAAGCAATGTCGCGAAAATGAGCGCAGGCCAGCCGCTCACCGATGACGATCGCCGCCCCTGGCTGCAGGCAATCGCCGATGAGATCGACCGTGTCTGCAAGGCTGGCGAGCGCCTGGTGGTCGCCTGCTCGGCGCTGAAGCGCGCCTACCGCGACATCCTGCTGCATGGACGCAGTGACGTCGGCATCGTCTTCCTCGACGGCACCGAGGCGCTAATCGCGAGCCGGCTCGCCCATCGCAAGGGCCATTTCATGCCGCCGGGCCTCCTCGCCAGCCAGTTCCAGACCCTGGAGCCGCCGGCCCTGAGCGAACACCCGATCACCGTCTCGATCGACGCGACGATCGAGACCATCGTCGACGCCATCATCCGCCAAATGAAGTAGCCCCATGACCCGCATCGCCCTGCTCGTTTCCGACGTCGACGGTACGCTATTGACCAAGGACAAGGTTTTGACGGCCGCCGCCCGCGCAGCCGCGCAAAAACTGCATGCGGCCGGCATCGGCTTCACCATCGTCTCCAGCCGCCCCTCGATCGGCATGGGATTTTTGATCGAGCCGCTGGCGATCACGCTGCCGGTCGGCGCCTTCAACGGCAGCTCGATCATCGATCCAGAGCTCAAGCCGATCGAGCAGCACCTGATCCCGCCCGCGACCGCGCGGCGGGCCATCGATCTGCTCCGCGAATTCGGCGTCGACATCTGGCTGTTCACCAACGACCGCTGGCTGACGGCCAATCTCGACGGCGAATATGTCGCGCACGAGCGGCACACCATCAGGCACGAGGCGACCATCGTTACGGATTTCGCGCCCTATCTCGACCAGGCCTGCAAGATCGTCGGCGCCTCTTCCGACGCCCCGCTGCTCGCGCGCTGCGAAAGCGCGATGCAAGAGGCCGTCGGCACCGAGGCGACCGCCGTCCGCTCGCAAACCTATTATCTCGACGTCACCCCGCCCGGCCACGACAAGGGCACCTTTGTCGAGGCGATGGCAAAACGATTGGGCATTCCGACCGAGGCGGTGGCAACCATCGGCGACATGCGCAACGACTTGCCGATGTTTGCAAGGAGCGGCGTTCAGTTTGCCATGGGCAACGCAACCGATGAGGTCAAGAGCCACGCCAAGTTCGTCACCGACAGCAACGAGCATGACGGCTTCGCCAAGGCGATCGAGATGGTGCTGAACTATAACGAGACCGCGTGACGGCGAATGCACCGCCGTCCCGTCAGCTCTCCTTGCTCCCCGCGCCCTCGACAAAATCCACCGGCGTTTCTTTCTTGACGCTCGTGCCAAGCAGCGTTGCGTCCCAGTTGGTCAGACGGACGCAGCCATGGGATTCCGATTTGCTGATCTTCGATGGTTCAGGCGAACCATGGATACCGTAACCCTCCCCTGAAAGCCCGATCCAGTATAGCCCGACCGGATTGTTCGGGCCGGGCTTGATGACGAACGGCCGCTTGGCGTGCACGCCCTTGAACTTGTAGGCCGGGTTGTAGCGGTAGAAGGGATTGGCGTCGGACGAGATCACCTTGAGCGTGCCGCTCGGCGTCGGCTTGTCCTCGCTGCCGACAGTTGCCGGAAAGAAGGCGACCAACGCGCCGCCGCCGTCGAAGGCCTTGACGGTCTGCCGCGACTTGTCGACTTCGATCCGCGCCACGTTGAGCTTCAGCTGGGGATCGCGACCGTTGACGACAAGAATGGTCTCGCCGGCGCGGTCGAACTTCTTGCCGGGGTTGAGCTGGGCCAGCAGCCCCTCGCTCATGTGGAATTTCTCCGCAAGCGCCTCGCGCGCGCTCTTGTAGCCGAGCGCCGACAGCGATTTCATCGCCTCCAACTTGGCGGGAATCCTCCTGATAAACGGTCCTTTCACATCCTTTTCGGAGATCGTGTAGCTCGTGATGATGTCGCCTTGGGCAGTCTCGTTCAGCTTTGCCCAGATCTCCGGCGTGAGCGTCTTCTGAAAGGACAGGCCCTTGGCTTCCGCGAACGCCTGTAGCGCCTTGCGCGTATTCTCGGCAAACTTGCCGTCGATCTCTCCGGGCGAGAACAGCGCGCGCTCGAGCAGCACCTGGGCCTTGATGATTGTCGCGTCGGCCTTTTCCTCGGACGCGGGGCGAGCCCGGTACCCGGCCTTGTTGATCGCCGCGGCATCAAGACCGGCAGCGAATGCCTGCCCCGACATCAGACATGCAACCAGCGCTGCGGCGAACAGGCGAGCCATTGCCGATCCTCCAACCAGATATTTTCAGACAATGATCGTTGACCCCGCCGGTTCCTTCGCGCGGGTCCGGGCGGCAGCCTATTTCGACCGCTGCACGGCCGGCTTCTCGGCCGCCCGCTTGGCGTCGCTGAGATTGTGCGCGGTGTTGATCAGCGCGATATGAGTCAGCGCCTGCGGGAAATTACCGGTCTGGCGGCCGGCGATGGCGTCGTACTCTTCGGCGAGCAGGCCGAGGTCATTGGCAAGCGCGATCACGCGATCGAACAGCGTTTGCGCCTTCCCGACCTCGCCCGCGAGCACATAGGCATCGGCAAGCCAAAGCGTGCAGGCGAGGAAGGCGCCTTCGATCGGCTGCTTCTCTTCGGAGACTTCGCGCGGATCGTGCCGCATCACGAAGCCATTGCGCATCAGGTATTGCTCGGTCGCGGCCAGCGTACCGCGGATCCGTGAATCGGTCGGCGGCAGGAATCCCACCGCCGGCAGCAGCAGGATGCTGGCATCAAGCAGCTTGGAGCCGTAGGATTCGACGAACGAGTTGAGCTTGCGATCAAACCCCTTGGCGCAAACATCGCGGTGGATGGTCTCGCGCAGCACCAGCCATTTGTTGAGCGGCGCCTTGAGGCCAAATTTCTGCGCGCTCTTGATGCCGCGGTCGAAAGCGACCCAGGTCATCACCTTCGAAAAGACATAGTGCTTGCCCGCGCCACGACGCTCCCAGATTCCGTGGTCCGGCCGGTCCCATTCTTCCGCAAGGTGTTCGAGCACAGCGCATTCCAGCGACCAGCTCGCATCGTCGAGCTGCAACTTCGCGACGCGCGCCTGGTGGAAGGCGTCGATCAATTCGCCGTAGACGTCGAGCTGCAGTTGCGCATGCGCGGCGTTGCCGATGCGCACCGGCTGCGCGCCCTCATAGCCGGGCAGCCAGACCGCTTCCCACTCCAGAAGCCGCCGCTGGCCCATGATGCCGTACATGATCTGCATGTTGGCCGGCGTCCCCGCGGCCGCGCGCAACAACCAATTGTGCCAGGCCAGCGCTTCCTCGGTGTAGCCCGAGTTCATCAGCGCCAGCAGCGTGAAGGTCGCATCCCGCAGCCAGCAGTAGCGGTAGTCCCAGTTACGCTGGCCGCCGAGTTTTTCCGGCAGCGAGGTCGTGGGCGCCGCGACGATGCCGCCGGTCGGCGCGAAGGTCAGCGCCTTCAGCGTGATCAGCGAGCGCAGCACGAGGTTGCGACCAAACCCCTCATAGGTGCAGCGGCTCGACCATTCGGTCCAGAACGCTTCGGTGTCCTGCAAGGCTTGGGCGGGATCGATCGGCCCGGGAACCGGCAGATGCGAGGGTCCATAGGTCATCACGAAAGGCAAGCTCTCGCCTTCGCCGACCGTGAATTCGGCCACCGTGGTCATGTTATGGCCGCGGGTCTCGACCGGCGAGCGGAGCACGATCATGTCCTGCCCGGCGATCGCCAGCAGCGCCGACCCGTCCTCGCTCTTCTTGACCCAGGGAATATCAGCACCCAAGCCGAATCGGATGATCAACTCCATCCGCAGCTTGACGCTACCCTTCACGCCGCGCACCAGCCGCACGATGTCGGAAGCATTGCCGCGCGGCGGCATGAAATCGATCAGCTCGACGACGCCGCTTTCGGTCTCGAACCGCGTCTCCAGGATCAGCGTGTTGTCGCGGTAACGGCGGGAGGTCTTGATGATGGTCCCAGCTGGCGCGATCAACCAGCGGCCATGCCTGTTGTTGCCGAGCAGCGCCGCGAAACAGGCATCGCAATCGAAGGCGGGCCAGCACAGCCAGTCGATCGATCCGTCGCGGCCGACAAGCGCCGCCGTCTCGCAATCGCCGATCAGTCCGTAATCCTCGATCCTGCAAGACACGGTGGCGACTGCTCCTCTTTAAGCTGGTGCGGACGACCGCTCGCGAGTGGCGTTCCTCAGTGCTTCGACATCGATGGCGGAGGCGATGTGCTCGATCGACACCGGCAGCCGCCGCCGCCAGTTCGGATGTTCGTCGACGGTGCCGGGGATGTTCGGCTGATCGACCAGGCCGAGCAGGTCCTCCAGCGAGATCGTCAGCAGGCGGGACCTGGTCCGGGAGAGGAAAGTAGCGACCGAATAAAGATCATGGCGGTCGATGCCATTCTGGCGCAGCACCTCGTCCAGCATGCCCAGCGCATGCCAGCGCGCCTGGTCGCTTTCGCCCGGATCGATGCCGAGCGAACGCTTCAGCTTCAAATCGCTGAACGAGCGCCAGCCGGCATAGGTCGCAAGATCATGAGTGTTGAAGGTGACGAGCGCATTGGCGGCGTAACGGTCGGTGCCGCGAAACGCCCCGGTAGCGTCGCGCTCGAACATCATCACGAGATAGGACCAGATGCCCCAGTCGTTCATCTGCTCACGAAAACCGTCCGGCACGGTGCCGAGATCCTCGCCGATCACGACGCAACGATGCGCCACGCTCTCCTGCGCGGTTGCGGCCAGCATCGCCTCGAACGGCATCTGCACATAGGCGCCGTTCTCGGGGCCAAAGCCCTGCGGCACCAGATAAAGCCGCTTCAAGCCGAGCACATGGTCGAGCCGGATTGCGCCGGCATGGCGCATCGAGGCGCGCAGCATCTCCCGATACGGCTCGAAGGAGCGCATTTCGAGGCCGGCGGCGTTGAAGCCGGCAAGACCCCAATCCTGCCCGGCGGTGTTGAGCGGGTCGGGCGGCGCGCCGACGCCGAGCAGGCGCGAGATCGCTCCCTGCTCGTTCCAGGCATCGAAGCCGTCGGACTGCACGCCGACGGCGACATCGAGATAAAGCCCAACCTTCATGCCGAGCTGGTGCGCCAGCGCCTTGCATGCCGCAAGCTGCCGGTCAGCGTTCCATTGCACGAACTCGACGAATTCGATCTCGCCGAAATCGGCGCCCTTGCGCAGACGGCTGCACTTGCCGTCGTCCGGCCGCCGCCATTCTTCGGGCCATTCCCACCAGGGCTGGTTGAACTTTTTCCGCAACACCTCGAAACACGCGAAGCGCGACAAGAGAGGCCCGCGCTCGCTCCTGAAGCGTTCGAAGTCCTGACGGCGCTCGAGCGTCGGGCTCGCCTTGAAGCTCGCAAACGCGGAGCGCAGCGCCTGCCATTTTGACGCCGCAACCGCACGATAGTCGACGATGTCCCCGGCGCGCAGTTGCGCGAGCTTGTCCTTCGCGCTGGGATCGACGCGGAATTCCGGCAGCTTCTCGACGTCGATATAGAGCGCGTTGAGGAACAGCCGGCTGTTCGGCGAATAGGGGCTACAATCACCGGGACGGTCATCGAACAGCGCATGCAGCGGGTTAAGTCCGACACCACCGGCACCCAATTGATGGGCGAGTTCGATCAAGCCCCGCAGATCGGTGAAATCGCCCATGCCCCAATTGCGCGCGGAACGCACGCTGTAGAGCTGAACCGCAAGCAGCCAGCAGCGGTCAAAATCGCCGCCAAAGGCACGTTCCGGTGCGACAATCAGCGGCAGCTCTTCGGTCGATCCGGCAGCATCGTTCAGGCGGAGCTGGTACACCCCGACCGGCAAATCCTGCGGCCAGGATATCGTCTGGTCGCCCGCCTCACCCTTCGCCATCATTTTGCCACCAGCCGAAATCGTCCATCCGACCGGCAACTTGGCGTCGATCGAAAGCTCCGAGGGCGCCGGGCGGCCGCGCCGCACGACAACCGGCTGATCGATCCACCGGCGTGGCTCGCGCGGCGGCAAGGCGTCGAGGATCGTTTTCAACGCAGCCGCGTCTGTCACACGGCGGTGGCCCTGACCGTCGATATATTCGGTCGTAATTCCAAGGTCTCTGGCTTTGGCGTAGGGGTCCATTCGGCACGCGCTTTGCACATGACCCGGGAGAGTGGGTCACGAAATTATGTAGATGCGGGAAGGGGATAGATGACGTTTAACTCGCTGTCCTTCGAGGCGTTCCATGGGAACCAATGTCCCATGAGCGGCTTTCTATATCAGTCCGGAGCGTATCCTTCACGCAACGGGGGCGTCATTTCCTTGTCAATGGCGGCATCACCGTGAACAAAACCGCTCAAACTGTCGAGAGTGCCGCCGGCACTTTCCATATCGAAGACGTCTATCCGCTGATCGATGGCGGCCGCTACCCCGTGAAACGCATCGTGGGGGAGCCCGTTGAGGTCTGGGCCGACGTCTATCGCGACGGGCATGACATCGTCGCTGCAGAACTGATCTGGCGCGGCGAGCTCGACCACGAATGGCGGCGCGAGCCGATGACCATGCACGGGAACGATCGCTGGTTTGGCTCCTTCGTCCCCGACACGCCCGGCCGTTATTTCTATGCGATCGAGGCCTGGACCGACGAATTCGCCACCTGGCGGCACGGCTTTGAACTGAAGCAGAAGGCCGGCACCGATGTGACGCTCGATGCCATCGAAGGCGCGGGCATGCTGACCAAGGCGCAGGCCGGCGGACGGGCGGCGGCGGCCATCATCCTCAAGCAGTGCGAGACCTATCTCCAGTCCGGCGATCCGGCTGCCCTGCTCACACCTGAATTGCAGGACGCGATGGCCGAAAGCCAGTCGCGACCCGACCTGACGCGCTCACAGCTCTTCCCGTTCGTCGCCGATCGGCCGCGGGCGCGCTTCGGCTCCTGGTATGAGATGATCCCGCGCAGCCAGGGCAAAGTCGAGGGACAG
Organism: Bradyrhizobium sp. Ses1; assembly: GCF_059512365.1. NCBI lineage: Bacteria > Pseudomonadati > Pseudomonadota > Alphaproteobacteria > Hyphomicrobiales > Nitrobacteraceae > Bradyrhizobium > Bradyrhizobium sp. Ses1. Next base: position 49,773 of record NZ_JCAMOQ010000030.1, read on the forward strand.
CACGGCACCTTCCGCGACTGCATCGACCGGTTGCCTGACGTCGCGGCGATGGGGTTCGACGTGGTCTACTTCACGCCGATCCACCCGATCGGCAAGATCAACCGCAAGGGACGCAACAATGCGGTCACCGCCAAGGAAGGCGATCCCGGCAGCCCCTACGCGATCGGCTCCGCCGAAGGCGGCCACGACGCCATCCATCCGGAATTGGGCACGTTGCACGACTTCCGCGCCTTCGTCGCGGCATGCAGAGAGCACAACATGGAAGTCGCGCTCGACTTCGCGGTGCAATGTTCGCCGGACCATCCCTGGCTGAAGGAACATCCGCAATGGTTCAAGAAGCGCCCCGACGGTTCGATGCGCTATGCGGAGAATCCGCCGAAGAAATATGAGGACATCGTCAACCCGGATTTCGGCTGCGAGGATTCAGGCTCGCTGTGGAATGCGCTGCGGGACGTGATCCTGTTCTGGGTCGACCAGGGCGTGAAGATCTTCCGCGTCGACAATCCCCACACCAAGCCGTTCCCGTTCTGGGAATGGCTGATCCACCAGGTGCAGTTGCACCATCCCGACGTGATCTTCCTCGCCGAAGCCTTCACCCGGCCGAAGCTGATGAAGGGTTTGGCAAAACTCGGCTTCACCCAGTCCTACACCTATTTCACCTGGCGCACCCAGCGCTGGGAGCTGGAGCAATATCTGATCGAGCTCACCCGCTATCCGGAGCGCGACTTCTACCGACCGAATTTCTTCGTCAACACGCCCGACATCCTGCCCTTCCATCTGCAGGGCGGCGAACCCTGGATGTTCAAGTCGCGCGTGGCCCTGGCGGCGACGCTGTCCGGCACCTACGGCATCTACAACGGTTTCGAGCTGCTGGAGCACGAGCCGATCCCCGGGCGGGAGGAATATCTCGATTCCGAGAAATACGAGATCAAGGTGCGTGACTGGGACAAGCCCGGCAACATCAAGCCCTATATCCGTGACCTCAACCTGGCGCGCCGCGCCAACACAGCGTTGCAGCAGACCAGCAATCTGCGTTTCCTGCCCATCGAGGACGGCAACGTAATAGGGTTCGTGAAGGAATCCGTCGACGGGAGCAACACGGTTGCGGTCGCAATTGCATTGTCGCGCGACGCCCACGAAGTCTGGCTGCCGCTCGGCGATGTCCAGACGGGCACCGGCGATGAGCGCCGCCACGTCGCTGCGGTCGAGAACCTGATCACGGGCGAACGCCATGCACTCGACTGGGGCGGCATCCGGGTGCGGATCGATCCGATGCGCGATCCGGCGGTGCTGTTCCGCTGCCTGGCCTGAAGGGGGCGGTGCCATGAACGTGCTTTCAGCGGTCGAGACAAAGGAACTGGTGGCCACCGAGACGGCGGACGAGCTCTGGTACAAGGACGCCATCATCTACCAGCTCCACGTCAAGGCCTTCGCCGACAGCAACAATGACGGCATCGGCGATTTCGCGGGGCTGACCGAGAAGCTTGGCTATCTGCAGGATCTCGGCGTCACCACGCTGTGGTTGTTGCCGTTCTATCCGTCCCCGGGGCGTGATGACGGCTACGACATCGCCGACTATGGCGACATCAATCCCGATTTCGGAACGATGAAGGACTTCAAGCGCTTCATCCATGAAGCCAAGAAGCGCGGCCTTCGTGTCATCACCGAGCTCGTCGTCAACCACACCTCCGACCAGCACGCCTGGTTCAAGCGCGCGCGCCGCAGCCATCCCGGCTCGAGCGCACGCAACTGGTATGTCTGGAGCGACACCGACCAGAAATACCAGGGCACGCGGATCATCTTCACCGATACCGAGAAGTCGAACTGGACCTGGGACCCCGAAGCGGGCCAGTTCTACTGGCACCGCTTCTTCTCGCACCAGCCGGACCTGAACTTCGACAACCCGCGCGTGGTGCGCGCCATCGTGCAGGTGATGAAGCGCTGGCTCGACACCGGCGTCGACGGTTTCCGGCTCGACGCCATTCCCTATCTCTGCGAGCGCGAAGGCACCAACAACGAGAACCTGCCCGAGACTCACGCCATCATCAAACTGCTGCGGCGCGAGCTCGACACCTACGCCAGGGGCAAGATCCTGCTCGCCGAAGCCAATCAATGGCCGGAGGACGTGCAGGAATATTTCGGCCGGGAAGACGAATGCCACATGGCGTATCATTTCCCGCTGATGCCGCGCATCTACATGGCGATCGCGCAGGAGGACCGCTTTCCGATCACCGACATCCTGCGGCAGACGCCCGACATCCCGGCCAGTTGCCAATGGGCGCTGTTCCTCCGCAACCATGACGAGCTGACGCTGGAAATGGTCACCGATGTCGAGCGCGACTATCTGTGGTCGACCTATGCCAACGATCCCCGCGCCCGCATCAATGTCGGCATTCGCCGCCGCCTCGCGCCATTGATGGACAATGACCGGCGCAAGATCGAATTGATGAACTCGCTCCTGCTCTCGTTCCCGGGCACGCCGATCATCTATTACGGCGACGAGATCGGGATGGGGGACAACATCTATCTCGGCGACCGCAACGGCGTCCGCACGCCGATGCAATGGAGCCCGGACCGCAATGGCGGCTTCTCCCGCGCCGACCCGGCGCGGCTCTACGCACCCATGATCATGGACCCCGTCTACGGCTACGAGGCCGTGAACGTCGAAGCGCAGTCGCGCAGCCTATCATCGCTGCTCAGCGCCACCAAACGCCTGATCGCGGTGCGCAAGTCGACGCTGGCCTTCGGCCGCGGCTCCATGACCTTCATCCGCCCCGAGAACCGTTCGGTGCTCGCCTATGTCAGGCAGTATCAGGACGAGGTTATTCTCTGCGTCGCCAATTTGTCGCGCTCGGCGCAGGCGACCGAGCTCGACCTTTCCGCCTTCAAGGGACGCATTCCCCTGGAGATGCTCGGCCGCACGCGCTTCCCGACGATCGGCGAACTGCCCTACATGGTCACGCTCGCGCCGTATGGCTTCTACTGGTTCCAGCTGCAGGAGCCGGACAAGTCCATCGCCATCCCGCGGCGCGCGGTGCCGGAATTCGAGACGCTGGTCGTGCCGCTGAACTCGACCTGGGTGTCGCTGGCGCGCGCCCGCGGTGTGTTCGAGCGCGACGTGCTGCCGGGCCACCTGTCGCGGGCGCGCTGGTATCCGGAGAGTTTGTCGAAGGCGATCCAGCCGCAGCTCGTCTCCGCGATTCCCTTCTGCGATATCGGCGACAACCGCCCCTGGCTCGCTTTCTTCGAGACGACTCAGCGCGGCGCCACCTCACGCTACGTGCTGCCGATCCGGATCGAATGGGTGCGCTTCGACCGCGAGCGCTACAATCCGCGCGCCCTAGCCGCGGTACGGCAAGGCGCGCGCGAGGGCACGCTGCTCGATGTTGCGACCGACGAGATCTTCATCGCGCTGTTGCTCCGCAATCTGGCGCAGTCGCTGACGGTCGAGGACGAGGAGCTCGGCATCGCGCTGCGCCTCGAATTCCGCCCGACCAGCCGCTTCACGGACAAGCCGATCAAACAGCCCCAGCGCATCCGCGCGGTGGAGACCGAGCAGTCCAATAGCACGGCGCTGGTTGACGAGGATTACGTCGTCAAAATCTACCGCAAGCTCGAGCCCGGCATCAATCCGGAGATCGAGATGGGACGCTTCCTCACCGACGTCGCGGGCTTCGCCAACACGCCGGCGCTGCTCGGCACGGTCGAGCTCGTCGAGGGCGAGAAGCGCAGTGCGATCGGCATCGTTCACGCCTTTGTCACCAACCAGGGCGAGGCATGGACCGTCACATCAGCCTATCTCGACCGCTTCGTCGAGGAGCAGCGGCTGCTCGCGACGAATCATGAGACGAAGCAAAGCGAACAGCAGATCTCCTATCTGCGCTACATGGCGCAGACGGGAAAGCGGGTCGCCGAACTGCACATTGCGCTGGCGAGCAACCGCGACCTGCCCGAGTTCGTGCCGGAGCCGACCAGGCCGGAAGACGTGCAGCGCTGGATCGACGACATCCTGGCCCGTGCCGATCGCGTTTTCGAGACACTGACGCAGCGACGGGATACGCTGAAAGAGGCCGATCGCCCGCTGGTGGCTCAGTTTCTGGCGCAGCAGGATAGCTTGCCGGCCCGGCTGAAGGCGCTGCTGCCCGGAGACATCGACGGCCTCAACATCCGCCATCACGGCGACTTCCATCTCGGCCAGATGCTGATCGTCAAGGACGACATCTTCATCATCGATTTCGAGGGCGAGCCGCGGCGGAGCATCGCTGAGCGGCGGCGCAAGGCGCCGGCGGCGCGCGATGTCGCCGGGCTAGTCCGCTCGATCGACTACTCCGTCACCGCTGCGCTCGATCGGGCGCTCAAGGTCGCACCCGACGAACAAAGCAAGCTCGCGCTGGCGCTCGCCGACTGGCGGGATCGGGCTACCGCGACGTTCCTGGCCGTCTATCGCGAGACCATGGCGGGCCAGCCCTTGTGGCCGGCCGATCCGGAAGCCGCCGAGCGGATGCTCAACTTCTTCCTGCTTGAGAAAGCATTCTACGAGATCGAATATGAGCTGGCGCACCGGCCCGACTGGCTGCGCGTCCCGCTGACCGGGATGCTCCGCATCCTGGCGCAACAACCGCATGAGCCGCAATGACCAGATTGCCTGCTGAAGCCTACGCGATCATCGAGGGCCGCCATTCCGACCCCTTCCGCTATCTCGGGCTCCACTCCGAGGGCGACCAGAGCGTGGTGCGCGCCTTCCTGCCGGAAGCCTCCAATGTCGAGGCGATCGGCGAGCATGGCGAAACCGCGCCGCTCGCGCGCATTCATGATGCTGGCCTGTTCGCCGGCGCGCTGCCGAACGGCTCGCGCCGTTACCAGCTCCGCGCCCGCTTCGGCGACCATGTCGTCGATCTCGACGACCCCTATCGCTTCCCGCCCGTGTTGAGCGACTTCGATCTCTATTTGCTCGGCGAAGGCACCCACCAGCGCATCTACGACAAGCTCGGTGCGCATCCGATGACGCTCGACGGCGTGGAGGGCGTCGCCTTCGTGGTGCTGGCGCCGAACGCGCGGCGGGTCAGCGTGGTCGGCGATTTCAACTTCTGGGATGCGCGGCGGCATCCGATGCGGGTCCGCGGCCCTGGCTATTGGGAATTGTTCATCCCGCATGCCCGCGCCGGCGACCACTACAAATTCGACATCATCGGCCCCAATGGCCAACATCTGCCGCTGAAGTCCGATCCGGTGGCATTCGGCGCCGAGCTGCGCCCGAAGACCGCCTCGATCGTGGTCGACCTCGACCACATTCCGCATCCGCAGGCAGCGCCACCAGGCATCAACGGCATTGGCGCGCCGATCTCGATCTACGAGGTCCATCTCGGCTCATGGCGCCGCAAAGGCAACAATGAGTGGCTGACCTATCGCGAGCTCGCCGAGCAGCTTCCGGCCTATGCGCGCGACATGGGCTTCACCCATCTCGAATTCCTTCCCGTCAGCGAGCATCCGTTCGACGGCTCCTGGGGCTATCAGCCGACCGGCCTGTTCGCGCCAACCAGCCGGTTCGGCTCGCCGGCCGACTTCGCTGCGCTCGTCGATGCCTGTCATCGCGAAGGGTTAGGGGTGCTGCTCGACTGGGTGCCCGGACACTTCCCGGACGATCCGCACGGCCTCGGCCATTTCGACGGCACCGCGCTCTATGAGCACGCCAACCCGCTGCAGGGTCGCCATCTCGACTGGGGCACGCTGATCTACAATTACGGGCGCACCGAGGTGACCAATTTCCTGGTCTCGAACGCGCTGTTCTGGCTCGACCGCTATGGCATCGACGGACTGCGCGTCGATGCGGTCGCCTCCATGCTCTATCTCGATTACAGCCGTCCGCCGGGCGGCTGGATCCCGAACAAATATGGTGGCCGCGAGAATTTGGAGGCGATCGACTTTCTGCGCCGCTTCAACACCGAACTGTTCGGGCGCTTTCCGCAGGCAACGACCGCGGCGGAAGAATCGACCGCCTGGCCGCAGGTGTCGCGCCCGGTCGAATTCGGCGGGCTCGGCTTCGGCTACAAGTGGAACATGGGCTGGATGCACGACACCTTGCGCTACATCGGCAAGGAGCCTATCCACCGCAAGTACCACCACGGCGACATCCTGTTCGGCCTGCACTACGCCTTCTCCGAGAACTTCATCCTGCCGCTCTCGCATGACGAGGTCGTGCACGGCAAACGCTCGATCCTGGGCCGCATGCCCGGCGACGACTGGCAGCGCTTCGCGAATTTGCGCGCCTACTACAGCTTCATGTTCGGCCATCCCGGCAAGAAGCTGTTGTTCATGGGCTGCGAGTTCGGCCAGGAGCGCGAGTGGGCTCACGAACATTCGCTCGACTGGCATCTGCTCGCGCAACCGAAATATGCCGGCGTGCAGGCGCTGATCCGCGATCTCAACCGGCTCTATCGCGCGCTCCCCGCGCTGCATGAACTGGATTGCGATCCGGCCGGCTTCGAATGGGTCATCACCGATGACGCCGACCACAACGTGTTCGCCTGGATCCGCAAGGGCAACAGCGCGCGTTCGCGCTGCCTGGTGGTGGTCAACTTCTCGCCGAACGTCTATCACGACTATCGCATTCGTGTTCCCTTTGCCGGGAAATGGCGCGAGGTGCTGAATTCGGATTCCTCCCACTATGGCGGCAGCAATGTCGGCAATATCGGTGAGGTGGTCACGCATGAAGGCATTGTGCCCGAGCTCAGCCTGACCATTCCGCCGCTGGCTGCGATCTTCCTCGTACCTGAAAGCTGACGTATGCGACTGACTGGGGGAACGTCGTCCCGGCTGGGCGCCAGTTGGGACGGAAGGGGTACCAATTTTGCGTTGTTCTCTGCGAATGCGGAGAAGGTCGAGCTGTGCCTGTTCGACAGCCAGGGCCGGCGCGAGCTCGAACGCATCGAACTCCCGGAGCGCACCGAGGACGTCTGGCACGGCTATCTCAACGACGTCTCGCCGGGCCAGCTCTACGGCTATCGCGTCTACGGCCCCTACGCGCCGGAGCGCGGCCACCGGTTCAATGCCAACAAGCTCCTGCTCGATCCCTATGCCAAGCGGCTCGCGGGGCGGCTGGTGTGGAGCGATGCGCATTTCGCTTACCGCACCGGCAGCGCGCGCGAGGACCTATCCTTTGATCGGCGCGACAATGCCCGCGGCATGCCGAAGGCGGTCGTGGTCGATGAGACCTTCAACTGGGGCCGCCGCGAAATCCGTCCCCACATCCCCTGGGAAGACACGATCATCTACGAGGCCCATGTCAAGGGACTGACGCAGAAGCGCGAGGACGTCGCGCCGAACCTGCGCGGCACCTATGGCGGACTGTCCTCGCCCGCGATGATCAATCATCTGAGGCGGCTCGGCGTCACCACGATCGAACTGTTGCCGATCCACGGCCTGATCGACGACCGCATCCTGGTCGAGAAGAAGCTCGCCAACTATTGGGGCTACAACACGCTCGCCTTCTTCGCGCCGGAGCCGCGCTACGCGCAGGACAATGCGCTCGATTCCTTCCGCACCACGGTGGCGCGACTGCACGATGCCGGCATCGAGGTGATGCTCGACGTCGTCTACAACCACACCGCCGAGGGCAACCATATGGGCCCGACGCTGTCGTTCCGCGGCATCGACAACGCCTCCTATTACTGGCTGAAGCCGGACAATCCGCGCTACTATGACGACTTCACCGGCTGCGGCAATTCGGTCAGGCTCACCCACCCGCGCGTGCTGCAGATGGTGATGGACTCGCTGCGCTACTGGGTCGAGGTCTGCCACGTCGACGGCTTCCGCTTCGATCTCGCGACCACGCTGGCGCGCGTACCGAACGGCTATGACCGCGCCGCGTCCTTCCTCACCGCGGTCAGGCAGGATCCGGTGCTCTCCACCGTCAAGCTCGTCGCCGAACCCTGGGACCTCGGCCTTGGCGGCTACCAGGTCGGCGCGTTCCCCTCGCAATGGTCGGAATGGAACGACCGCTATCGCAGCGCGATGCGGCGCTATTGGAGCGGCGAAGGCAGCCTGATCGGCGAAGTCTCGCGCCGCATGACGGCCTCATCGGACCTGTTCAATCACGACAATCGCGCGACGCGCGCCAGTGTCAATCACATCACCGTGCATGACGGCTTCACGCTGATGGACCTCTTCAGCTACAACCAGAAGCACAATGAAGCCAATGGCGAGGACAATCGCGACGGCTCCAACGACAATCACAGCAACAATTGCGGCGTCGAGGGTCCGACCGACGATCCCGACATCATCGCGCTGCGCCGCCAGTTGCGGAAGAACCAGCTCGCCTGCCTGCTATTGGCGCAGGGCACGCCGCTCTTGCTCGCCGGCGACGAGGTCGGCAATTCGCAGGATGGCAACAACAATGCGTACTGCCAGGACAACGAGGTCGGCTGGGTCAATTGGGACAATTTCGGCGACGAGGTCGAGGACTTCACCGATTTCGTCGGCCATTTGACCGAGCTGCGCCGCAAGTTCGCCCAGCTTCGCTCGCAGCGCTGGCTGGATGGCCGCCGCGCCGACGGCTCCTACGGCGTGCTGTGGCTGACGCCGGCGGCGGAAGAGATGAAGGAGTCCGACTGGAATTTCCCGGAAGGGCGTTTTCTCTCTTATGTGCTCGGACCGATGGAACCAGGGCAGGCGCCGATCTTTATTGTGCTGAATGCCGCACCGGAAGAGATCGCGTTCAAGATGCCTGTGATGCCCGAGTACAGGAACTGGCGGCAGGTGCTCAACACCACCGAGAACAAGCAGATGCCCGTCGATTTCGCGTCGGGCGCCGACACCAAGGCGCCTTCCCGCTCGGTGCTCGCCTTTGCAGGCTCGGCATGAATGAGCGGCATTTCGGTCCCCTGCTGACGAAGGACGGCGCGCTGTTCCGCCTGTGGGCGCCGGCGGCCAAGCGCGTCGACGTGCTGCTCGACAAGCCGCATGCGCTGAGCCGCGGCGACGATGGCTGGTTCAAGGTCGAAATCCCTGGCGTCGCCGCTGGCGCGCGCTACAAGTTTCGCATCGATGATGAGATCGACGTCCCCGACCCGGCTTCCGCGTTCCAGCCCGACGACGTCTTCGGCCCGAGCGAGGTGATCGATCACGACGCTTTCCAATGGCGCACCACCGACTGGCGCGGGCGGCCGTGGCATGAGGCGGTTGTCCTCGAAGCGCATGTCGGCACCTTCACACCCGAAGGCACCTATCGCGCGATCATCGACAGGCTCGACCATCTCGTGGAGAGCGGCATCACCGCGCTCGAATTGATGCCGCTCGCCGATTTCGCAGGAACACGCAACTGGGGCTATGACGGCGTCCTGTGGTACGCGCCCGACAGCGCCTATGGCCGGCCGGAGGATTTGAAGGCGCTGATCGACGCCGCCCATCAGCGCGGGCTGATGGTGATGCTTGATGTCGTCTACAACCATTTCGGCCCCGAAGGAAATTATCTCGGCCGCTACGCGCCCAGCTTCTTCACCGACGCGCACACGCCCTGGGGCAGCGCCATCGATTATCGCGTCAAGCAAGTGCGCGACTTCGCGATCGGGAACGCGGTGCATTGGCTGCGTGACTACCGCTTCGACGGCCTGCGGCTCGACGCCGTCAACACCATCGTGGAGACAGGCGAAATCCCGATCCTGCATGATCTCAGCATCGCTGTCGGCAGGCTTGCGGCGGAGGCCGGCCGGCACATCAACATGGTGCTCGAGAACAGCGACAATCGTGCGAGCCTGCTCGATGCTACCGAAGACCCGCCGCGCGGCAAATATCGCGGGCAGTGGAACGACGACTATCATCACGTCTGGCACGTGATGCTGACCGGGGAGGCGCAAGGCTATTACGGCGACTACCAGCGCTCGCCGCGTGGCGATCTCGCCCGCGCGCTCTCGTCCGGCTACGTCTACCAGGGAGAGGTCTCGACGTTCTGGGGCGGCATTCCCCGCGGCGAGCCGAGCGGCACGCTGTCGCCGACCTCTTTCGTCAACTTCCTGCAGAACCACGACCAGATCGGCAATCGCCCCTTCGGCGACCGTCTCGAGAGCTTCGCCGATCCAAAAGCCATCGAGGCCGCGCTCGCGATCACGCTGCTGGCGCCGATGACGCCGATGCTGTTCATGGGCGAGGAATGGGGCTCGAAGGCGCCGTTCCCGTTCTTCTGCGATTTCCACGGCGATCTCGCCAACGCCGTCCGCAAGGGCCGGCGTGAGGAATATGCCTGGGCCTATGCCAAATATGGCGATGAGGTTCCCGATCCGCTGCAGCAATCGACCTTTCAGTCGGCCGTGCTGGATTGGACGGAGCGCGACCGCGAGCCGGGACGGACACGGCTGGCGCTGGTCAGGAGCCTGCTTGCGATGCGCCGCCGCGAAATCATGCCACGGCTTGCCGGCGCCAGCTTCGGCGACGCGCAGGCGGAGGCCGACCTGCTGACGGCGCATTGGCGCATGGGCGACGGCAGGCAACTGTCGCTGACCGCCAATCTCGGCGACCGAGAGATTGCAGCGCCGAAAGACCGGCCCGCGGGAACTTTGATCTGGGGCAGCGCGTTGGGCGATAACATCCCCGCTTGGTCGGTGTGCTGGCACATCGGATAGAAGAATGCCCCCCGCGATTCCGATCGCGACCTATCGGTTGCAGCTCACCGCCGATTTCGACTTCGATGCCGCCGCCGAAGTCGTGCCTTATCTGAAGGCGCTCGGCATCACACATCTTTATGCCTCGCCCTTCATGAAGGCGCGCAAGGGTTCGACCCACGGCTATGACATCGTCGATCACACTAAGTTCAATCCGGAACTCGGCGGCGAAGCCGGTTTCGAGCGCCTGAATGCGGCGCTAAAGCAGCACGATATCGGGCTGATCCTGGACTTCGTGCCCAATCATGTGGGCGTGCATTTCGACGACAATCCCTGGTGGCTCGACGTGCTCGAGTGGGGCCCCACCTCGCCGCACGCCGCCTCCTTCGACATCGACTGGGAGCAATTGCCCTACCGCGCCCGCGGCGGCGTGCTGCTGCCGATCCTAGGTTCGTCCTATGGGCAGGCGCTGGAGCGCGGCGAGATCGAGCTGCGCTACGATGCCGGCGAGGGCAGCTTCTCCGCCTGGTATTTCGAGCACCGCCTGCCGATCGCACCCGAGCGCTATGGCGAGGTGCTGCGAACGATGGTGCGCGAGGCTGACGCCGCCGAGAGCGATGCCGGCAAGGGCATCCTCGCGCTGGCGTCGCGCTACACGGGACTGCGGCATCCCAATCGGAAGGAAGCCCCGGGGTTCAAGGCGGAACTGAAGGCAATCGCAGATGCCGCCGAGATCATCGCGCGCGGGCTATCGGCCTACCGCGCCGGCGAGGGCCGCCCGGCGCAAACGCTCGCGCTGCATCATCTGCTCGAACGCCAGCACTACAAGCTCGGCCATTGGCGGCTCGCCTCCAGCGACATCAACTATCGCCGTTTCTTCGACATCAACAATCTCGCCGGCATCCGCGTCGAGGATGCCGCCACATTCGAGGCGATCCACCTGCTCGTGCAGCGATTGATCGCCGAAGGCAAGCTGCAGGGATTGCGGCTCGATCATATCGACGGCTTGTGTGATCCCGCGCAATATTGCCAGCGGCTGCGCCGCCTGATCCGCCATGCGCAAGGCGGCGGCAGGCCGTTCTATCTGGTGATCGAAAAGATCCTCGGCGAGCATGAGAAGCTGCCCGCGCTTGCCGGCGTTCACGGCACCACCGGCTACGAATGGATGAACGCGATCGCCCAAGTCCTGGTCGACGGCAAGGGCCTGGCGCCGCTCGACGAGATCTGGCGGCAGATCAGCAACCGCTCGCCGAGGCTCGCGCCGGTGCTGAAAGAAGCTAAGCGCCGCGTGCTCGAGACGCTGCTCACCAGCGAGTTCACGGTGCTGTGGCGGCTGCTCGCGCGGATCGCGAACGGCCACTACTCGACGCGCGATTTTTCCGCGGACAGCCTGCGGCAGGCGCTCGAGCTCTATGTGCTGCACTTCCCGGTCTATCGCACTTATCTCACTGCCTCCGGCCCGACGCCGCATGATCGAGCCTTGATCGCCCACACGATCGAGCGGGCGCGCGGCGACTGGTTCGCCGCCGACGAAGGCATTTTCGATTTCCTCCAGGACGCGCTGACCATGGACCTGATCGAGCCAGGCCGCGCCACTCATAGCGCGCCGCGCGTTCGGCGCTTTGCGCAGAAGGTGCAGCAATTCACCGGTCCGATGATGGCAAAGTCATTGGAGGACACCACCTTCTACCGCTATCATCGCCTGCTCGCGCTGAACGAAGTCGGCGGCGATCCGGCCGCGAAAGCGCTGTCGGTCGACGCATTTCACCAGATGATGCAGAGGCGCGCCAATGAAGGGCCACACGGCATAACCGCGACCGCGACCCACGACACCAAGCGCGGCGAGGATGCTCGTGCCCGCATCCTGGCGCTGGCTGAAATTCCCGGTGAGTGGACCAGCGCGGTATCGCGCTGGAAAGTCCTCAACGCGCCGCACCTTGTGGTCGAAGGCGAATTTCGCGCACCATCGGCGACATCGGAATACATGCTCTACCAGGCGATGCTCGGCGCCTGGCAACCTGATGATCCCCGCTTCCTCGAGCGCATGCAGGCCTATGCGCTGAAAGCGTCGCGCGAAGGCAAGCAGGAGACGAGCTGGCTCAATCCGCATGAGGTCTATGAAGCTGGCGTCAAGACGTTCCTCGAGCGCATCCTGGACCGTTCCCGCTCGGCCGACTTCCTGAACGCGCTGGAAGCCCTGGCACGGCGGCTGTCGCTATTGGGCGCGCTGAATTCGCTGAGCCAGCTCACGCTGAAGGCGACGCTTCCCGGCGTGCCGGACTTCTACCAGGGCACCGAGTTCTGGGATTTTTCCCTCGTCGATCCTGACAATCGCCGTCCGGTCGACTTCGCCGCGCGCACATCCGCGCTTGCCATGTTGGAAGAGCCGGACTGGGCGCAGCTTGTCCAGCAATGGCCCGACGGTCGGTTGAAGCTCGCCTGGACCCGGCACCTGCTGCGGCTTCGCAGCGAATTCCCCGACGTGTTCACGCAAGGCAACTATCTGCCGCTGGAGACGAGTGGAGCACACCGCGATCACATCATCGCCTTTGCGCGGCAATGGGAACGGGATGCAGTCATCGTCGCCGTTGCAAAGTCCTTCGCGCCTTTCACCGAAGTCGGCCGTGTCTGGCCGAAAGCAGAGGCTTTCGACGGCGCGGTCACGATTAAAGGTTATGTCACCGACGCCGGCGAGAACGAGCTGCAGCTCTCCACGCTCTTCAGGCATATGCCCGTTGCCGTCCTCAAGGCGAAAGTCGCCGCCGTCTTAAAGCCAACCCGAAAGCGCGTCCGCGCCTGAACGAGGGACGCCACCTCTCCCGCTTGCGGGAGAGGGAGCGCAGCGTTCACTGCGGATACGCCGCGCTTCAATTGCGTTTCGTCAGCAGCAGACGGCCCCGATTGCGGATCGCGGTTTGCGCGACTTCGGCAAAGCGTTGCAGCAGCCAGGGTAATGTCACTTCCACATTGACATTATCTTCGTTGACATCGACGTGACCGGTTGCGGCCTGTCCGAGCGCACGCACGCGAAAGATCATGCGATTGTCCTCCCAGCGCTCCTCATCGACCTTGAGCACCGGCACGCTGTTCGCAGCGCGCGAGAGTCCCGTCTTCAGGCGACGCATGGCTTCCTCGCGGCCAAGGCTATGCGGAATCGAAACGACCAATGGAGCAGACATTGCAAAATTCCTCCTCTGATCAACTGCATGTAGTGCCACGTCAGCTAAACAGAAGGCCGATACGTGCGGCGCGAGAGCCGGAACCTTCATGAATTAGGTTCGTTTTCCTCAAGAAGGGCAGAAGCGGCAACCAGGCCCTCCGGGCTGAGGAGAGACTTATATGTCAATTGGAACGATCATACTCATCATTCTGATCATCCTGTTGCTGGGCGGCTTCAGCGGCGTAGGCGGCGGGCCGTTCTATGGCACCGGCTACTACGGCGGCGGCGGGCTCGGACTCGTGATCGTCATCCTGCTGATCCTGCTATTGCTCGGGAGGATCTGACGCTCACACGAAGCCGCTGACTTTTTCCCTGTCATTGCGAGCGCAAGCGAAGCAATCCATCTCTCCGCACGTGGAGCTGTGGATTGCTTCGTCGCTTCGCTCCTCGCAATGACGACTCGCAGAATCGTAAGGTAGGCAAAGCGCAGCGTGCCCACCATCCGCACTCCGCAAGCAATGGTGGGCACGCTTCGCTTTGCCCACCTACCTCATCGCTACTTCTTCGCTGCCAGCTTCTTCATCGCCGCCTTGATCGACGTGGCGGCATCGTCATAGCCATCCCAGGCCTTGCTCCGCGCGAGCAGCGACGGCACGGTGCGCACCGTGTACTTCTTCGGATCGAGATCGCCGCGCACCTGCGCCCAAGTCAGCGGCATCGAGACGGTGGCACCTTCGCGTGCGCGGGGCGACAGCGGGGCGACCGCAGTCGACATCCGGTCGTTGCGCAGATAGTCGAGGAAGATCTTTCCCTTGCGCAGCTTCTTCGACATGTTGAGCAGATATTGCTCGGGGTCGTCATCGGCCATCCACTGGCAGATCGCCTGCGCGAACGCTTTGGCCTCCTTCCAGGTCACGCGGTCCTTTGCGCCATACAGCAATGGCGCCACGACATGCAGGCCCTTGCCGCCGGTGGTTTTGCAGAAGCTCTCGAGGCCGACGGCTGAGAGTCGCTGGCGCATGTCCTTGGCGGCCTCGATGACGTCTGAGAATTCGACGTTCGGCGCGGGATCGAGATCGAACACCAGTCGCCCCGGCGTATCGTAGATATCGGGCGCGCAATTCCAGGGATGCAGTTCGAGCCCGCCGATCTGCGCAACCGCCGCCAATCCCTCGATGCGATCGATCTGCACATAGGGCTTGCGGTCGCCGGAGACCTTTGCGAGCTCCAAGAGGTTCGACATGCCCTGCATCGCATGGCGCTGGAAGAACTTTTCGCCATTGATGCCATCAGGCGCGCGCACGATCGAGCACGGCCTGCCCTTGAGATGGACGATCATCCATTCGCCGACCGCCTCGAAATAGCGCGCGAGATCGAGCTTGGTCACGCCCTCGCCGTCGAAGGCGTCGGGCCACAGCTCCTTGTCGGGCTTGGAGATCACGACGCCCATGACGACAGAGGATTTATCCGCAGCCGATTTCGCAGCCTTCGCCGCGGCCCTGCCCGGCTTCGGCTCGGCGATCTCGGTCTTGGCCGGCTCTTCGGCCTCCACCTCCTTGGCCGGCTTGTCCTGCCGCAGTCCCTTGAACGCGGCCTGCCGGATATTGCCGCCCTCGGTCCAGCCGGCGAATTCGATCTCGGCGACGAGGTCGGGCTTCAGCCAATGGATATCGCGCGCCTTGCGCGGCGCATTCTCGCCGCCGAACGGGCTCTCGTCGGATTCATGCGCCTTCAGCACCGGCAACAGCCGGCGGACCTTGTCCTGGCCAAAGCCGGTGCCGACAATGCCGACGAATGCGAGATGATCGCCGCGATAGACGCCGGCCATCAGCGAGCGGAATTTTCCGCTGGTGGTCTTCCAGCCGCCCAGCACGACCTCGTGACCGGCACGGCATTTCGCCTTGGTCCACAGTTCGGAGCGGCCGGAGCGATAGGGCGCGTCCAACTTCTTGGAGACGATGCCCTCAAGCTCCAATTTGCAGGCCGACTCCAGCACCGCATCGCCACCGCTCTCGAAATGCTCGACATAATGGATCAACTTGCCCTTGCCTTTTCGTCCTTCCAGGAGCCGCTTCAGCCGCGCCTTGCGCTCGGCCAGCGGCAGCGCGCGCAGATCCTCATTCTCGGCGAACAGCAGGTCGAAGGCATAGAAGATCAGATCATCGGTCTTGCCGTCCGAGATCGCCGCCTGCAGCGTCGAGAAATTCGGTATGGCGTTCTTGTCCAACCCGACGATCTCGCCGTCAACAATCACATCAGGCAGCTTGGCACCTTCTTTCGCGATCGCACCGAACTTGTCGGTCCAGTCCAGACCCTTGCGGGTCTTGAGCGTGGCCTCGCCGTCCTCGACCCGCAATTGCACGCGATAGCCATCGAGCTTGATCTCGTGGCACCAGCCAGCACCGCCGGGCGGACGATCGACGGACGTGCAGAGCTCCGGTGCGACGAAGTCCGGCATCGCCTCGACCTTCTTCGCCTCGATCTTTTTTGCCTTGGCTTTGGCGGAAGCGCGCGACTTCGACGCCAGCGTTTTGGGCGCCGGCGCCTTCGTCCTCGGACGCGCCGCGCCGGTCTCCTCCCGATTGGACTGCCAGACCGCATCGGCCTTCGCCTTCGCGCGACCATTCTTCGCCAGCATGAACGGCTTCGGCGCCCTGCCCTTGCCGGCCGCGATCTGCTCCATGGTGCGGCCAGAGGCGACGGATCGGTCCTCATCGAGAATGCTTTCCCCGTCCTCGCTGGCGTATTCGTCACGATGCTTGATCAGCAGCCAATTGGTGCGCTTGCCGCCGAAACGATCGCCGCGCATCCGCACCAGCACCCAGCTTCCATGCAGCTTGTCGCCATCCAGGGTGAACTTCAGATCGCCTTTCTTGAACCCGGCTGCGGGATCGTCCGATTCCCAATAGCCGCGATCCCACAGCATCACCGTGCCGCCGCCATACTGGCCTTCCGGAATGGTGCCTTCGAAATCGCCATAGTCGAGCGGATGGTCCTCGACCTCCACTGCAAGCCGCTTGTCGTGCGGATCAAGCGAGGGACCCTTGGTCACCGCCCACGACTTGAACACCCCGTCCATTTCGAGTCGGAGGTCGTAATGCAGCCGCGTGGCGTCATGCTTCTGGATCACAAAGCGGCGCTGTTTGGACGGCGCAACCTTGACCTCGCCGGAGGGCTCGTCGGTCTTGGAGAAGTCGCGTTTCTTGCGATAGGTGGACAGGTTTCTCTGCAGCACGGGTGCACCTCACGCAAATGGCCGCCGCCTTGCGGCGGTATATACCAGGAACCAAAACCCCTCGCATCGGTTGAAGTTCCCATACTCCAAGATATCCGGAGAATGAAATGGCCCCTCGCGCCTATTGGAAAGGCACCTTGAAGCTGTCGCTAGTGGCGTGCCCGGTGCTGCTGTATCCGGCCTCGACGTCGGTCGCGAAAACCCGCTTCCACATGATCAACAAGGAGACCGGCAACCGCTTGAAGCAGCAGATGGTGGACGCCGAAACCGGCGACATCGTCGAAGCCGACCAGAAGGCGCGCGGCTATGAGCTACGGAAAGGGAAATATGTCGAGATCGAACCGGAGGAACTCGAATCCGTCCAGATCGAGAGCAACCACACAATCGACATCGAAAGCTTCGTGCCCAGGGACGAGATCGACAAGCGCTATCTCAACCACCCCTATTACATCGCGCCCGACGGCAAGGCCGGCGCTGACGCTTTCGCTGTGATCCGTGACGCGATGAAGGACCAGGACCGCGTCGCGCTGGCGCGGATCGTGCTGACCAACCGCGAGCACGTCATGGCGATCGAGCCGCTCGGCAAGGGCCTGCTCGGCACCACCTTGCGCTACCCTTATGAGCTGCGCGATGAGGCCGATTATTTCGACGACATCAAGACGCCGAAGATCACCAAGGATATGGTCGAGCTCGCCGGCCACATCCTCGACAGCAAGGCGGCGCATTTCGACCCCTCGAAATTCAAGGACGACTATGAGGATGCACTGAAGGCACTGGTGCGACGCAAGGCGGCCGGCAAGCCGATCGAGGCCCCGGAGCCCGAGGAGCGGCCGAGCAACGTCGTCAGCCTGATGGATGCGCTGAAGCACAGCCTGAAGGGCCGCTCGGCAGCCAAGAAACGCAGCCATTCCACCGCCCGCCGCCAGCCCTCCCGCCGCCGCGCAGCGCGAAAAGCGCATCGCTCGACCGCGCGTGCACGCAAGGCGGGGTAGACTACAGCGTCATGGCCGGGCTTGTCCCGGCCACCCACGCCTTCCTTCTTGCCCAGAGAACGTGGATGCCCGGGACAAGCCCGGCCATGACGAAGAGAAGCGCGAAGCCGGACTACCGCTTGGTCTTCCGCTTCTTGCTGCTCTTCCGCTTCTTCGTCGTTTTCTTCTTGGACGTTTTCTTCTTCGACGACTTCTTCGGGACTTTCCTGCCTTTGGCGCGCGCTTCCGAAAGTCCGATCGCGATCGCCTGTTTGCGGCTCTTGACCTTGCGGCCTGAGCGGCCGCTCTTCAACGTGCCGGCCTTGCGCTTCTTCATCGCGCGCCTGACGTCGCCGGATGCTTTCCTGGAATATTTTCGTGCCATTGGCATTCCTCCCGGTTGAGGGAGATTAATTTCCTCACTCCGAAAAAGTTCCGCATCTGCAACTCGCCTCAGTCCGCCGCGCGCAAGCGATAGCCTATCCCAGTCTCTGTCAGCACGAATTGCGGACGCTCGGGATCAGCCTCGATCTTCTGCCGAAGCTGACGCACATAGACGCGTAGATATTGCGCATCGGTGAGTTCGTCCCACAATTCCTTCAGCAGGAAACGATGCGTGAGCACCTTGCCCGCGTGCTGCACCAGCACACGAAGCAGCTCATATTCCTTTGGCGACAATTTCACCTCGCGATCGCCGACCTTGACGATGCGGCGCACGAGGTCGACCGAGAGATCGCCGGTGCGAAACACCGGCCGTTCACCCTGCACCTGCAATTGATGGCGCAGCGCCGCGCGCAGTCGTGCCAAGAGCTCATCCATGCCGAACGGCTTGGTGAGATAATCGTCGGCGCCGAGGTCGAGCGCCTGCACCTTGCCCGCCTCGTCGCCGCGGCTCGATAGCACCACGATCGGCACGCTTTCGTCGCGCGCGCGGATCATGCGTAGGAGGTCGTGGCCCTGTATATCAGGCAGGCCCAGATCGAGGATGATCAGCGCAGGCCCCTGCGCGAGCATCTCCAGTCCGGCCTTGCCGTTGGGGGCCTCGAGAATTTCGTACCCTTGCGTGTTCAGCCCCATCCGCAACAATTTGCGGATCGGCGGCTCGTCATCGATGACCAGGACCTTGATCGGTGTCGCGTTCATGCAGCGGTATCCAGCGCAGCGGTAGCCGCCGGGATCGGCAGCCGGATGGTGAGCACGGCGCCGCTCCGGTCGGTGCGGTTGGCGGCCGAGATCGTGCCATGCATGGCTTCGACGAATCCGCGGGAGATCGCAAGACCGAGGCCAGTGCCGGGGCGGACATGATCGCCCTTCTGCACACGGTAGAACTTGTCGAAGATGCTTTCGAGTTCGGTCGGCGGAATGCCGCTGCCCTCGTCCATGACCTGCAGCACGATCGAATCACGATCCCGCCGGCCGCGGATCGAGATCGTGGTGTCGGCAGGAGCGTATTTGGCCGCGTTGTCGAGCAGGTTGAACAGCACCTGTTCGAACAGCACCGCATCGAGCTCCAGCATCGGCAGATCGGCGGCGAGATCGAGCGAAACCTTGTGTCGCACCAGGATCTTGCCGGCGCGGCGCAGCGCGCTGCCGACAATTTCGCCGACATCATGCCGCGCCGTGTTCGGCACGATGGCGCCGGATTCGAGCTTGGTCATGTCGAGCAGATTGGCGATGAAGCGGTTCAGCCGTTCGGACTCGTCGATCACGGTCGCGAGCAGATCGTGCTTCTGCGCATCCGTGAGGTTGCCGCCGAGATCGCGCATGGTCGAGGCGGCGCCGAGTACCGAGGCCAATGGGGTCTTCAGGTCGTGCGAGATCGAGGTCAGGAGCGCTGAGCGCAGGCGCTCGGATTCGACGGTGCGCTTGACCTTGTCCATGTCCTCGACCAGCAGCACGCGCTCGATCGCGAGCGCGCCCTGGTCGACCAGCGCATCCAGCAGCCGCCGCTGGTCCGGCGTCAGCAGCGGGCCGGTCTTGTCATTGTCGATGCCGATGGCGCCGATCAGGCCGCGGCCGGTCCGCATCGGCAAAAACAGGCGCTTGGCGCCGGGCAGCGTGTCCGAGCCGCGGCCGGCCGGCCGATCGTTCGACCAGGCCCAGTTCGCGGCCGCAAGATCGGCGTCGTCGAGTTGGTCTTCCGGCGGATAGCCGGCCTTGACGACGAGCAAGCCCTCTTCCGGCAGCAGCAGCACCACGCGCACCTTCAGCATCAGCGCGATCTGGTAGGCGGTCGCCCATAATACGTCGTCCAGCGTCGCGGTGCCCGCGAGCTTGCGGCTGAAGGCGTAAAGCCACTCGGTCATGCGCACGCGGCTGATCGCGGTATCGGCCTGCACCCGCACCCGCGCCGCGACGTTGGAAACGAGCAGCGCGATCAGCATGAAGAAGAAGAACGCCGCGATATTGGTCGGGTCGGTGATCGTGAAGGTGTAGACCGGCGGCAGGAAGAAGAAATTGTAGCACAGCGAGGCCACGACGCTCGCGAGCAGCGACGGCCACAGGCCATAGCGCACGGCCACCACGACGACGGCGGTGAGGAAGACCAGGTCGACGTTCTCGACGCCGAAGCGAGGATGGACTAGCGTGGCGGCGCCGAGCCCGAGGCCGACGATCAGGAGCGAGTACAAATAAGGCCTGAGGTTGAACGGCTCGGTTCGCGCCGCCGTCTGCACCGCCGGCCCTTTGTCGAGGCCGGCAGGCAGATCCTCGCCGGCGATCACGTGCACGCTGATATTGCCTGCGCGCCGCACCAGATCGTGCACCACGGAGCCGCGCAGGATCTCGAACCACCGCGAGCGCGACGACTTGCCGATCACGACATGCGTGACGTTGGTGGACTGCGCGAAACTGATCAGATCATCGGCGATGCGGCGATGCACGGCGGGAATCGTCAGCGCCTCGCCGCCAAGCGATTCGGCAAGCCGCATCGTATCGGCGAGCCGGTCACGCTGCTCGTCCGAGAGCTGCAGGCTGCGCCGGGTTTCGATGCTGATCGCGGTCCAGGGCGCGTGCAGGCGATCGGCAAGCCGCTTGGCGTAGCGCACGAGGCCGGCGGCGCGCGGATCCTCGCTGACGCAGACCAATATACGTTCGCCCGCGGCCCAGGGACCGGCGATGGCATTGGCCTGCATGTGGTTGAGCAGCTGCTCGTCGACCCGCTCGGCGGTCCGCCGCAGCGCCAGCTCGCGCAGCGCGGTCAGGTTGCCGGGCGAGAAATAATGCTGAAGCGCCCGCTCCGCCTGCTTGGGCACATAGACCTTGCCCTCCTTCAATCGCTGGATCAAATCGTCGGGCGGCAGGTCGATCAATTCGATCGCATCCGCGCGGTCGAAGATCGAATCCGGCACCGTCTCGCGCACCCGCACATGCGTGATCTGGGCGACGACGTCGTTGAGGCTTTCGATGTGCTGAACGTTGACGGCGGTGTAGACGTCGATGCCGTGGGAGAGCAGTTCCTCGACGTCGAGATAGCGCTTCGGATGCCGGCTGCCGGGCGCGTTGGTGTGGGCGAGCTCGTCGACGATGGCAAGCTGCGGCCGGCGCGCGATCAGCGCATCCAGGTCCATCTCCTCGAGCACCTGGTCCTTGTAATTGATCCGCTTGCGCGGGATCACTTCGAGCCCCTGCAGCAGCGCCTCGGTCTCGGCCCGGCCGTGGGTCTCGACAACACCCACCACCACATCGCTGCCACCCTTGAGCTTGGCATGCGCGCTTTGCAGCATCTCGTAGGTCTTGCCGACGCCGGGAGCGGCGCCGACGAAGATCTTCAACCGTCCGGACGCATCGTTCTCTCGCCGGGCGGCTTCCAATAGCGCGTCCGGCGAGGGTCGCTTCTCAGGGTCGCGATGCTCATTTGCCATAGAGCAAATATAGTCGCGTCACGTCATTCGGCCTAGCCGCCTTTATTTCGAAGCGCCGTCCAAAGCGAGGTTAAGCGCCAGGACATTCACCCGCGGCTCGCCGAGCACGCCGATGAAACGGCCCTTGGTGTTGGCTTCGACGAGCTGGCGGACCTGCGCTTCCTGCAGGTTGCGCGCTTTTGCCACCCGCGGCACCTGGAAGAGCGCCGCCTCCGGCGAAATGTCGGGATCGAGGCCGCTGCCCGAGGTGGTGACGAGGTCGATCGGCACCGGCTGGGACGGGTTTTCCGCCTTCAGCTTCTCGACATCCTCCTTGACGCGGTCGTTCAGCGCCTTGCTGGTCGGACCGAGATTGGAGCCGCCGGAGTTCGCCGCGTTGTAGGGCGCGGGCACCGTCTTGGAGGAATCGTTTGGATCCGGCGCCAGCGTCGCCGACGGCCGGCCGTGGAAATATTTGTCCTCCTTGAACTCTTGCCCGATCAGGGCGGAGCCGATGATCTTGCCGTCCTTCTCGATCAGGCTGCCCTGCGCCTGGGACGGAAAGATCACGCCGGCTATGGCGGTGATCGCGAGCGGATAGGCGAGGCCCGTGACTGCCGTCAACAACAGCAGAAGGACGATGGCGGGACGAATTTCTCTAAGCATGTTGTCTCTCCTAATTCTCGTCATTGCGAGCGAAGCGAAGCCATCCATCGGGCCGCGGGGCAAGATCGTGGATTGCTTCGTCGCTTCGCTCCTCGTAATGACGGTGTCCATTAAGCCAGGTGCAAGGCTGCGACCGCGAGGTCGATCGCCTTGATGCCGATGAAGGGGATGATGATGCCCCCTAAGCCGTAGATCATCAGGTTGCGGCGGAGCAGCGCGCCGGCGCCGATGGCGCGATAGGCCACGCCCTTCAGCGCCAGCGGGATCAACGCGATGATGATCAGCGCGTTGAAGATGATCGCCGACAGGATCGCGCTCTGCGGGCTCGAAAGGCCCATGATGTTGAGCACGCCGAGCTGCGGATAGAACGCCAGGAACATCGCCGGGATGATTGCGAAATATTTCGCGACATCGTTGGCGATCGAGAACGTCGTCAGCGCACCGCGGGTCATCAGGAGCTGCTTGCCGATCTCGACCACCTCGATCAGCTTGGTCGGGTTGGAGTCGAGATCGACCATGTTGCCGGCTTCGCGCGCGGCCTGGGTGCCGGTGTTCATGGCGACGCCGACGTCGGCTTGCGCGAGCGCCGGCGCGTCGTTGGTGCCGTCGCCGCACATCGCCACCAGCTTGCCCTTGGCCTGCTCGTCGCGAATCAGCTTGAGCTTGTCCTCGGGCGTGGCCTGCGCCAGGAAGTCGTCGACGCCGGCTTCGGCCGCGATCGCCGCCGCGGTCATCGGATTGTCGCCGGTGATCATCACGGTCCGGATGCCCATGCGGCGCAGCTCGGCGAAACGCTCGCGGATGCCGCCCTTGACGATATCCTTGAGGTGGATGACGCCGAGCAGCCGGCCGTCTTTGGCCACGGCGAGCGGCGTGCCGCCTTCCTTGGCGATCTCGTCGGCAATGCTCTGCAGTTCGCGCGCGGCGTCGGTGTTGACATTGGCCTGGAGGGCGCGGACGGCATTGCCGCTCGCCAGCGACTGCGCGGTGCCGCCGCCGATATAGTTGAGGATCGCATCCACCGCGCCCTTGCGGACCGCGGACGAGCCGGCATCGATGCCGCTCATGCGGGTCTGCGCGGTGAACGGCACGAAGATCGCGGCGAGCTCATGCATGTCGCGGCTGCGGATGCCGTATTTCTCCTTGGCCAGCACGACGATGGAACGGCCTTCCGGCGTCTCGTCGGCGAGCGAGGCGAGCTGCGCGGCATCGGCAAGCTCCTGCTCGGTGACGCCACGCACGGGGCGGAACGCGGTCGCCTGGCGGTTGCCGAGCGTGATGGTGCCGGTTTTGTCGAGCAACAGCGTGTCGACGTCGCCGGCGGCTTCCACCGCGCGGCCGGACATTGCCAGCACGTTGAAGCGCACCAGGCGGTCCATGCCGGCGATGCCGATCGCCGAGAGCAGCGCGCCGATCGTGGTCGGGATCAGCGTCACGAACAGCGCCACCAGCACCACGACCGAGATCGAGCCGCCGGCATAGGCCGCGTAGCTCGGGATCGTCACGGTCGCGAACACGAAGATGATGGTGAGGCCGGCCAGCAGGATGTTCAGCGCAATCTCGTTCGGCGTCTTCTGCCGCTCGGCGCCTTCGACCAGCCGGATCATGCGGTCGATGAAGGTCGAGCCCTGCGCCGCTGTGATGCGGACGCGGATCCAGTCCGACAGCACCTGCGTGCCGCCGGTCACCGCCGAACGGTCGCCGCCGGATTCACGGATCACGGGCGCGGACTCGCCAGTGATCGCGGCTTCGTTGACCGAGGCCACGCCTTCGATCACCTCGCCGTCGGACGGGATGATGTCGCCGGCCTCGACCAGAACGATGTCGCCGACCTTGAGCGCGGTGCCGGGGACGAGGCGGTAGTTCCGCCCCGAACCTTCCAGCAGCTTGGCCTGGCTCTCGGTGCGGGTCTTCTTCAGCGAATCCGCCTGCGCCTTGCCGCGTCCCTCGGCGACGGCTTCGGCGAAATTGGCGAACAGCACCGTGAACCAGAGCCACAGGATGATCTGGAAAGTGAAGCCGATGTTCTCCGCGCCGGTGACGAGGTCACGCAGGAAGATCACCGTGGTGAGCGCGGCGACGATCTCGACCACGAACATCACGGGGTTCTTCGCCATCAGCCGCGGATCGAGCTTGATGAAGGACGATTTGATCGCAGGTACCAGGATTTTGGGGTCGAGCATGGTCGACGCCCTCACCTGCTTTTGCAGTTTCATGGTTTCCATGGATGTGACTCCAATCAATTCGATCAGAACAGGGTGTTGGCGTTCATGGCGAGATGCTCGACGATCGGTCCGAGCGCCAGCGCCGGGAAGAAGGTGAGGCCGCCGATGATCAGGATCACGCCGACGACGAGACCGACGAACAGGCCGCCGGTGGTCGGGAACGTGCCGGCCGACGGCGGGACCGACTTCTTCTGCGCCAGCGAACCCGCAATCGCCATTGCCGGCACGATCATGAAGAAGCGGCCGACGAACATCGCGCTGGCGAGCGTGAGGTTGTAGAAGAAGGTGTTGCCGGTGAGACCTGCAAAGGCCGAGCCGTTATTGCCGGTCGCCGAGGTGAAGGCATAGAGCACCTCGGTGAAGCCGTGCGGGCCGGCATTGGCCATCGAAGCAACCGCGGACGGCAGCACCACGGCGACCGCGGTCCAGCCGAGATACATCAGCGGCAGCACCAGGATCGCGAGCATCGCCATCTTGACCTCGCGCGCCTCGATCTTCTTGCCGACATATTCCGGCGTACGGCCGACCATCAGGCCGGCGACGAAGATCGCCAGCACGACAAACAGCAGCATGCCATAAAGACCGGCGCCGACGCCGCCGACGATGATTTCGCCGAGCTGCATGTTAACCAGCGGGATCATGCCGCCGAGCGCGGTGAAGCTGTCATGCATGGCATTGACGGCGCCGCAGGACGCCGCGGTGGTGACGACGGCGAACAGCGAGGACGCGACGATGCCGAAGCGGACGTCCTTGCCTTCCATGTTGCCGCCGGACAGCCCCAGCGCATGCAGCGCGGTGGTGCCGTTGGCCTCGGCCCAGTAGCAGACCAAAACGCCGGCGACGAACAGCACGCCCATTACCGCGAGGATCGCCCAGCCCTGGCGCTGGTTGCCGACCATGCGGCCGAACACGTTGGTGAACGCGGCGCCGATCACGAAGATCGAGAGCATCTGCACGAAGTTCGACAGCGCGGTCGGATTCTCGAAGGGGTGTGCGGCGTTGGCGTTGAAGAAGCCGCCGCCATTGGTGCCGAGCATCTTGATCGCGACCTGCGAGGCCACCGGGCCGACGGCGATGGTCTGCTTGGCGCCTTCGAGCGTGGTCGCATCGACATAGGGCCCGAGCGTCTGCGGCATGCCCTGCGACACCAGGAACAGCGAATAGACGGTGCAGATCGGCAGCAGGATGTAGAGCGTGCAGCGGGTGATATCGACCCAGAAATTGCCGATCGTGCGTACAGAGGCGCGGGCGAAGCCGCGGATCAACGCCACCGCGAGCACCATGCCGGTCGCAGCCGAGAGGAAGTTCTGGTGCGTCAGGCCGAGCATCTGGACCAGGTACGACACCGTGCTTTCACCGCCGTAGTTCTGCCAGTTGGTGTTAGTGAGAAAGGAGACCGCGGTGTTGAACGACAGATCCGGGGCAACGGCGGCCTGGTCCGCCGGATTGAACGGCAACACGGCCTGCAGCCGCATCACGCCGTAGATGATCAGGAAGCCGCCGATATGAAACAGAAGCATCGCGACCGTATAGGTCAGCCAGTGCTGTTCGCGCCTTTCGTCGACGCCGCTGATCCAGTAGAACCCGCGCTCCACCGGGCGCAGCACCGGCGACAGGAAAGTCGCCTCGCCGTTGAAGACGCGCGTCATGTACCAGCCGAGCGGCTTGACCAGCGCGACGACGGCGGCGCAAAAGAGGATTATTTGGAACCAGCCGATGGCGGTCATGGCATTAAACCTTTCGAATGGGCTTTGATCGCAGCAGCACGGCAAGCACGCCGACGAGCAGGATGGTCAGCGCCGCATCTGCCAGGAGAAGCTGCCCGATCATGAACATGGCGCTGATCAAAACCGCTCAGGGCGCAGCAGCGCATAGGTGAGGTAGAAGAGAAGGCCGAGCGAGACGAGGCCGGCGAGCGAATAGTCGAAAATCATGGCGCACTCCCTCACAGCCGTTCGCAGGCGTAGGCGTAGCCTATGCCGGCTGCGAAAAATGCCGCCATGAGCGCCAGCATGACGAGATCAAGCATTGGAGGCTCCTATGCATAACGGGCCGACAAAGGCCCGTTCTGGTTCCGAGGTGAGGTGCCACCCGCCGCATAGGTTTTCGAGATGTAGGCTGCGGCGTCGTTATAGGAATCTTATAAAGATCCGCTTCTCAGGCTTGCGCGCCGCGGCGAGCCCTTGGCCTAGCCGGGACCCACAACCTCCGGTATCGGTATCGCCAAAGAGGTGGGGCCGCCACAGCACGCTTCCAAACACAGAATGGTGATCTGGGCCCTGGCGTTTGTCGGGACGACGCGTGAGGTTCGGCATCGCGCGCCCCGTCCATCTTTATGAAATCCCTATATTTCCGGCCGCCGCCCCATCTCGTTTTCAAATGGCGTTTTGACCACTTTTGACCTGCGGCATTTCGTCAAGCCGCATGATCGATAGGTCTCGCCATGTCACTGCTTTCAGAACCCTTGACCGCCGACTTCGGCCTTCGGCTGCGGGACGCCGGTAGAGTGACAGTCGAACTGATGTCCGACCTCATCCGCGACTATTGCCGACGCTTTCCCTCGCAAGGACGGCGCGACAAGACGGCGCGCGTCGAGGCACTGATCAAACTGGGCGCGTGGACCGATGCAGCGCTGGCGCTGCTCGACCTCGAACTGCCGCAATGGCAGGTTCGTCGCCTCGCCTATGACGACGGCGAATGGTACTGCGCGCTATCGCGCGAGCGCGAACTGCCCGACTGGCTCGATCAATCGATCGAGACCCATCATGCCGATCTGGCGCTCGCCATCTTGAGCGCGTTCGTCGAGGCACAGCAGATCGCCGCACCATCGAGCCGCCCCAGCGTGCCGAGCGTCGAACGTCATGCCGACGGCTTCTACCAGCCGATGCTGAGCGACAATTTCGCCTGAGCGAGCAGCGCCGTGCAGCCACTGCCAAACCTGCCGCAAAAGCTGAAATCCGCCCAGGTCCTGGTTCGATTTGTGTTTCGGCTGCTGATCCTGACCGGCTTCGCGCTGTTCGGGAGCATCGGCTTTGGCCGCAGCTTCATCGCGCTGCTCTGGATGTCCACCGTGCTCTGTGCCGTCATCGCCCTGACACGGCGGGAGCAATTCATGGATGCCGATCTCAACCATTGGGACGAGATGGCAGCCTATGCCGCGCTTTGCGCGCTCGCCTCGGCCACCGGGCGATAACCCACGCGACGGGCCTGGCGACCTTATACGTCCCTTATGAGATCGCCCACCCGCCCTCCTCGATTTCATATCCGCCCGCAAAGATATTGAACGCGTTACCAAGTCTCGTGAGGGAATCACAAAAATGAAACTCGTGAACATAAAACTCGACGAACCTCCATCGTGTAGCTCTGCTTCGCCTCTCGTCTTTATCGGACGGAACCGGCGCGGCCAGTGGGTCGCCCAGGAACAGAACGGTCTCTACGGCGGGCTGTTCGTCAATCGCTCCCAGGCAGTCAAATACGCGCTGTTCGAGAACGGGCATCATCCAGAAACCATCGTCGAACTGTCGCGCGAATTCGAACTTGACATGAACCGCAGTTCCTCCGCCGCGCCGTCACAAGCAACAGCCGCGCGACGCGTCGCCTGATCCGATTCGCGGCCTACATTCAGGAGGAGTCAGATGATGCAGCCTTGTTTAGTTGCCGACCGCGACCAGGTCGTCGATACGATGATCACACTGACGCACCTGTCCAACCTGCGCCGCACGATCATCGCGGGAAGTGGAGCCATGGAGCTCTATCTTTCGCTGCGCAGGCGCGGCTTCGTTCAGGTCGCGACAACCGCAACCTGCCGGCTGCCCAGGAGACAGCACAGCATCGGCCTGCTCACGGGAGACAAATCCCTGGCGGCGATCGAGGCGGCGCTCCTGGAAGTCTCGCAATTCCTCAGCGCGAACGCCACCATTGCGATCCTGATCGACTCCCGTGAAGGCGAATTCTGCCTCAACATCCGAAGGAAGCTGGAGCAAATGGGCTTCCGGATCGAGGCAGGCGTGAGGTGCCAACGCGGCCTCGTGCTTGCCGCTCACCGGCAGGGTTTCGCACAAATGGAAAGAGCGGCGTGAACCGCGAAGCATTTGCGCGGCTGGGAAGGCGTTACCAATGGAATCGCAGGATCCGGTTGAATGGCACAGCAGGCTGCTGCGCGCCTGGCAACTGGCGCTTCTGCGCTTTGCCGTAACGCTCGATAATGCCGATCGGTTGAACGTGATGGCGATAGCCGCGGAGATCGATCGCGGCGGCCACAGCTCCGAGGAGCAGCCGAATTTCCGCTTCTTCCGCAAGATCAGCGCCGACCTCTGCAGCGCCATTCCACGGCAGAACGACGCCGCCGATGCCATCTTGCGTCAGTATCTTGAGCGAATCGAGGACGCCCGCCTGAAGCGGGCATTCGCAAGCGCGGTCGAAATCGAAATCGATACGGCGCCGCCGCGCATCAGAAAGCCCAAGGTCAACAACTGGCTGTGGCGCGGATTGGCACCGCGCAGCAATGCTCCACTCCCCGGCACGCGCTCACGCGCCGCCAGATATTAAATGCGGTGCCTATTCCGAAGGACGACACATGAAACAGGACTGGCTCGCGGGCTACATCCCCGACCTTCCAACGCCGTTCGGCGAAGACGGCGAGATCGATTTCGATGCCTTTGCGCGGCTCTGCGAGCGTCAGATCGCAGCCGGCGCCAGTGCGATCGTGGTCGGCGAGACCACGGGCGAGGCGCCAACCCTGACGACGGGAGAGAAGGCCGGCCTCGTTCGCCGCGCCGTCGAGGTCGCGCATGGCCGTATCAGCGTCATCGCCGGCGCCGGATCCAACGCAACAGACCGCGCGGTCGAACTGACGCGGCAGGCGGAGGCAGCCGGTGCCGATGCCGTGCTCTCGGTGGTCCCCTACTACAACAAGCCGATGCAGGCTGGACTCCTCGCGCATTTCCGCGCAGTGGCCGAGGCGACCGCGCTTCCGGTTATCCTGCACGACGTTCCCTCGCGCACCCTTCGCGAACTCTCCGACGCAACGCTTGAGCGCCTAGCTGAATCCGAGCAGTTCATCGGATTGCGCGACAGCAGCGGCGATGTCGGACGCCTGGTCCGCATACGCACGTCGCTGCCGCCGCATTTCCGCTTGCTTTCGGGCGATGACTTGATCGCGCTGCCCTTCATGGGCGGCGGCGGACACGGCTGCATCTCGGCAGTCGCGAACCTCGTACCGGAACTCTGCCAGGCGGTTCTTGCAAGCCATAGGGAAGGACGACCGCAATCGGCCGGGTATCTGTTCAGCCGCCTGTTCCCGATTGCCGGGCTGCTCGCCGCCGAGCATCCAGCGGCGCTGAAGTACGCGCTGTCGCTGCTTGGGCTGATCCAGCCCGACACGCGCCTACCGATCGTTCAGTTGAACGATGCGGCCAAGGACGAGGTCACGAAGGCGATCGCCGAACTCGGCGACGAAGAATGGTCTGACGTGCAGGATACTTTGCCCGCCGCACCGGTGCGCCACCAGCGAGCGAAGCGGTCGTAGCAAGTTGTGTAGGGAAAGTTTGCAGCACAGGCATCCAGCCAAACGCTAGTTCTTGGCTGAGTCCCGGCACTGGTTGCTTTGGGGACAAACGGACATTACATCGCAGGTAAAGCCGATAGAGTCGGTCGAAAATGACCCGGAGCGGAAGTCGCGCCGGCTCATCCCTGACCGTCAACCTCATCCTGGGGTAGCGATCTGGCTTCTCTTGGCGTAAAGCATCTGAATCAGATCGCCGCGCGTGCGGCTGTGCCGTCTGCCGGGCACGCAGCTTCAAGTCACTCGGCTCGACGTTCTGCGCCTGAGCCAACAAAGGTTTCCATCTCGTGTCATTCCCGACCACAAGTCCGCCGCTCGCCCGAGCTTTAGCCGAGCGCAGCTACGATCGGCCGACCCCTGTTCAGATCGCCGTGCTTGCGGCAGAAGCTGTCGACCGCGACCTTCTCGTTTCGGCCCAAACCGGCTCGGGCAAGACCGTCGCTTACGGGCTGGCAATTGCAAAGGATCTTTTGGGCAGCGTCGAGCGGTTTCAGCGGGCGGCCGCGCCGCTTGCCTTGATCGTCGCGCCAACGCGCGAACTCGCCTTGCAGGTCCATCGCGAACTCGCATGGCTTTATCAATACGCGGGTGCGCGCGTCGTCTCCTGCGTCGGCGGCATGGATCCGCGCCGCGAACAGCGCGAGCTTGCCGCGGGCGCCCACATCGTGGTCGGGACGCCCGGCCGATTGTGCGATCACTTGCGGCGCGGCCATCTCGACATCTCGGAATTGAAGGCTGTCGTCCTCGACGAGGCCGATGAAATGCTCAATCTCGGTTTTCGCGAGGATATGGAATTCATCCTCAAGACCACGCCGGACACGCGCCGCACGTTGTTGTTCTCGGCGACTTTTCCGCGCGGCATCGTTGCGCTGGCAAAACAGTACCAGCAACAGGCCTCTCGGATCGAGGTCGCGGGCGACGAAGGCGGTCATGCCGATATCGAGTACCGCGCCATCCGGATTGCTCCTGATGATGTCGAGCACGCGGTCGTCAACGTATTGCGCTTTTTCGAATCGCCGAGCGCACTTGTGTTTTGCAACACGAGAGATGCGGTCAGGCATTTGCAGGCGGCGCTGCTCGAGCGTGGGTTTTCCGTGGTCGCTCTCTCCGGTGAAATGACGCAGAACGAGCGAACCCTGGCGCTGCAGGCGTTGCGCGACGGACGTTCGCGCGTCTGCGTGGCGACCGACGTGGCGGCGCGCGGTATCGACCTGCCGAGCCTCGACCTCGTCATTCATGCGGATCTGCCAAAGGACGCGGAGGTCATGCAGCACCGCTCGGGCCGCACCGGTCGTGCGGGCCGCAAGGGCGTGAGCATCCTGCTGGTGCCGCCCGCCCGAAAACGACGCGCGGAATTGCTGCTGAATCTGGCCGGCTTTGACGTCGTCTGGGGCACGGCTCCCCAGGCCGATGAAATCCGCAGGCTTGATCATGAACGTATGCTCACGGATGCCGTTTTCACCGAGGAGACGACCGCCGACGATCTGGTGCTGGCGCGGGCATTGCTTGCCGAGCGGTCGGCTGAGGATATCGCCGCGGCGCTCGCGCGGCTTTATCGCGCGCGGCTTCCTTCGCCCGAAGACATTCTCGATCCCGGCCAGGATCGCAGCCGACCTCGTGACGACCGCGGTCGAGAACACATCCGGACATCGCGCGGCGATGAACGCCCCACCGGGCCCCGATCGAAAACGGGAAGATCATCGTCGCGTCACGGCATGGCGGAGGCCAGCGTATGGTTCCGGGCCGCCATCGGACGAAAAAAGAATGCAGAAGCGCGCTGGCTCTTGCCGATGATTTGCCGTCGTGGCGGCATCGACAAGCGTGACATTGGCGCCATCCGGATTCTGGACACCACCACCGAGTTCGAAATTTCCGAGCGGGTCGCAGGATCCTTCGCCGCCAAGATCCGACGTCCGGATAAGGAAGACAACATCCGCATCGAGCCGCTGGCAGACACTCCCCCAGATCAGGCACCTTTGGAAAAGCAGTCACACTCGCCTTGGCGCGAAGCCGGCGACTTCGATCACAATGCTCTTCGAAGCGACAATTCTCGTGACGCGACAGGACCGAAGCAACGCGGCAAGCCTCACCGCGAAAGCGGGTCGAAATTTGCCAGCGAGCCGGGTTTCGGGAAGAAAAAGAAACACCGGAACAAGTCCGGCCATGCTGGACAACGGCAGCCGGCAAACGCGTCGCCTGCGAAAGCCGCATTCGGAAAGAAGGCAAGGAAGAATCGTCGCGGCTGATCTGCCGCCATCGGGTGCTGCGGGACGCTCAGTCCTTCAAGTCTGAACCTGTTCCTAATCGCCGCAGCGAGTCTTCTGTGATCAACGCTGGACGGTCGCCCGCAATTCACGAATCATCCGATGCGCCATCGCCCTTTGTTGATATCGAACTTCACCAGGCCTTCGTCTCGCATTTTCAACAGGAGGGATTGGCAAGCTTCTTCATTCACGACATTGGCGCGTTTCATGACCTCGTACACTTTGAGCGGCTTCTCGCGGAGCGCACGCAGGATATTTTCTCGATCATTCAGCACGACTAGGCTCCTACCGTCATCAAGCGCGCTAAATCACTGAGAATACGAAAGCTGATCTTCCGTAACGACTCGCTCGATATTCTCCGACTTGCTCTTGATGCGGTATCTAAGACGTCCATCTGCCTCGATGGGCATAAGTTGAACGATGGTATAAATCATTGGCGCCTCAGTTGAGGCACGTCCTCGCGGACCTTGGGGCTGGTGATGAACGTCTTCATTCAGCTTATAGGCATATGACATGTGTTTACCTCTAGAAGTTACGGCTGCTCTAGCGTGGAGCTTGCCGTAATGCAATGCATCCTGTTGCTCCCGGCCCAGGCTGGTGAAAGCAAAAACGAGCGCTGTGGCAGAGCGACTCGCGGTCTAAGAGCGCGTCAGTAACGTTGACCTAATACGTCCCGAACATGCCTTTAGTATCCGTGGTCGCATTGAACGGAGGCGGGACGAGTCAAGCAAGCACTCCGCGAGCCAATCGCCCACGGCCACCAAAAGCTATGCAGCGCAAAGTGTATTTCCCAGCACGCGTTGTTGCGATTTGGTCTCGGCGGGTGGATGCTGTTGGCGCGGACACAATGGAGGGCAGCATGAGCAAGGCAACTCTCGACAATCGCCACCGCAACAAGGACGGAGAAATCAGCGCCAAACACGGAAACACCCTCATTCGCACGTTGCGCAAGGTGTACGGTCAGAGTTTCGCGGCTGGCTATCCTGACACAGAGAAGCTCCGTGAGGTTCTACTTAAGCTGAACGAGACATCATTGAGCCAGCTCCGTCGTGATCATGAGACCGGCCACTTGGAGCACAAGATCACCAAAGCCTCGAAGTAAGGCCGCGGGGTCCCGCGGCGGTGCGTTCGTGGCCAGAGGCGGCCGCCAAGGCGCCTGCTGCTAGGGGGAGACCGGACGCGGTTGCGGCATCGCCCAATCGACGCGAATGACCCGGAACGGATATTCAGGCAGGCCTCTTCAGCGTTCGGGAAGCGTCCTGAGCAGCCGATCCGTTCCTATAGGAGGAAGGGGTGCTGCCTGTATTTGAACCCAAGTGTTCCAACAAGTGTCTCAAGGCGAATTTGCGGGTGCCGTAAATTGTTCGACCCTACTGGCCTGGTGCGCCCCGGCGACTTGTCGCTACTGACAAACCAGTACGGGGGTTTTCGCGTGCGCCAGCACCTTGTTGGTCACACTTCCCATGAGAAGCATGGAAAGCCCGCTGCGTCCATGCGATGACATGACGATGAGATCGCAGCCTTTGTCCTCGGCTGCTGCGATGATTGCTTGATGGGGTTGCCCGTTCTCCGCTTGAATCGTCTCGCAGGAGACACCGGCCTCCTTGGCCGCATTTGCCGCGCGATCCAACGCGCTCGTCGCCTGCTCCTTGCGCAGCTCGGCATATGTTGCGACTGCTTCAAGGAACCGCCCTGACATCTCTGAAAACGGTTCCACAACGAAGATGACAGATACCTTGGCTCCAAGGGATTTCGCCAACGCCAACCCATGCGCCACCCCATGCTCCGCCAGCTCCGACCCATCTGTCGGAATGAGAATATGCCGGTACATGCTTCACCTCCCGATTGTCGCTGCCTTGCGAAGGTAAGCTGGGCCCGCGTTTCGGAAAGAGCCTTGAGATAGATCAATCCATCGGCCCATCGTGCTGCGGCCAGATGTGCGCACTTGGCCAATCGTATCATTTCGCTGCCGCGCAGCCGCCATCCCGCACAGAAGCGGCATAAAGGCAGCAGCGCCTACTCCGCTGCCGAGCGGAGTTCGGCCTTTTCCGCGCGCACGGCGCAGAACTTGAATTCCGGAATCTTGCCGAACGGATCGAGCGCCGGATTGGTCAAGAGGTTGGCCGCAGCTTCCGCGTAGCAGAACGGCATGAACACCATGTTGACAGGCACGTCGCGGTCGGAGCGCACCTTCACCTCGACGGCGCCGCGGCGGGTCTGGAGCCGGATGAAATCGCCGGGCCAGAGCTGCATGCGCCGCATGTCCTTCGGCGACATGAAGGCGACCGCCTCCGGCTCGATCTGGTCGAGCACGGATGCGCGGCGGGTCATCGATCCCGTGTGCCAGTGCTCCAGCACGCGGCCGGTCGAGAGCACCATCGGATATTCGGCGTCGGGCAGTTCATCCGGCGGGATGACATGCGCCGGCACGATCTTGCCGCGGCCGCTTTCGGTCGGGAAACCGGTGGTGAAGATGATCTCGTTGCCGGGCTTATCTGGGTCGTCGACCGGATAGGTCACCGCGCCCTCGCGCACCAGGCGTTCCCAGGTGATGTTCTTCAGCGAAGGCATCAGCTCGGCCATCTCGGCGAAGACGTCGGCCGGACCGCTGTAATTCCACGGCAGGCCCATGCGCTTGCCGATCTCCTGGATGATCCAGAGATCCTGCCGCGCGTCGCCCGGCGGCTTGATCACCTCGCGCGCGAGCTGCACGCGGCGGTCGGTGTTGGTGAAGGTGCCGGACTTCTCCGCAAACGCCGAAGCCGGCAGGATGACGTCGGCATGGAACGCGGTCTCCGTAACGAAGAGATCCTGCACCACGAGGTGATCGAGCATGGCAAGCGCCTCGCGCGCGTGCTGCAGATCGGGATCGGACATCGCGGGATTTTCGCCCTCGATATACATGCCGTTGATCTCGCCGGCATGGATCGCGTTCATGATCTCGACCACGGTCAGCCCGCGCACCGGATCGAGGCTCTTCTGCCAGAGCTCCTCGAACTTGCCGCGCAGATCGACGCGGCCGACAGGCTGGTAGTCCGGCAGGAACATCGGGATCAGGCCGGCGTCGGACGCGCCCTGCACGTTGTTCTGGCCGCGCAGCGGATGCAGGCCGGTGCCGGGACGGCCGACCTGACCCGTGATCAGCGCCAGCGCAATCAGGCAGCGCGCATTGTCGGTGCCATGGACATGCTGGCTGATACCCATGCCCCAGAAGATGATCGAGGATTTCGCGCGGGCGTAGAGCCGCGCCACTTCGCGCAAGGTCTCGGCCGGGATACCGCAGATCGGCTCCATCTTCTCCGGAGTGAAGTCCACGATCTTGGCCTTCAGCTCGTCGAAACCTTCGGTGTAGCCGGCGATGTACTGCTCGTCGGTCAGGCCCTCGGTGATGATCGTGTTGATCATCGCGTTCAGCATCGCGACGTCGCTTCCCGGCTTGAAGGCGAGATGCTTATCGGCATGGCGCGACAGCGACTGCAGCCGTGGATCCATCACGATCAATTTCGCCCCGCGCTTGGCCGCGTTCTTGATATAGGTCGCGGCCACCGGATGGTTCACGGTCGGATTGGCGCCGATCACGATGATCACCTCGGCATCCATTGCCGCCGAGAACGGCGCCGACACCGCGCCGGAATTCAGGCCCTCCGTCAGCGCCGCCACCGATGACGCGTGGCACAGCCGCGTGCAGTGATCGACATTGTTGGAGCCGAAGCCGGTGCGCACCAGCTTCTGAAACAGATAGGCTTCCTCATTGGATCCTTTCGCCGAGCCGAAGCCGGCGAGCGCCTTCACGCCCTTCTCGTCGCGAATCTTGACGAGGCCGCGCGCGGCGATCTCGAGCGCCTCCTCCCAGCTCGCCTCACGGAAATGCGTGAACGGATTGGCCGGATCGACCTGGTCGTTGGCGTCCTTCCTGGCGTTCGGCAACCGCACCAGCGGCTTGGTCAAGCGATGCGGATGATGGATGTAGTCGAAGCCGAAGCGGCCCTTGACGCAGAGCCGGTTGTGATTGGCCGGACCATCGCGGCCTTCGGCATAGATCACCTTCTCGTCCTTGACCTGATAGGTCACCTGGCAACCCACGCCGCAGAACGGACAAAGCGAATCCACCTTGCGGTCGGGATAAGTAACGCGGGTCTGCTTCTCGTCGAGCATCACGGCGGGCATCAGCGCGCCGGTCGGGCAGGCCTGCACGCATTCGCCGCAGGCGACGCAGGTCGATTCTCCCATCGGATCGTCGAAGTCGAACACGATCTTGGCATCGGCATTGCGATAGGCCATGCCGATGACGTCGTTGACCTGCACCTCGCGGCAGGCGCGCACGCACAGACCGCACTGGATGCAGGCGTCGAGATTGACGCGCATCGCCGGATGGCTGGCATCGGCGTCCCAGCGCTCCGCCGCTGGGAAGCGGCTCTCGGTGACGCCGGTCTTCTCCGCCCAGTGCCAGAACTTTGAATCAGGATCGTGCGAGGTCTCGCGCGCCGGCTGGTCGGCGACCAGAAGCTCCATCACCATCTTCTGCGCGGCAACGGCGCGGCTAGAGGCCGTCTTCACCTTCATGCCGACAGACGGCGTGCGCTTGCAGGAGGCGGCGAGCACGCGCTCGCCTTCGATCTCGACCATGCAGGCGCGGCAATTGCCGTCGGGGCGATAGTCCGGCGCCGGCGAATAGCAGAGATGCGGGATCTCCTGGCCCTGCCGTTTCGCAACCTGCCAGATGGTCTCGCCTGCTTTCGCTTCGACCTGCTTGCCGTCGAGTTCGAACTGGATCGTCGTCATTCCGCAGCTTCCTTGAACTCGTCGGGGAAGTATTTAATCACGGAGGTCAGGGGATTCGAGGCGGCCTGGCCGAGACCGCAGATCGACGCATCGCGCATCGCCTGGCCCAGTTCCTCGAGCAGCGCCCGGTTCCAGACCGGCCGTTCCATTAACATCACCGCCTTCTGCGTGCCGACGCGGCAAGGCGTGCATTGCCCGCAGCTCTCATCTTCGAAGAAGCGCATCAGATTGAGCGCCGCCGCCTTCACGCTGTCCGCTTGCGACAGGATCACGATCGCGGCCGAGCCGATGAAGCAGCCGTATTTTTCCAATGTGCCGAAGTCGAGCGGGATATCGTCCATCGTCGCCGGCAGGATGCCGCCGGAGGCGCCGCCCGGCAGATAGGCATGGAAGGTGTGGCCATCGGCCATGCCGCCGCAATATTCGTCGATCAGCTCGCGCACGGTGATGCCGGCCGGCGCCAGCTTCACGCCGGGATTTTTCACGCGGCCCGAGACCGAGAAGCTGCGCAGACCCTGACGGTCGTTGCGGCCGTGGCTCTTCCACCAGTCGGCGCCCTTATCGACGATGTCGCGCACCCACCACAATGTCTCGACATTGTTGATCAGCGTCGGCAGGCCGAACAGCCCGACCTGGAACGGATAAGGCGGCTTGTGCCGCGGCAATCCGCGCTTGCCCTCGATGCTCTCGAGCAGCGAGGATTCCTCGCCGCAGATGTAAGCGCCGGCGCCGCGACGCAGATGCAGGCGCGGACCGCCGGCCGGAAGCTTTGCGATCTCGCGCGCGAGGATTTCGCGCACCGCCGGATATTCGTCGCGGATGTAGACGTAGACGTCGGCGGCTTCGACCACGTGGGCGCCGATCAGCATGCCCTCGAGGAAGCGATGCGGATCGGTCTCGAGATAATAGCGATCCTTGATCGTGCCGGGCTCGCCCTCGTCGCCATTGACCGCCATCAGCCGCGGCCCGGGTTCGCCGAGCACCGCGCGCCATTTGCGCCCGGTGGGGAATCCCGCGCCGCCGAGTCCGCGCAGCGAGGCGTTGTCGAGCGCCTTCAGGATCTCGTCGTTCGACACTTCGCCCGCGCGCAGCCGGTTCAGCAATCGGTAGCCACCGCCGGCAACGTAGGCGTTGTAGCCGACATAATCAGGCAGATGCGCGTGCGTCTCGCCAGCCTTCGCCGTCGCCAGCACGCTCTCGACCGTCGCGTGATCGACGAAGTTGTGGCCGACTTCCGCGACCGGCGCGGTGTCGCAGCGGCCGACGCAGGGCGCGCGCACCACGCGGATGCCGGGACCAGCCGAGTCCTGCAATTGCTCCAGCAGCTTTTCGCCGCCGAGCATCGCGCAGGTGAGCGAGTCGCAGACGCGGATGGTAAGCGGCGCGACATCCGGCTGACCTTCCTTAACCACGTCGAAATGCGCGTAGAACGTCGCGGTCTCGAACACTTCCGCGAACGACAATTTCATCTCGTCCGCGAGCGCAGCGAGATGCGCGGCGGAGATCTGGTGATACTTGTCCTGGATCAGGTGCAGGAATTCGATCAACAGATCGCGCCGGCGCGGCCGGTCGCCGAGCAACTGCTCGACGTCATGCGCGGCCGTCGGATCGATCTGGCGTCCCTTCGGCGTCGCCTTGGCCTTGCGCCGCCCGGCGCCAGGGTGCTCGAACGCGCGAACCTCATGCACGTCATGGACAGTCATTGAAGCATCCGTTCTTACCACGCTTTAGATCAACTCTAATCTTTGGCATGCCAGATGCCAAGACCAATGCCAAGAGAAAATTATCGCGTCCGAAGAAGCATTTAAGGGGCATGCCGCCGGCGCATGCCCCCGCTCCGTTTCCCCCGCGACAAACCTGTCCTCAGGTCTTACCCATGCAGTCCTCGATGTAGAACCAGCGGTCGTCGCCTGCCAATCCCTTGGCTTTGACCTCCTGGCGACAGGCTTTCAGCTTGCCCCTGTTGGCGCTCCATTTGGCCTTCATGTCCTTCAGCCTCGCGGCTGTGAGCTTCGCCCTGGAAGGCTTCGCCTCGCTCGCGGCGGCAGGCGCGGAAGGCGCGGGCGTTTGGGCCGAAGCCGCAGTCAGCAGGCTCGTAATCAACAGCGCGGCGGCGGCACCAGTTCCGATACGAAACATCGCGAAAATTCCCTTGTTCTATTCGTTCAATTGAATGGATGAAAAAAAGCGCCGCGGGCGAACGCATCGCCCGCGGCGCCAAGCTCGATCAGAAGATCTTGACCGCGCTCTCCAGCGTCTTCCAGACGCCCCAGGCCAGGGGAATGCCGACAAAGGCCCAGAACAGCGCGGCCTTGGCATCCAGTCCGCCGAACCCGATGCCGTAGGAACCATGCGGACCGGCCGCATCCGCACTCGCGCTCGCCGCCTGCAGTTTTGCCACTTCCGCCTCGCTCATGTGCCACTTCGCATCGACCGGCTTGACCAGGTAGTTGCAGATCAGGCCCGCGATCAGCATGGCGCAGAGGATGTACATCGTGGTGTTGTAGAGCTGGTCGCGCGGAACGCCGGCAGCGAGTTGGAACTCGCGGATATAGTTCACGACGACCGGGCCGATGATGCCGGCGGTCGACCACGCCGTCAGCAGCCGGCCGTGAATGGCGCCCACGAACTGCGTTCCGAACATGTCGGCGAGATACGCCGGCACGGTCGCAAAGCCGCCGCCATACATCGACAGGATGATGCCGAAGCCGAGCACGAACAGAAGTTTCGAGCCCATGGCGGCAAAGGTCGGCGCCAGCGCATAGAGCGCAATGCCGAGCAGGAAGAACGTGTAGTAGGTGTTCTTGCGCCCGATCTTGTCCGACAGCGACGCCCAGAAGAAACGGCCGCCGATGTTGAACAGTGACAGCAGCCCGGCGAAGCCTGCCGCGATGCCGGCGATCTGCGCCTTCTGCGACGCATCGAGCTGGTTGAAGCCGACATCGGGCAATCCGATCAATTTGCCGCCAAAGATCTCCTGCAGCATCGGCGAGGCCATGCCGATCACGCCGATGCCTGCTGAGACGTTGAGGCAGAGCACCCACCAGATCAGCCAGAACTGCGGCGTCTTGTGTGCGTTGTCGAGATGGACGTTGTTGGTCGAGATCATCGCATTGGCCTTGGCCGGCGGCGTCCAGCCCTCGGGCTGCCAGCCCGTCGGCGGGATGCGATAGCGGAAGGCGCCGATCGTCATGAACACGAAATAGATCACGCCCATCGCCAGGAAGGTTTCCCAGACGCCGACCGAGGTCGGTGTCTTGAAATAGTTCATCAAGAGATTGGCAAGGGGCGCGCCGATCATGGCGCCGCCGCCGAACCCCATGATGGCCATGCCGGTCGCCATGCCGCGGCGATCGGGAAACCATTTCACCAATGTCGACACCGGCGAGATGTAACCAAGCCCGAGGCCGACGCCGCCGATCACGCCGGCGCCGAGCCACATCAGCCAGAGCTGATGGACGTAGACGCCGAGCGCGCCGATCACGAGTCCGCCGGCCCAGCACAGCGCCGCGACGAACCCTGCCTTGCGCGGACCGACACGTTCGAGCCAGCCGCCCCAGATCGCGGCGGACACGCCGAGCAGCACGAAGAACAGCGTGTACATCCACCCGAGACTCGCCACCTTCCAGTCGCAGGTGGTCGTGAACAATTCCTGCCACAGCGAGATATCGGGGCAGGCCTTCGGCGCGTTCAATCCGATCGCGCGCGACAGCGGCAGCCAGAACACCGAGAAGCCGTAGGCCATGCCGATGCACAGATGGATGCAGAGTGCGGCCGGCGGCACCAGCCAACGGTTGAAGCCGGCGGTCGCAATCGTGTGCTCCTTGTCGAGGAAACCAAGCCCCGCGCCGGCCACAGCGCCGGTGCTGCTAATCGTCGTCATCCGATCCTCCCTGCGGCCGCTCTTCAATCGAGCGTGCTCGCTTTCGTTGATCCAACCAAATTGTCGTCGCGGAACCGGCGCTGCCGCTCCACGACTTCTTTCTGTGCGCCAGAGATCATCAAGCGCTTTTCGGAATTCCCAACCCCCGACGCGACACAATATGCTCAGTGACGGCGCCAACCTGATAAATGAAGACGTGCCCCGCCCGGAGTCGCTCGTGTGTAGCCCGAGCGTCATTGATCTCCGCGACACCGCGGAGAGGTTCAATTGGGACAGAAGGGCTAAAATGTGTCGATAGGAAAAAGGTAGGTATCAACCAGAGCGATTATTGCAGCGCACGGCTATTGTTGCGATGCGGACGAGGCATCATTGATTTTCTCTATCGTCCCATTTGTCTTCTCGATCAAAAACACGATGCGGCTCTCGCTCCGCTCGGTGATCTCGACCTTGTCGCCGGTCTCGCGGATCAGGTTCGGGATATCGATCACCGACAATGGATCGGTGCAGAGCACTTCGAGAAAATCACCCGGCTTGACCGCCTTCAGTGCCTTGCGCGTCTTGAGCGCGGGCAGCGGACATTTGAGACCGGTGAGATCGAGTTTTGTCGTCGTCATGTTTCCGACCATGGCGAAGCATTCGCACAGCGTCAATCGCTACGCGACGGCTTCAGATCAGGCTTGCATAGGACAGGAATCCGACGGTCTGGCCGGGCTCGACGTGTGTGATGTGTTCGCCAAGCTCGACCAGGCCATCGGTGTCGACCAGCGACGACAACAGCCCCGCGCCCTCGCGCGGAAACTTGATCGCTTCGAGCATACCATCCGGCGCCTTACGCAGATTGACGCGGACATATTCGCGGCGCCCGACCTTCTTCTTGTAGGTGAAGCCGGCCCGCACCGGCATCGGCACCAGCGGCTCCGGCGCGCCGCCGGACAGCGCCAGGATGGTTGGCCGCACCACGTGAACGAAGGTGACGAAGCTCGCGACGGGATTGCCCGGCAGGCCGATGAACGGCGTGCCGCCGATGATGCCCATCGCGACCGGGCGCCCCGGCTTGATCGCCATCCGCCACAGCACCAGGCGGCCGACGCTCTCGACGCCGGCCTTGACGTGATCCTCCTCGCCAGTCGAGACGCCGCCGGTGGTGAGGATCAGATCGTGGTGGCCTGCGACGTCCTTCAGCGCGCGTGCGAGGCTCGCAGGCTCGTCGCGCAGAATGCCGAGGTCACTGACCTCGCAGCCAAGTCGCCGCAGCATCGCCATCAGCATGAAGCGGTTGGAGTCGAAGAGCTGCGGCGCCGCACGGCGCTCTCCGGGCGAAACCAGCTCATCGCCGGTCGAGAACACCGCGACGCGGATCCGCCTGATCACGTCGAGCCTGACAAGGCCGAACGCTGCGGCCAGCGCGACATCCTGCGGGCGCAAGCGCTTTCCAATCTGCAACGCGGCGTGGCCGAGCGGAATGTCTTCACCCGCCGGCCGCACATTGGCGCCCGGCTGCAGGCCTGCGGGCAGAACGACGTTATCGCCCTCGACGCGGACGTCCTCCTGCATGAACACGGTGTCGGCACCGTCAGGCATCGGCGCGCCCGTGAAGATGCGCACAGCATGACCGCGCTCGATCGG
Organism: Bradyrhizobium sp. Ses1; assembly: GCF_059512365.1. Classification (NCBI taxonomy): domain Bacteria; kingdom Pseudomonadati; phylum Pseudomonadota; class Alphaproteobacteria; order Hyphomicrobiales; family Nitrobacteraceae; genus Bradyrhizobium; species Bradyrhizobium sp. Ses1. Next base: position 92,582 of record NZ_JCAMOQ010000030.1, read on the forward strand.
CGCATTCGCCGCGGCGCCCGCCTGCACCCGTCCGCTGATGGGAAACGCCTGTTCCGAACCTGTGGGAAGATCGCGGCTTGCGACCGCATAGCCATCGACGGCGGAATTGGTGAAGGGCGGCAGCGGCAACGGCGCCAAAATCTCATTGGCGAGGATGCGCCCGTCGGCCTCCGCGAGCGCGACGGTCTCGATATCGGCTATCGCCGTCACCCGAGTCGCGATCAGGCGCACGGCCTCACCGACCGACATCATCGGCCCGCTGGAGGCAAAGCAATCGTCGGACAGTTGCGCCATTTCAGGTCTCGCTCTTCGCCAGGATTTCGTCGACCGCAACAGCGGCGCGCTGCATCATGGCGGCAACGGCGGTGACATCATCGAGGTGGGCGGTCGGCAGCCGGGTTTCAATCGTCGCATCCGTCGCGATCCCGACGATGCCGGGATCATCGGGGAACAGCAGCGGCTTGCTGTTGGCGGCACGATGCACCTCGATCTTGCGCAGCGGCTCGCGCTTGAAGCCTTCGACCACGACGAGATCGACCTGCGACATCTTGGCGAGCAGCTCGGCCAGCCGCGGCTCGCCGGCGCCGCGCAGCTCATGCATCAAGGCCCAGCGCCGGCTTGAGGAGACCAGCACCTCGGTCGCGCCCGCCTGGCGGTGCACCCAGGAATCCTTGCCGGGCACGTCGACATCGAATTCGTGATGGGCATGCTTGATCACGGACACGCGCAGACCCTGTGCCAGCAGATGCGGAATCACGCGCGACAGCAAGGTGGTCTTGCCGGCGCCGCTCCAGCCCGCGAGTCCGATCACTTTCATCCCGTTCTGTTCTCCGGAACCGCCACCGCCGTCATTGCGAGGAGCGAAGCGACGAAGCAATCCACAGTTTCCGCGAGGATGGATGGATTGCTTCGCTCCGCTCGCAATGACGGGAGGGCCATATTTCCCTAAGCTTCCGACATGCTTATATCGGATGGCAGGGAAAGTCATGCTAACCTGGCCGCCATGATGAGGATCGACAAACCGCCCGTTCCCCTGATCGTCCCCAACCCGGACGACCCGCGCCTGACCGAGCGCGTGACCGGGACAGACCAGACCGGCGCCAGCGTCGAGATCAAGGTGCCGATGGAGCGCCCGCTGACGCTGTACCTGAACGCGCAGGAGATCGTCACCATGATGACGATCGGCGACTACCCCGAATATCTCGCGCTCGGCTATCTCCTCAACCAGAACATGCTCAAATACGACGACGTCGTCACCGAGGTCGAATATGACGACGATCTGCAGGTGGTGGTCGTGCGCACCGAGCACCACACCAATTTCGAGCAGAAGCTGAAGAAGCGCACCCAGACCTCGGGCTGCGCCCAGGGCACAGCTTTCGGCGATCTCCTGGAGGCGGTCGAAAGCGTGGCGCTGCCGAAGGCGGAATTGCGCACCTCCTGGCTCTACCAGATGACGCATGCGATCAACACCATGCCCTCGCTCTATCTCGAAGCTGGTGCGATCCATGGCTGCGTCTTGTGCAAGGAGGGAACGCCGATCTGCTACACCGAGGATGTCGGCCGCCACAACGCCGTCGACAAGATCGCCGGTTGGATCTACCGCCACGGCGTCGATCCCGGCGACAAGATCCTCTACACCACGGGACGGCTGACCTCGGAGATGGTGATCAAGACGGTGCGGATGGGCATTCCGATTCTGGTGTCGCGCTCCGGGTTCACCGCCTGGGGCGTCGAACTGGCGCGGCAGGTCGGCCTGACGCTGATCGGACGCACGCGCGGCAAGCGTTTCATCGCGCTGTCAGGCCAGGAGCGCATCGTGTTCGATCAGAACCTCGATTATGTCGAGGAAGAATCCGCCAAGCACAAGCGCAAGGGCGAAGCGCGTGACGACTAGCATGATGAGCTCGAACTGCATCCGAGAAGCGGCTGCACTCCCTCTCCCGCTTGCGGGAGAGGGTCGGGGTGAGGGTGTCTCCGCGATGGGACTCCCCGTATGGAGAGAGCCCTCACCCGCTGCGCTCTTCGAGCGCAGCGACCTCCCCCGCAAGCGGGGGAGGTGAAGCAGATGGCCTCACGCGACATAATTCCCGGCGTTCTTTTGGCAGGCGGCCTCGCGCGGCGCATGGGCGGCGGCGACAAGCCCATGCGCACGATCGGCGGCCGCAGCATTTTGGAGCGCGTGATCGCGCGTCTCGCGCCGCAATGCGACGGCCTCATCCTCAACGCCAATGGCGATCCCGCCCGCTTCGCCGCGTTCGGATTGCCCGTCGTCGCCGACAGCGTCGCCGATTTCCCAGGGCCCCTCGCCGGCATTCTGGCGGCACTGGACTGGATGGCGGCGAACCGGCCCGACGTGTCGCTGGTGCTGAGCGCAGCCGGCGACTGCCCGTTCCTGCCGCGCGATCTCGTCTCACGGCTCCACGACGCAATGGTAAAGGAAGACGCGCAACTGGCCGTGGCGGCCTCGGGCGATCAGTCGCATCCGGTGATCGGATTGTGGAGCGTGTCGCTGCGCGACGAACTCCGCCACGCCCTCGTCGTCGAAGATGTCAGGAAGATCGACCGCTGGACCGCCCGCTACAGGCTCGCCACTGTGACCTGGCCGACCGAGCCGCTCGACCCCTTCTTCAACGCGAACACGGTCGAGGATATCGCCGAGGCCGAACGGCTCGCGGCAGTGGATGCGGCACACGACTGACACTGCTGTCATTCCGGGGCGCGCCTCGTGGCGCGAGCTATGATGTGCAATTGCACATCAGAGAATCCATCGGGCCGCATGAGCTGGTGGTGAAATGGATTCCGGGCTCGATGCTATCGCATCGCCCCGGAATGACGGAGCCATTTCCGCGACCGCCCTCCACCCGCTCATTCCCGTCTGATCTTCTGCTCGAGGCGCAGTGTCCGTTCGCGCAAGGAATCGTAGATCGGTGGATTGTGCAGCAGCGGGGGCAGCAGCATCGCTACGAAGCAGGCGCCAAGCATCGGCAGCAGCATCGTCACGTTGCCCGTCATCTCGGCGACGAGAACGATGCCGGTCACCGGCGCCCGTACCACGCCCGCGAAGAAGGCGGCCATGCCCACTAGCGCAAATGCATGCGGCTCGATCGCGAGTTCCGGAAATACAAGGCGGCAGGCTGCTCCGAACAGCAGCCCCGACTGGGCTCCCAGCACCAGCAGAGGGGCGAAGAGTCCGCCGGGAGTGCCGGCAGCGTATGATAAAGCACCGAGAGCGAACCGGATCAGGAATGCGGAGGCGACGATCGCAAGACTATCCTGGCCGATCAGCGTGCGCTGCGTGATCTGATCTCCGCCCCCGACCAGCTCGGGCGCAAACCAGGCCAATATGCCGACGCTTGCGCCGATCAATCCGGCTCGGAGCTCGATCGGCAGCCGCGCGAACCGGTCGCTAGCTGCGATGAACGCGAGCAGCGTGCGATTGTACGCAACGGCGAGCAGGCCCGCGACGGCCCCCAGCGCAAGGAACAGCGGCGCGGATACCGCGCTCGGAGTGTTCAGCGGAACGATCTGGAAATCGGGCGCGTCGCCGATAAACAGCCTTGCAACCGGGATCGCCGTTGCCAGCGTGGCGAGGGCCGCGACAGCGACGCGGCGGTCGAATTTGTGCATCAGCTCCTCAAGTATGAAGGCGAGCCCAGCGATCGGCGCATTGAAGGCCGTCGCCAGGCCAGCGCCGGCACCCGCGGCCAGCAGTACGCGTGCGTCCGCCCAGCAGAGCCGGCAGATGCGCGCGGTGAAGACCGCGATGCCTGCGCCCATCTGCACGGTCGGCCCCTCGCGGCCCAGCGCGAGGCCGGAGCCGATTGCCAGGATACCGCCGATGAATTTCACCGGCACCAAGCCAAACGGAGCCGGCGGGACCTGCCCGTGCAGGACGGCTTCCACATGCGGAATGCCGCTGCCCGACGCGTGCGGCGAGAACCGCCGCACCGTCCACGCCGCGAGCAAGGTGGCACCAGCGCATGCGCCCACGACAATCAGGAATCCCAAGACGCCGTGGCCATGCGCCCAGGCGATTACCGCATCGCGCAAGCGATCGGCCTGCTCGAGCAAGAGGCGGAAGTTCGCCCCGACACATCCGGTGACGGCCCCAACGACGAGCGCCGCCGCTACGAGGCCCAGCAGGCTGCGACCTTCGTCTGCGACTAATCGCTCATCGTCGGGCTTATGGTCCACGGTTGCGCCGAACTTTCGATGTGTTTCAGGGAACGAGTTTGGCCGAAATCGCCGGCGAATGGGAATCGGCAAGAGCGAATTTCCGGTCAGAGAAATTTGTTCAATGATTTCAATCTGATTTGCCCTGTCCACTCACGCCGCGAAAAACATTCCGCTTTCGCCGTCGGGCAAATCAGTGATTTAACTCCGCGCGTCTCAGCGCGAATGAGGGGCGGGTCGCGATCGTCACGAACGTTG
>NZ_JCAMOQ010000031.1:0-96466 GCF_059512365.1 Bradyrhizobium sp. Ses1
GATCCCTTGTCCAGCAGCAGCTCGATGCGCTCGCGCGCGGTCAGCTTGCCGCGGGCATGCTGCGCCTCGATGCGCTTGACGCCGCCGCCCAACTTGGCGCCGGCGCGCCGCTCTTCGAGGGTGTCGAGGATATCTTTCATTTGCTTCCGCCCGCATTAGCTAGTGATTGGGTGCTGGAACCCGCGCGGGGTTCTAACACGGCATTTTCTGAACCGGAAACCACCTTCTTGCCCCGAATCCCGGGCACCGGCGGTATCTGATCAGCGCAAATTGGGGGAGAAAGACCATGGATAACACGACAACCGAGGCTGGCTCGGTCACGGGCGGCGTTCGCCTATTGCTCAGGCTGGAAGGCCTGACGCTGTTTGTGGGCATGACGGTGCTGTACGGGGTCTGGGGCGGCTCGTGGTGGGTCTACGCGATCCTGTTCCTGGCACCCGATTTGAGCTTCGCCGGCTATGCATTCGGCCCCAAGGAGGGCGCGGTCATCTACAATGCCGCCCACAGCTACATGGCGCCCGTGGCCCTGATGACCGTTGGCTTTGCCACCGCCGAGCCGCTGGTGCTCTCGATCGCAATGATCTGGCTCGCCCATATCGGCATCGACCGCGCGCTCGGCTACGGACTGAAATATCAGGCGGGATTCGGCTTCACTCACATGGGACGGATCGGAAAGGCGAAGTCACCTCAGACCTGATCATTTGGCGGCCGGGACGATCCCGGTTGTTCACCGCCCTCGTTCGCCGCCGCTCCATCACTCCCCCACCTTGAAAGGCTCCTCCTTGCCAGGCGGCACGGTCTCCTCCGCCATGGCAAGCATCATCGCGACCATGACATAGTTGCCGGCGACCGCGGTCAAATCCACGATCTGCTGATCGTTGAACACCTTCTTCGTCCGCGCATAGGTTTCGTCGGATACCTTCTTGGTGGTGGTGAGCTCAGTGACGAAGTCATAGACCGCGGCCTCATCCTCGGCCATGTGCGACGGTCGCTTGTTGGCTTTCAGCTCGGCAATGATATCGGGTGACAGGCCCGCCTTGGCCGCGAGCGGTGCATGCGCGAACCATTCGACCTGCGAGCGCCATTGCCGGCCGATGATCAGGATTGCAAATTCATTGAGCTTGGTCGGGACCGAGGTCTGCCAGCGCAAATAATAGAACAGGTCGAACAGCCGCTGCCCAAGCACGGGGCTGCGGATCATCGGGTTGTAGGGGCCGCCGATGCCGACGCTCGAGACCTTCATGATCTGCTCGCCGAGCGGACGCTGCTTTTCGTCAAGCTGGTCCATGGTGAGCTGCGGAAAGCGCGGCTCCTTGCTGGTCGCCGGCGCGGCAAACATCGTGGCCGCGAACCAGCCGCCGGCAGCGGCAAGTGTGAGCGACGAGAGCCAGATTGAAGCCGAGTGCATGGTTTCCTCCGTACGATTTTTCGTTGTACGGAGATGTTAGTCTGGCATTGATTTGCGCACCAGCCGGTGCGGGCGCGCATCAGCTCATCAATACGCTACGATGTCGGCGAGACATTGCTGCGTCACGGTCATGCGCGCGGCGATGTGGCTCTCATTCTTGCAGTCCATGTTCATCGCGAACACGGTGACGGAGGACCCCTTCTCGACCCAGCCGACCAGCCAGCCGAGCGAAGGCTTGCCGATCTCGGCGCCGACGAGGCCGCTCTTGGCGCGGATGGTGGCATCTCCCACCTTCGTCACCGGCAGGATGTCGCGCGTCAATTCCTGGGCGCGCTTGGAGACCGGCAACGTGCCGCGCCGCAGCCGGTCCACGAAATCGATCTGCTGCACCGGATCGATGCGCAGGTTTCCCGTCAGCCAGAACTGGTCGATGCCGCCGCCGATGTCTTGGTTGCCGTATTCGAGCAGATCGAGATATTTCTTCATCCGCTCTTCGCCGATGCGCCGCGCGATCTCCTGATAGACCGGCACGGCGGAAACGGCGATCGCCGAGCGCAACGTATGGTCCTTGTTCCAGGCCTCGATGCTGCGCGTCACGCCATCCCACTTGAACACCTCCTTGTCGGGATCCTCGACCACGCCGGTGTCCAGCGCGATGATCGAGTTCGGGATCTTGAAGGTCGAGGCCGGCAATTTGCCCTCGCTCGACCTCCGCTTGTCGCTGGCGATGATCAGGTAGTCGTCGACCTTGTAGGCGACGAAGGTCCCCTCGGTGCCGAGCTCGAAGAAGCGCCGCGCCAGGCTGTCGCGAAACTCGTTGCGCTGGTAGGACACGTTGGCAAAGCTGCGGGTCGGCAAAACGGACGCGGCGGTGAGGAGACCGAGCGCTTGGCGGCGATTGATCACGGCTGAACCTGATGGCTTGAGGAGCAGGCCATGATGGATGCCATCGTGATGAAACGATGGCAAGAACCTTACCGGGCGCGGCCCGAGAGGCGCAGCACGAACACCAGCACTTCAGCTACCGCCTTGTAGAGCTCGACGGGGATCTCGTCGCCGAGCTCGACATTGGAAAGTGCGCCCGCCAGGACCTCGTTCTCCTCGATCGGGATGTCGTGTGCTTTCGCAAGCTCGATGATCTTGGCGCCAATCGCGCCCCTGCCCTTGGCAACCACCGTCGGCGCACCGCCGTGGTCGTAATGCAAGGCGACCGCGAGCTGGCTCTTGGTCTCGACGGTCATAGCGCGCGGTCCAGGAAATGGCCGGCGCGAGCCGGTGCTGCCTGCGGCGGCGCGCCGTCCTGGATCACGATGTCGCCGGGCAGAAGCTCGGCCCGGCCCAGCGCCTGGCTCAACTGCGGCGCGCTGGCGCGAAGCTGCGCGGCGGTCGCCGGGCGTTCCGCCCACATCCGCACCGAAGTCTTGTCGCCGATCAGCGAGATCAGCGCGTGGATCGGGCCCGCCGGTTCGACATCGAGCGAGAAACGCGCCCGCCAGATGCGCTTGGCGGCCTCGGCCTCAACACCGCCGCCGCCGTCGCGGGAAATCTCGAACTGGGCCATCGCCGTGCCCTGTGGCGTCGCAAACGGGATTTCGAACTGCCAGCGCGACGACGAGGTATCGATCTGCTGATGCGCGGGATCGATGCGGTCCGGCAGGGACGCCACCTGCAGCAGCGTCTGCCGCGCCAACGCGGCATCAGTGTCGCCAAGCAGATGATGAGCGACGGCGGCGAGCGGCATATCCGGCGCCACGGATGGCGAGGCGACGGGCTGGGCGGTCGGCAGCGCGCCGCGGAACGGCGGTGGCGGCGTGTTGGTGTGAACGGTGACATCGGTCGCGATGTCAGTGAGACGCGCGTAATTGCCGAGTTCCTGCAGCAGATTCAGCGTCGCACCGGCGGAGGGGCCCGCATTCGATGGGCCTCGGCCGAGGCTGCCCGGCATCACCAGGTCGTCAGCGACCGGAAGGCGCGCCTGCGGCAGCAGGATTTCCTCGACCTCGATATCGGGTGGCACGAGATTTTGGGTGAGTACGGGATGAGCCGCGGCCTGTCCCAGGGCGGTGGCGGCCGATGGCGCCGGAGTCGCCGTGCCGAGCGACGACTGCAGGGTCTGCCGCAGCACGATCAGCGCGGCCTTCAGATCGGGGGCGCCCGCGGCCGACGATGCGGTACCGGCGGCCAGCGACGCCTCGAAGAACAGGCCGGAGCGCTCGAACGCATTCTTGATATCGCCGCCGTCAAGGTTCTGGTCGAGCCGGGGCTGCTGTGTCAGCACTTGCGCAATCGCCTGCTGCAGCCTTGGCGGCAGGTTACCCGCGGCGGCCAGTGCACCGAGATTGGCAAACAGCGGCGCCAGGCTCTGCTGCACCGTCGCTGCATTTTGCGCGGCGTTGGCGACGGCCGCGCGCTCTACCGGCGTGAGCACGTTCCTGGACTGGGTCGTGGTCGAGGGATTGGCGGCGGCGAGCTGCGCGTCGGGCGATAGCGTCACCGCGTCGTCGGCGACGGCATCGCCCTGCCCGAGCATCGCAAGACGGATCCCGTCTTTGGTCTGGGACACTGCGAGCTGCAGCGCCTGACCTTCCTTCAAGGGAACTTCCGAGAGCACGTCGATCGACAGGCTCGAGATCGCGATCCGCACCAGGTCGGCGGAGAGAACTTTCAGCACCTGCGCATTGATCACGCTTCCCGGCTGCAGAACGAGATCGGGCGCGACGCTGCCCACCTCCTTGGCGGAAAGCACCGGCAGCACGGGATTGATGGTCAACGCCATGTCGGAGGGTCTCGGCTGGAAGGCTAGAGCCTACCGACGCGCCGTAAACCTCCCGTTAACTTAGCAGGTGGCGGTTGCGGTAAAGGACCTCAGTTCAGCGTCTTCAGGATGCTGGCGGCCGCATTGAAATCGACCAGCCGTGCGGCGCGGCGCGCGGCGACCTCCTCGTCCACGCCCCATTGCTCGGTGTTCCAGTCCTCGTCGACATGGGCGGCGGCCCAGATCTGGGCGGGGTCCCTAAAACCATGGGTGAGGGCCAGCGCAAGCAATGCCGATCCGGTGAGCGTCGTCACCACATGCAACGCCGCCACCGACCATGGATCGCTCGGAAACGCCTCGCGCGCGGCTTTGATCGCGCTCTCCGGCTGCGCGACGTGCACGATCCCCTCCGCGAGGATGAAATGCGCGCCGAGCGTATCTGCGGCCCAGAACAGGATCGGGTCCCAATGCTCGGCCTCGCGGGCGACCAGCGCCTCCGGATGGCCGGCGCGATAGAACAACAGATCCGAAGCGAGATATTTTGCGACGTCGGCCGCGACCACGTCGACGCGATCGACCACGCCTTCGATGACGCTGTTGGCAAAGCGCGTCAGCGGCATGGTCAGCGGATCGATCGTCTCTCCTTGCGCGTTCCACTCGGCCGCGACGGCGTCCGCGATTGCGTGCGCGGGCACCGTCACCTTCTTTCCCGATGGCGTACGGATCGGCCGGCCGTCGAGCGTCACGGCAAAGCCGCCCTCGTCTTCTGCGACATCGGCGCCTTTATAGAAGCGCTTGCGTTGCGGCGCGCGCACGTTGCGGCGCGCTGCCTCCTGCGGATCCAGCGGGGATTGTCCCGCCTCTTCATCGAACAATTCGCGCATGCGAGCTTCCGTTGGGCTTCGTCTGCTAGCAGGATAAGGCAGGCGCCGCTGCAAATAAAGCTGGCCAGATCAGCCGTCAGTCACGGGCGGCGCAACTGCGCGAATAGGCGGCGCGATCAGCAGGATCCAGGCCAGCAGCCGCGCCCTCGTCGAGGCAGCCTCTGACACGGTCGCTGAACGATCTGCGGGGGACTTGGCAGTGGCTGCAACTGAGCTTCTGGTTCGCCGCGCATCATCGGCGTCGTCGGCGCGACAATCTTTGGGGGCGGCGGCGGCGAGGGAGGCGGCGGAAGCAGGTTCGGGTTGCTGCCAGGCGCAATGAACTGTGCTGACGCAGGGGGCGCTGCGAGCAGCAACGCAAGCGCGAGCAAGAGCGCAGAATGCTTCATACAGCATATGTTGGAACGCCACGGCGAAACCGCAAATAAATTATTCTTCCGGCGCGTTCTCGATCGGGTCGAACCGGCTGGTGTCAAGCCCCAGCAGGTTCCAGGATTGCTGCATATGCGGCGGCAGCGGCGCGCTAACGTCGATGACTCCGCCGCGCGGATGCGGAATCACGATGCGCCGCGCAAGCAGATGCAGCCTGTTCTGCAACCCGCCCGGAAGTTCCCAATTCTCACGATTGAAATATTTGGGATCGCCCACGATGGCGTGACCAATATGCGCCATATGCGCGCGCAACTGGTGGGTGCGTCCCGTGACCGGCTTCAGCGATACCCACCCCAGCTTCTGCGCAGCGGTTTCGACCACCGCGTAATAGGTCACGGCGTGGCTCGCGCCCTCGTCGCCATGGGCGGCGATCCGCATGATCGTGTCGTCCTCGCCCTCCTCTTTCGCAAGATAGGTCGAGATGCGCCCCTGCTTCGGCTTCGGCACGCCGGCCACCAGCGCCCAATAGATTTTGCGCGCCGAGCGCGAACGAAACGCGCCGGTCAGATGCGTGGCGGCAAAGCGCGTTTTCGCAACCAGGAGACAGCCCGAGGTCTCCTTGTCGATCCGGTGCACCAGGCGCGGCTTCTGGCCCTTGGCGTCGCGCATCACTTCCAGCATCTGGTCGATATGGCGCGTGGTGCCGGAGCCGCCCTGCACGGCAAGCCCGGCGGGCTTGTTCAGGACCAGCACGTCGGCGTCCTCGAACAGCGTCATCTCCTTCAGCGCGGCAAGCGTCTTCGTCGCGGCCTCGGAGAGCTGACCAACCACCTTCGGGGCATCGAGCTTCAACGGCGGGATGCGTACGCTCTGTCCCTCCTCCAACCGGTCCTTGCTGTCGGCGCGCTTGCCATTGACGCGCAGCTCGCCCTTTCGAACGATGCGCTGGATATGGGAGAACGACAGCCCGGGAAACCGCGCCTCGAGAAACCGGTCGACGCGCATGTTGTTCTCGTCAGCGGTCACGGTGACGGTCTGGACTTTTGTCGGCAACGGCAGCTCGGCGGCAGCTTTCGCGGGCTCTGCTGCAACGGGCGGGGCCGATTTCTCCCGCCGCGGCTGGGCAAAGCGCGGCGGCTTTGCGCCCGCGCGGTGCATCGGCGGCCGATCGCCCTCGTGACGATTGCGAAAGGGCCGCGCGCCCTTCGGGCGATCACCACGATCGCCCGATTTTGACAATGGTCTCTTGACGCGGCGGCTCATGCTGTTCGGCTCCAGAGGTCGAGTGTTGCGTAGCGCAAATGCGGCTGGCCGTCACGGCGAAATCGCCGCAAATCCCGCGCAAAACCTCCAAAAGTGACGTTGGTTTGACGAGACGCGTGCAACGAGCCGCCTATACTCGTTGACAGTGTCGGGAACGCCATGCATATTTTCCGCGGGTGGATACGACCCGCTGCTTGCGCCCGAACAGGGTATGGTGAACGTATCGAGCCGCTTCCGGCTTCCTTTGCCCCGGCGAACGAGTCAGCAACGCAAGCACCTGACGATTTCTCGTTCGCTTACAGCAGAGGACGATCCATGCGCGATTTCCGCGATGCCAAGGCCATGGCGCAGACGCTGCGCGATGCGCTCAAGACCAAATCTATTTCCGTCAGCCACAGCGAGAGCCTTGAACTGGTCGCCAAGACCCTGGGCTTTCACGACTGGAACGTGCTGTCGGCGGCCATCCAGTCAAGCCAGCCGGTTGCGGTCCCACCGAAAAAATCATCTGTGCCTTCCGTCAGCGGCAACGCAGCCTTCCCGGTCGCGCCGATGCGCGACGTCGTGTTTTTTCCGCAATTGATCTCGTGGATATTTGTCGGACGCGACAAGACGCGGCGGGCGCTCGATCGCGCGGTGGCCAATGATGGGCGCATCGTCGTGGTGACCCAGAAACGGGCCGAAGATGACAATCCCGATTTCGAAGCGCTCTATTCGGTTGGAGTGATAGCGGACATCATTCATCGCGTACAACTTCCGAACGGAGACTTCCGGGTGAAAGTCTCTTGTGCAGAACGTGTCGCCATTGTGAGGCCAGTCGAGGATGATTTCCTGGCGGCTGAAGTGGCCCCAATCGGAGAGCTACGCGCGGTCGATGCCGAAGCCTTCGCGCTCACGCGCGAAATCTTCGAGGCGTATCAAGGCTTCACTAACACCGTGCTGCCGCCGTCGCTCTACCGCTACGCCCGAGAGCCGGGCGTGCTCGCCGACGTCCTCGCCCAGGTCCTGGAGGTCGGCATCGAAAAGATGCAACAGATCCTGGAGATCCCGGATGTGGTCGCGCGTCTCGAAACCATCCTCGGCTGGATGCGTGCCGGCGCACCCGCCAAGGCAAGCTAGCGATTTGAGAGTCGGGGCGGTCTTACGTCCCGCCCCGCTCTTTCCTCAGCCTTGCCCAATAGTCCAGCCGCTTGCGGATTTCGCGCTCGAAGCCGCGGTCGGGCGGATCGTAAAAGGTCTGACGGCCCAGGGCTTCCGGAAAGTAGTCCTGGCCGGAGAAGGCGTCGGGCGCATCGTGGTCGTACTGGTAGCCGGCGCCGTAGCCTTCCGACTTCATCAATTTGGTCGGGGAGTTCAGGATGTGCTTGGGCGGAAGCAGGGAGCCCCCCTCCTTCGCGACCTGCTTCGCCGCACCGAATGCGGTGTAGACGGCATTCGATTTCGGCGCGGTGGCGACATAGACCACGGCCTGCGCGATCGCGAGTTCGCCCTCGGGCGAGCCGAGAAAATCATAGGCGTCCTTGGCGGCATTGGCGATCACCAGCGCCTGCGGATCGGCAAGGCCGATGTCCTCGACCGCCATGCGTACCACGCGCCGCGCCAGGAACAGCGGATCCTCGCCGGCATCAAGCATGCGCGCGAAGTAATACAACGCCGCGTCCGGATCGGAGCCGCGCACAGATTTATGCAGCGCCGAGATCAGGTTGTAATGGCCGTCGGCGGATTTATCGTAGATCGGCGCGCGGCGCTGCAGGATGTCCTGCAACTGGGCGGGGTTGAAGACCTCGTCCTTCCGCGCAGAGCGCCAGACCTCTTCGGCCAGTGTCAGCGCGGCGCGGCCGTCGCCGTCGGCCATCCGCACCAGCACGGCGCGCGCCTCCGCATCCAGCGGCAGCTTCCTGCCTTCGACCTCTTCGGCATGAGCGTAGAGCTTTTCGATCGCTTCGGCGTCGAGCGAATGGAACACCAGCACGCGTGCCCGCGACAGGAGCGCGGCGTTGAGTTCGAACGACGGATTTTCGGTGGTCGCGCCGACCAGCACCACCGTGCCGTCTTCCATCACGGGGAGGAAGGAATCCTGCTGTGCGCGGTTGAAGCGATGGACCTCGTCGACGAACAGCAGCGTGCCCTTGCCGGTCTCGCGCCGCGCGCGGGCCGCGTCGAACGCTTTCTTCAAATCGGCGACGCCGGAAAACACCGCGGAAATCTGCTCGAAATGCAGCTCGGTCGCGTCGGCCAGAAGCCGCGCCACCGTGGTCTTGCCGGTGCCCGGCGGCCCCCAGAAGATCAGCGAGCCGAGCGTGCGCGTCTCCAGCATGCGCGTCAGCGCGCCATCGGGGCCGAGGATGTGATCCTGCCCGACGACGTCGGAAAGCTGGTGCGGACGGAGCCGATCGGGGAGCGGACGCGGCGCATCCTGCTCCATCCCTGCCGCGGCAAAGAGATTGGTGCTGGGTTCGCGCTGATGCTTCGCGTTCATCCGCCGAGCGTCACGTTGATCTGCTGGCCGCCTCGCACCAGCGTGATGCGCCAGATCCGCGACGTCGCTTTCGAGGCCTTCTCGAGATCGCCGGTACGCGCGATCTTCTGGTTGTTGACGGCGAGGATGATGTCTCCCTTCTGGAAGCCGACATTGGCAGCCGTGCCGTCATCGGCGAGATCGGTAACCACCACGCCTTCGACCCCGGCATCGAGATGCAGCTCGTCCGCAAGCGCCGGCGAGATGTTTGCGACCTTGGCGCCCTGGAACGGCGAGCGCGCGGTCAGCACGATCTCGTCGCGCCCCGTATCGGGTGCGGTCTCCAGCGGCACGGTGAGCTTGATGGTCTTGCCGCCGCGCTGCACGTCGATCTGGGCGGTGCCGCCGAGCGGACGGGTTGCAAAACGGTAGTCGAAGGCGTTGGGATCGTCGATGGTCTGGCCATCGATCGCAACGATCAGGTCCGACGGCTTCAGCCCCGCATGCGATGCCGGGCTGTTTGGCGCGACGTTCGCGACCAGTGCGCCGTTTGGCAGCTTCAGCCCGAGCGTCTCGGCGATGTCAGGCGTCACCGCCTGCAGCCGCGCGCCAAGCCATGGCCGCTTCACCGCCTTGCCGCCGCTCTTGGCGGAGGCCACCACAACACGCACCATGTTCGCGGGAATCGCAAAGCCGATGCCCTGCGAACCGCCAGAGCGCGAGAAGATCGCGGTGTTGATGCCGGCGAGCCGCCCGGTCATGTCGACCAGCGCGCCGCCGGAATTGCCGGGATTGATGGCCGCATCGGTCTGGATGAAGAACTGGTAGTCGGTGATGCCGACTTGCGTACGCGCGAGCGCCGAAATGATGCCATGCGTCACGGTCTGGCCGACGCCGAAGGGATTGCCGATCGCAAGCACGACGTCGCCGACCAAGAGTTCGTCGGAATTGGCGAAATCAAGCGTCGCGAATTTCTCTTTCGAGTCCTTCACGCGCAGCACCGCGAGGTCGGTGCGGCTGTCCTTGAGCACGATCTCGGCCTCGAACTCGCGCTTGTCGGCGAGCGAGATCTTCACCTGATCGGCGCCCTCGATGACGTGGTTGTTGGTGACGACGAGGCCGGAGGGATCGACCATCACGCCGGAGCCAAGCGAGCGCTGCATCTGCTCGGGCTGGCCGGGCACGCCGAAGAAGCGGCGGAAGATCGGGTCATCCAGGAACGGATTGCGGGTCTGCACCGTCTTGGCGGCGTAGACGTTGACGACCGCCGGCTGCACGCGCTGCACGATCGGCGCGTAGGACATTTTCAGCTCGGCCGGCGAAGACGGCACGCGGCGGTCCTGCGCCAGCGCCGGTGTCGCGGCGACAGCAGACATCAACAACAGGGCGGCTAGGCGAATGAGCATCATGCAAGAATCCCGGGAATTGATCGTCTTGATATAAGCGTGAGCCAGTGGCGAGAGAAGCGATTGCTGCGTTCAGGCGGCGGTCTGCGCCGCTTCGATGGGATCGGGCGCGGGAGCACAGGACAGCTGCGCCCGGTGAGTCTCGCCCCATTGCTTCAGGATCTCGATCACCGGCCGCAGGCTCTCGCCGATGTCGGACACGGTGTATTCGACCCGCGGCGGCACCTCGGCATAAACCTTGCGGATGATGAGCTTGTCCTCTTCGAGCGCACGGAGTTGCTTGGTCAGCATGCGCTGGGTGATGCCGGGCATCCGCCGCCGCAACTCGCCAAACCGCTGGGTCCCGGACAACAGATGGAACAGGATGACCCCCTTCCATTTGCCATCGATCAGGTCGAGCGTCGCCTCGACCGCGCAGCCCGGCCGATGGGCAAAATTCCGCCGTTTCATGGGCTTTCTTCCAATAGTATCCAAACAGGGACTAGTTCCCTGAATTTACCGTACTTGCCAACTGAGCGCCAGCGCGAGAGTTAGATCGCAGCCAGACAAGGGAGAAGGCAATGAAGGCCGTCGGATACAAGAAATCCCTGCCGATCGAGGACGCAGAATCGCTGTTCGATTTCGATGCCGCCAAACCGGAGCCCAAAGGGCGCGACATCCGGGTCGCGGTGAAGGCGATATCCGCCAATCCCGTCGACTACAAGGTGCGCAAGCGCGCCGCCCCGCCCGAGGGCGAGGTCAAGATTCTGGGCTTCGACGCGGCCGGCGTAGTCGACGCTGTCGGCCCCGACGTCAGCCTGTTCAAGCGAGGGGACGAGGTCTTCTATGCGGGCTCGATCCTGCGCCAGGGCACCAATTCGGAATTCCATCTTGTCGATGAGCGGATCGTCGGCGCGAAGCCGAAGACGCTGTCGTTCGCTCAGGCCGCCGCCCTGCCCCTGACCTCGATCACGGCCTGGGAACTGCTGTTTGACCGGCTGGGCGCCGTGCCCGGCAAGAGCCTCGATCCGCGATCGCTGCTGATCGTCGGCGGCGCCGGCGGCGTCGGCTCGATCCTAATCCAGCTTGCGCGGCGGCTGACCGGCCTGACGGTGGTCGCGACCGCGACGCGGCCGGAGTCGCAGAAATGGTGCCTCGAGCTCGGCGCGCATGCGGTGGTCGATCATGGCAAACCGATGAAGGAGCAGCTCGAGAAATTGAAGCTGCCGCCGGTCGGCCTCGTCGCCAGCCTCACCTATACCGACCAGCACTACAAGGCGATCGCCGACTTCATGGCGCCGCAGGGCAAGTACGGCCTGATCGACGACCCGCCGGAATTCAATGTCAGTGCGTTCAAGGGCAAGGCGATCTCGGTGCACTGGGAATCGATGTTCACGCGCTCCTCGTTCCAGACGCCGGACATGATCGCGCAGCACCATCTGCTGAACGATGTCGCCGACCTCATCGACAAGGGCGTATTGCGCACCACGCTCGCCGAGACGTTCGGCACCATCAACGCGGCCAATCTGAAGCGCGCGCATGCGCTGCTCGAAAGCGGCAAGTCGCGCGGCAAGATCGTGCTGGAGGGGTGGTAGCCTTGCGCCTGGGCGTCCGCTCATCTCATGGCTGAACCTGCGGACGCGCCGCGTCCGCAGCCGGCGTTGAGCGCTCGATGAAGCCTTTGGCGAGCGCGTGGTAGATTCCTTCCTCGCAGACCAATCGCGAGGTGCCGTAGGCAATCAACGCCGCGGTCATCAGCGGCACCACCATGGTGTGATCGCCGGTCATCTCGGTGACGATGACGAACGCCGTGATGGGGGCTTGCACGACACCCGCGAAATACGAGACCATGCCGAGCAGCATGATCGCCGCCAGTGGCGTTCCGTGAAAGAAGGACGCCACGTTCGAGCCCAGTCCGGCGCCCACCGCCAACGAGGGCGAAAAGATGCCGCCAGGAATGCCGCTGACGGCTGCCAAGGCGGTGGCCAGGAACTTCAATAATCCGAAGTCGTCAGGCAATGGCGCGCTGCTCTCAAGTGCAGCCTTCACCTCCGAGTAGCCCGTGCCATAGATGGTGTCGCCGGAAACAAGTCCACACAGCGCGACCGCGAGGCCGCACAGCACCGCAAATGGCACCGGACGGCGTCGTACCGCCTGTCCGACAGAGCCGGGAAGGCCGCGCGCCATGGTAATGACGATGCGACTAAACAGTCCGCCCATCAATCCGCCGACGACTCCGCAAACGGGAATGGCGAGCCAGTCGATGCCCCGGTTCAACGTCACCGCGGTCGTACCAAAATAGTCATAACTGCCCACCAGGGCGAGCGACGTCAGGCCTGCAGCAATCACCGCGGCGATGATCAGGCTGCTGGTACGCGTCTCGAAAGCGCGGCTCATCTCCTCAATGCCAAACACGATGCCCGCGAGCGGCGTGTTGAAGGCGGCCGCAACACCGGCCGCGGCACCGGCCAGGATCAATCCCGGCTGCCGCCGCGGCGACACGCGTCCGACTGCGAACATGATGGACGCACCGACCTGGACCGTTGGCCCTTCACGGCCGATCGAAGCCCCGCATAGCAGGCCAAAGAGGGTCAGGATGATCTTTCCGACGGCGATCCGGATGGATACGAGCCGCTCCCTCGCCTGCTGGTTGGTGAGATGACGCGCGGCGATCGCCTGCGGAATGCCGCTGCCCTGGGCGTTCGGAAACAGCCTCGCCGTCAGCAACGCCGACAGCCCAAAGCCGATCGGCGTGACCAGAAGCGATGCATAACGCGACTTGGACAGCAGCATCGCGAAAGCCTGCTGCGCCAGATCGGCGAGCTGTGCCAGCAGCACTGCGGCCGCGCCAACAACGATGCCACCGAGCAGAAAGATCGCACGTCGCTGCCAGCGCGCCGAGGTGATCTTAACCAGCCGCTGGTGGCGGGTGGACAGGGTCAACTTCATGGAACGGTTTTACGCAATCCGGGCCTCCGGCAAAAGTGCGGATCCGTAAAGCGTGCCCTCCTTCTATCGCCGTGCTCGTCATGGTGGGGCACGCTACGCTTTGCCCACCCTATAACTGAGCCCGCGCCCTCTCCCTCGTCATTGCGAGGAGCGACAGCGACGAAGCAATCCATGCCTCAGCAAGCGGTACTATGGATTGCTTCGCTTACGCCCGCAATGACGGAGCGCGAGCCCCCTCAGATGGTATTGATGATGCCGCCTTCGACGCGGAGTGCGGCGCCGTTGGTGGCGGAGGCTTCCTTCGAAGCAACATAGACCACCATGTTGGCGATCTCGTCGACGCTGGCGAAGCGCTGCAGGAGCGAGGTCGGGCGGTGCTGCTTGACGAAGTTCGCAATCGCCTCGTCCTCCGGCTCTCCGTTCTGCCTGGCGAGATCCTTGACGAAGGTGTCCACGCCTTCCGACAGGGTTGGGCCAGGCATCACCGAATTGACGGTCACCGCCGTGCCGCGGGTCAGCTCAGCGAGCCCGCGCGAGATCGAAAGCTGCGCGGTCTTGGTCATGCCGTACTGGATCATCTCCTTCGGAATGCTGAGCGCAGATTCGGAGGCGATGAAGACGATGCGGCCCCAGTTGCGCTTCAGCATGCCCTGCATATAGCCACGGGACAGGCGCACGCCTGACATCACGTTGACCTCGAAGAAGCGGGTCCAGTCCTCGTCTGGAATCTCGAAGAAGTTCTTCGGTTCGAAGATGCCGGCATTGTTGATGAGGATATCGACATCGGGCTGTGCCGATAGCAATGCTTTGCATCCCGCGGCTGTGGAAACGTCGGCGGCGATGCCGCGCACCTTGGCGCCTGCGACCGCCTTCTGAATCGCGGCGACGGCGGCATCGATCTTGGGCTGGTTGCGGCCGTTGACGATCACCTCCGCGCCGGTTGCCGCCAGGCCGCGGGCAATGGCCAGTCCAATGCCGGCAGTCGAGCCCGTGACGAGCGCGGTCTTTCCCGAAAGATCGATCTTCATGCTGTATCTCCGTAAATTCGATCACCGAGATATCGGGAGCCCGAGATACGGACGCAATTGCCTGATGCAGCATGGCTGACGTCGGGCCAACGTATCCGTGCAAAAATGAAAAGCGTCGCCGAGCGGAATCGTAGAATCGCAGGATGGGTAGAGCGCAGCGAAACCCATCGCGACGAAACAAGCCGAGCGAATGATGGGTTTCGCTGCACTCTACCCATCCTACGGACCGAAATGAAAAAGCGGCGCTCGGTGGCGCCGCTTTCTGAAAACCAGGCCGGAGAAGGCTTACGCCGCCTCGGCTTCCTTTTCCTGCACCGGGCCGGAATCCTTGCCCTTGGCGTCGACATCGCGGTCGACGAACTCGATCACGGCCATCGCGGCGTTGTCGCCGTAGCGGAAGCCGGCCTTGATGATGCGGGTGTAGCCGCCTTGACGATCCTTGTAGCGGGGCGCCAGCGTGTCGAACAGCTTCTTGACCATGTCGACGTCGCGCAGCTCCGAGATCGCCTGGCGGCGCAGCGCCAGCCCGCCCTTCTTGCCGAGCGTGACCAGCTTCTCGACGATCGGGCGCAGCTCCTTGGCCTTCGGCAGCGTGGTGACGATCTGCTCGTGCTTGATCAGGGCCGCAGCCATGTTGGCGAACATCGCGCGCCGATGCTCGGCCGTGCGATTGAGCTTCCGATGAACCCTTCCGTGACGCATGATCTATTCCTTAACTCTCTGTGCCACGACGGTTCGTCGGACATGTTTCCAGGTGGGCTTCCTGTGTTCGCCCCAAGTCATTCCGGACGTCGCGAAGCGGCGATCCGGAATCTCGAGGTTCCGGGTTAGATGCTCCCGCATCGCCCCGGAACGACGAAAACTCAGTAATGATCCCGGATCAGTAATGATCCTCGAAGCGCTTGGCGAGTTCGTCGATGTTCTCCGGCGGCCAGCCCGGCACTTCCATGCCGAGATGCAGCCCCATCTGGGCCAGCACTTCCTTGATCTCGTTCAGCGACTTGCGGCCGAAGTTCGGGGTGCGGAGCATTTCCGCTTCCGACTTCTGCACGAGGTCGCCGATATAGACGATGTTGTCGTTCTTCAGGCAGTTGGCCGAACGCACCGACAGTTCGAGCTCGTCGACCTTCTTGAGGAACGCCGGGTTGAAGGCGAGATCGGGGATGATCTCCTGCGCGACTTCCTTGCGCGGTTCCTCGAAGTTGACGAACACGTTGAGCTGGTCCTGCAGGATGCGCGCGGCATAGGCCACGGCATCATCCGGCGTGATCGCGCCGTTGGTCTCGATCGTCATCGTCAGCTTGTCGTAGTCGAGGATCTGGCCCTCGCGGGTGTTCTCGACCTTGTAGGAGACCTTGCGGACCGGCGAGAACAGGCTGTCGACCGGAATCAGGCCGATCGGCGCGTCCTCGGGACGGTTGCGCTCGGCGGGCACATAACCCTTGCCGGTCGAGACCGTGAACTCCATGCGGATCTCCGCGCCATCATCCAGCGTGCAGAGCACGAGATCCGGATTGAGCACCACGACGTCGCCGACGGTCTGGATGTCGCCGGCGGTCACAACGCCCGGACCCTGCTTCTTCACGACCATCCGCTTGGGGCCTTCGCCCTGCATCTTGATCGAGATGTCCTTGATGTTGAGGACGATGTCGGTGACGTCCTCACGGACGCCCGCGATCGAGGAGAACTCGTGCAGCACTCCATCGATGTGCACTGACTGCACGGCAGCGCCCTGCAGCGAGGACAACAGGATGCGGCGCAGCGCGTTGCCGAGCGTCTGGCCGAAGCCGCGCTCAAGCGGCTCGGCGACAATGGTCGCAAACCGCGCGGCATCGGAGCCGGCCGTCACCTGCAGCTTGTTTGGTCGGATAAGTTCCTGCCAATTCTTCTGGATCGTCACTGTGTCACCCATTGGTGAGTCGATTTGGGCCAGTCGACATCAACTTACTGGCGTCGCGGATTAGTCCGCGCGGTCAATTCCAAAAACAATCGCGAGACGGCAAAGCCGCCCCGCGACCAACAATCAGACGCGCCGACGCTTGCGCGGACGGCAACCATTGTGCGGGATCGTCGTCACGTCGCGGATCGAGGTGACGGTGAAGCCCGCGGCCTGCAGCGCGCGGAGCGCCGACTCGCGGCCCGAACCGGGACCGGCGACTTCGACTTCCAGTGTGCGCATGCCGTGTTCCTGCGCCTTCTTGGAAACGTCCTCCGCCGCGACCTGTGCGGCATACGGAGTCGACTTGCGCGACCCTTTGAAACCCATCGTGCCCGCGGAAGACCAGGCAATGGTGTTGCCCTGCGCGTCGGTGATGGTGATCGTGGTGTTGTTGAACGACGAATTCACATGCGCGATGCCGGAGGCGATGTTCTTGCGTTCGCGGCGGCGTACGCGGGTGGCTTCCTTGCCCATTCCAAACCTTTCCTATGATCTCAACGCCGCCGTAATGCCAGCGGCTACACCTCAAAACGCGAATGGCGCATGGCGAATGATTCTCTTCGCCAACGCCAATCGCTATTCGCAAACTTACTTCTTCTTGCCGGCGATCGCCTTGGCCGGCCCCTTGCGCGTACGCGCATTGGTGTGGGTGCGCTGGCCGCGCACCGGCAGGCCACGGCGATGGCGCAGGCCGCGATAGCAGCCGAGGTCCATCAGCCGCTTGATGTTGATGCCGGTCTCGCGGCGAAGGTCGCCTTCCACAACATAGTCGCGGTCGATCACTTCGCGGATCTGCAGCACTTCCTGGTCGGTGAGCTGGCTGACGCGACGGTCCAGCGGGATCTTGACCTTCTCCACGATGTCGGCCGCGTTCTTCTGGCCGATGCCATGGATGTACTGAAGCGCGATCAGCACGCGCTTGTTGGTTGGGATATTCACGCCGGCAATACGGGCCACGGCCTTCTCTCCTGTCGCCGATCTCCTGGGATCGGTGCTTCCTAGATCTCTGCTATCTCGGGCAGGTGTCCACAAACGCGAACACGACGCCCTCCCCTCGTTCCTTCGGGGCCCGGCATCGTCATAAAACTATCCGACTTGGATGCGAGGCTTATTAAAGGATTCATGTCGGTTTCGTCAACCGCTCCTAGCGCTTAGCTCGCTTTTTCGTGAGCTTTTTTGCGGGCCGTTTGGCGGCCTGCCTTACCGTCTTCTTGGCCTTGCCGACGCCCCTCGCCTTGGCGGCCTTTGAGACCGTTTTGCGGGCCTTCCGGGCCGAGGTGGCGGCCTTTTTGGTTGCCTTGCCGGCCCCTTGGCCTTGCCAGCCCCCTTGGCCTTGGCGGCCGCCTTCTTGGCAGGCGCCTTGGTTCCCTTCCGGGCGGTTCCAGACCCAGAACGCTTCGCTGGAGCGGCACGCCGTGCAGCCTTGGGTTCCGTGGCGCCGAGCGCTTCCAGGATCCGGTTGATCTCGCTCGTAACGTGCTCGATGGTCATCATGCCATCTACGGTAAGCAGCTTGCGGCGCTCGGAATAATAGTGAATCAGGGGTTCGGTCTGGGCGCGGTAGCTCGCCAGCCGCTTGGTCAGCACTTCCGGCGTATCGTCGGCGCGGACTTCCTCGCCGCGCGCCCGCGTCTCGGCGGCGCGCTTCTCTACCCGCTCGAGTAGCGCGCTCTCATTGACGCGAAGCTCGACCACAGCATCGAGCTTGAGGCGCTTCTTCTTCAAGAGGTCATCCAGCGCCTCGGCCTGCGGAACCGTGCGCGGAAAGCCGTCGAGGATGAAGCCGTTTTTGGCATCGGCCTGATCGATTCGATCGGAGATGATGCCGACCACGATCTCGTCGGGCACCAGCCCGCCCGCGGCCATGATGTCCTTGGCCTGCAGCCCGATGGGCGTGCCGGCGGCAACCGCGGCGCGCAACATCTCGCCGGTCGAGAGCTGGACAATACCGTGCTTCTGAACCAGCCGCTGGGCCTGGGTCCCCTTGCCCGAGCCCGGCGGCCCCAAAAGGATCAATCTCATGAGTTTTTCGCCCCCCGGCTTGGTGAGCGCGATCCGCACACCCTTGGTTTTGACTTTCGCGCCGCCCGCGTTCCGCTCTATCAGCGGCGACGGCCCCTGAGCTTGGACTTTCTGATCAGCCCTTCATACTGATGGGCGAGCAGATAGCCCTGAACCTGTGCCACCGTATCCATGGTCACGCTGACCACGATCAGAAGCGAGGTACCGCCAAAGTAGAACGGCACGGAGGCGTAGGAAATCAGAATCTCCGGGATGAGACATACGATCGCAAGATAGATCGCGCCAACCACAGTGATGCGCGACAGCACATAGTCGATATATTCTGCGGTGCGCTCGCCGGGCCGGATGCCGGGGATGAAGCCGCCATGCTTCTTCAGGTTGTCGGCGGTCTCGGTCGGGTTGAACACGATCGCCGTGTAGAAGAAGGCGAAGAACACGATCAGCGCAAGATAGAGCACCAGGAACAGCGGCCGGCCATGGCTGAGCTGGGTGGTGATCCATTGCATCCATTCCGGGCCCGAGCCGGCGTTGAAGTTCGCTACCGTGGTCGGAAGCAGCAGCAGCGAGGACGCGAAGATCGGCGGAATCACGCCCGACGTATTGAGCTTGAGCGGCAGATGCGAGGACTGGCCCTCGAACATCTTGTTGCCGACCTGACGCTTCGGATACTGGATCAGGAGGCGGCGCTGCGCGCGCTCCATGAACACGATGAAGGCGATCACGGCGACCGCCATCACGATCACGACCAGGATCAGCCCGGTCGACATTGCGCCCTGGCGGCCGAGTTCGAGCATGTTGGCCAGCGCCGACGGCAGTTCCGCGACGATACCGGACAGAATGATCAGCGAAATGCCGTTGCCGATGCCGCGCGAGGTGATCTGCTCGCCGAGCCACATCAGGAACATGGTGCCGCCGGTCAGCGTGATCGCGGTCGAAAGGCGGAAGAACATGCCGGGGTCGGTGACGACGTTGCCGGCGCCCTCGAGGCCCACCGCGATGCCGTAGGACTGGAACGCGGCCAGGATCACGGTGAGATAGCGCGTGTACTGGTTCAGGATCTTGCGGCCGGCCTCGCCTTCCTTCTTCAGGGCCTCGAGCTGCGGCGAGACGGTGGTCAGGAGCTGGATGATGATCGATGCCGAGATGTACGGCATGATGTTCAGCGCGAAGATCGCCATGCGGTGGATGCCGCCGCCGGCGAACATGTTGAACATGCCGAGGATGCCGCCGGCCTGGGAGCGGAACACCTGCTCCCACACGTTGGGGTCGATCCCGGGTAGCGGGATGTAGGTGCCGAGCCGATAAACAAGCAGCGCACCCAGCGTGAACCAGATGCGCTTCTTCAGCTCTTCGGCCTTGCCGAGCGCTGCGAAATTGAGGTTGGACGCGAGTTGTTCCGCTGCTGAGACCATGTTTCGGCTTTCTCCCGGAGGCCCCGCCGACGTCCCCGTGGGATCATCGGCGGACACCGGACATTATTTGGTGCTCGGCTTCGATAAGTCCAACGTTCTCTGCCGTCCCTGCCTGCGCGAGCCAGGCAATGACGCAGATGTTACGCCGCCTCGCCGTCTTCCTTCTTGGCGGGCGCCAGGATCTTCACCGTACCGCCGGCCTTCTCCACCGCCGCAATCGCGGACTTGGAAGCGCCATGCACCTCGATGTTGAGCTTGGCCGTGAGCTCGCCGCGGCCGAGCAGCCGCACGCCGTCCTTGGCGCGGCGCAGCACGCCCGACTTCACCAGCGCTTCCGCGTTCACGACCGCACCAGTGTCGATCTGCTTGGCGTCGACCGCCTGCTGCAGCCGGTCGAGATTAAC
Organism: Bradyrhizobium sp. Ses1; assembly: GCF_059512365.1. NCBI lineage: Bacteria > Pseudomonadati > Pseudomonadota > Alphaproteobacteria > Hyphomicrobiales > Nitrobacteraceae > Bradyrhizobium > Bradyrhizobium sp. Ses1. The sequence continues at coordinate 20,277 of NZ_JCAMOQ010000031.1, forward strand.
TTCCGCGAAATCGAGCCTGAAGATGTTGTTGAACCCGCGCTTCGGCAGGCGGCGATGCAGCGGCATCTGCCCGCCTTCAAAGCCCTTGATGCGCACACCGGTACGCGCGGTCTGGCCCTTGCCGCCACGGCCGCCGGTCTTGCCCTTGCCCGAACCGATACCGCGGCCGATGCGCATGCGCTTCTTGCGCGAACCGGGATTGTCGGCGATCTCGCTGAGCTTCATCGCCCTTCTCCTTGTCTGTCTTAACCCTCGCCGACGACGCGGACGAGGTGTTGAACCTTGCTGATCATGCCGCGAACCTCAGGGGTGTCCTGATGCTCGGCAACCCGGCCGATCTTGTTGAGCTTGAGGCCGATCAGCGTCGAACGCTGCGAATGATGGCGGCGAATCGGGCTGCCGATCTGCTCGACCTTGATCGTCTTTGCGGCCTGGGCCATCTCTTAAAACTCCAGATAGCGCGCTGGTTTAGCGCGAGTTATTCAGCCACCACTTCGGCATCGCCACCGACGCGGCGGGCCTGCAGCGTGGACACCTTGATGTTGCGGCGCGCAGCGACCGAGCGCGGCGAATCCTGGTTCTTCAGCGCGTCGAAGGTGGCGCGGACCATGTTGTACGGATTCGACGAACCGATCGACTTCGCGACCACGTCCTGGATGCCGAGCGTCTCGAACACCGCACGCATCGGGCCGCCGGCGATGATGCCGGTACCGGCCGGCGCGGCACGCAGGTAGACGCGGCCGGCGCCGTGACGGCCGGCGATGTCGTGATGCAGCGTGCGGCCTTCGCGCAGCGCCACGCGGGTCAGATTGCGCTTGGCGGATTCGGTCGCCTTGCGGATCGCTTCCGGCACTTCGCGCGCCTTGCCGTGGCCGAAACCGACCCGGCCCTTCTGGTCGCCGATCACGACCAGCGCCGCAAAGCCGAAGCGCTTGCCGCCCTTCACGACCTTTGCCACGCGATTGATGTGCACGAGCTTGTCGACGAACTCGCTGTCGCGCTCCTCGCGCTCCCTGCTCCGTTCGCGTCCGCCGCGTTCGCGTTCTGCCATGGTGTTTTCCAATCTCTAGAAAGGCTTATGCCTCAGTCCTAATATCCGCTCGAAACCTGCTCAGAAGCTCAGTCCGCCTTCGCGGGCTGCATCGGCAAGCGCCTTGACGCGCCCGTGATAGAGATAGGCGCCACGGTCGAACACGACTTCCTTGACGCCCTTCTGCGTGGCACGCTCGGCAAGCAGCTTGCCGACGGCCTTGGCTGCGTCGATATTCGCACCCGTGTTGCCGCCATCGCGCATCGCCTTCTCCAGCGAGGAGGCCGACGCCAGCGTCTCGCCCTTCTGATCGTCGATCACCTGGGCGTAGATGTGCTTGGACGAGCGGAACACCGACAGACGCGGACGCCCGCCCCCGGAACGGCGCAGCGCCAAGCGCACGCGTTGCTTGCGCCGGGCATTGGTAACCTTCAGTGACATGACCGGCTCCGTTACTTCTTCTTGCCTTCCTTGCGGAAGATGAATTCGTTGGCGTACTTCACACCCTTGCCCTTGTAAGGCTCCGGCGGACGATAGGCGCGGATCTCGGCCGCGACCTGCCCCACGCGCTGCGGATCGATGCCCGAGACCGTGATTTCGGTCGGCTTCGGCACCGCGATCGAGATGCCCTCCGGGATCGGGTAGACGACGTCGTGGCTGTAACCGAGCGCGAGCTGCAGGTTCTTGCCCTGCATCGCGGCGCGGTAGCCGACGCCGGTGATCTCGAGCTTCTTCTCAAAGCCCTTGGTGACGCCTTCGACCAGGTTGGCGACCTGGGCACGCGCGGTGCCGTACATCGCCTGCGCGCGATTGGTCTTCACACGCGGAGCGACCTTGACCTGGCCGTTCTCGAACTTCACCTCGACGTCGTCATGCACGACGAACTGAAGCTGGCCCTTCGGCCCCTTCACCTTCACCGTCTGCCCGTCGACAGTCGCCGTCACACCCGACGGGATCGCCACAGGCCTCTTGCCAATACGTGACATGGCTCAATCCTTCCTCAGAACACCGTGAAGAGAACTTCGCCGCCCACATTCGCGTCGCGCGCTTCGTGGTCAGCCATGATTCCCTTCGGCGTCGACAAAACGGAGATGCCGAGACCGTTGTTCACGCGCGGCAGGTTCTTCACCGACGTGTAGACCCGGCGGCCCGGCTTCGACACGCGCTCGATCTCGCGGATGACCGGCTCGCCGTCGAAATACTTCAATTCGATCTCGAGCTCGCTGCGGCCGGACGAATGCTCGACGCTGGCGTAGCCGCGGATATAGCCTTCCGCCTTCAGCACCTCGAGCACGTTCTGGCGCATCTTCGAGCCCGGGGTCGTGACCTTGGACTTCGAGCGCATCTGCGCGTTGCGGATGCGGGTGATGAGATCTGAGATCGGATCGTGCGTTGACATCTTCCGACCCTCCTTACCAGCTCGACTTCACGAGGCCCGGGATCAGGCCCTTGGAGCCGAGCTCGCGCAGCGCGATGCGGGACAGCTTGTTCTTGCGATAGTTCGAGCGCGGACGGCCCGTGAGCTCGCAACGGTTGCGGATCCGGGTCGGCGACGAGTTGCGCGGCATTTCCGCAAGCTTCAGGGTCGCCGCGAAACGCTCTTCCATCGGCTTGGTCTTGTCGGCGATGATCGCCTTCAACCGGGCGCGACTGGCGGCGGCGTTCTTGGCCATCCGCTTGCGCCGGTTGTTCTTCTCGACTGCACTCTTCTTTGCCATGCGTGGCTCCTTACGTTTCCGCGTTTGAGAGGCTGTTCGTCAGCGTCTCACTGCCGGAACGGGAAATTGAAAGCGGTCAACAAGGCGCGAGCCTCGTCGTCGGTCTTGGCCGTGGTACACACGGTGATGTCCATGCCCCGCGCTTCCGAGACCTTGTCGAAGTCGATCTCGGGGAAAATGATGTGCTCCTTGATGCCGAGCGAATAGTTGCCGCGGCCATCGAAGCTCTTCGGGTTCAGCCCGCGGAAGTCGCGCACGCGCGGCAGCGCGACGGTGACCAGGCGATCGATGAACTCGTACATGCGGGACTTGCGCAGCGTGACCTTGCAGCCGATCGGCTGGTTCTCGCGCAGCTTGAAGGTCGCGATGGCAACCCGCGAATAAGTCACGATCGCCTTCTGGCCGGCGATCTGCGTCAGCTCGGCGGCAGCGGTCTCGGCCTTCTTGCGGTCGTTGACGGAATCGCCGACGCCCATGTTGAGCACGACCTTGTCCAGCCGCGGCACCTGCATCGCGTTCTCGTAGCCGAACTTCTCGGTCAGCAGGCCGCGAATGTTCCTGTCGTATTCCGTGCGCAAGCGCGGCACATAAGCGGTCTCAGCCATCGATCTCTGCTCCCGAGCTCTTGGCAATGCGAACCTTCTTGCCATCAGCCTGAATCTTGAACCCGATGCGGGTCGGCTTTCCGTCCTTGCCGACATACGCGACGTTGGAGAGGTGGACCGGCGCCTCCTTGGAGATGATGCCGCCCTCCTGGTTCTGGGTCTGCTTCTGGTGACGCTTCACCATGTTGACGCCGCGCACCAGCGCGGTGTTTTCCGCCGGACGCACCTCGAACACTTCGCCGGTGCGGCCCTTGTCGCGGCCGGTCAGCACGATGACCCTGTCACCCTTGCGGATCTTGGCAGCCATCACAGCACCTCCGGCGCAAGCGAGATGATCTTCATGTGGTTCTTGGCGCGCAGCTCGCGCGGCACCGGCCCGAAGATACGGGTGCCGACCGGCTCGGACTGGTTGTTGACCAGCACGGCGGCATTGCGGTCGAAGCGGATGACGGAGCCGTCGGGGCGGCGGATGTCCTTGCGGACCCGCACCACGACCGCCTTCATGACGTCGCCCTTCTTCACCTTGCCACGCGGAATGGCTTCCTTGATCGACACAACGATAATGTCGCCCACGGTGGCATAGCGGCGCTTGGAGCCTCCAAGCACCTTGATGCACATGACACGGCGTGCGCCTGAATTATCGGCCACGTCGAGGTTGGTCTGCATCTGAATCATTGATGCACCTCGTCCTCTTTCTGCGCTTCACTCGCGCTCAAAATTTTCCTGACATTCTCCGGCTTCGAAGCCGGATGTGCGTCAGGCCGTTTGCTTCTGCTCGCCCCGGATCACGATCCAGCGCTTCAACTTCGAGATTGGCTTGCTTTCCTCGATCCACACCGTGTCGCCCGGCTTGAACTGGTCGCTCTCGTCGTGCGCGTGATAGTTCTTCGAACGGCGGATCGTCTTCTTGTAGATCGGATGGGTGAAGCGGCGATCGACGCGCACCACCACCGTCTTGGCTTGCTTGTCGCTGACGACCACGCCCTGCAGCGTACGTTTCGGCATGTCCGGCCTCTTACTTCTTCTTCGCGCGCTGCTGCGCGGCGATGGTCTTGATACGGGCGATGTCGCGGCGCGCTTCCTTCAGCCGCGAGGTGTTCTCGAGCTGACCGGTGGCGCGCTGGAAGCGCAGGTTGAACCGCTCCTTCTTCAGATTGAGGATCGCGTCCTCCCTCTGGTCCTCGCTCATCGCGCGGATATCCTCGACTTTCATCTGGGCCATCTCGGTTTACTCCGCGATGCGCGCGACGAAGCGCGTCTTGATCGGCAGCTTGGCGGCGGCCAAGGTCAGCGCCTCGCGCGCGACCTGGTTGGTGACGCCGTCGATCTCGAACAGCACACGACCGGGCTTGACGCGGGCCACCCACAATTCCGGCGCGCCCTTGCCCGAGCCCATGCGCACTTCGGCGGGCTTCTTCGACACCGGCAAATCAGGGAACACGCGGATCCAGACGCGGCCGGCGCGCTTCATGTGGCGGGTCAGCGCGCGGCGGGCGGCCTCGATCTGGCGCGCAGTGACGCGCTCCGGCTCGAGCGCCTTCAGGCCGAACTGGCCGAAGGACAACGTCGCGCCCGAAGTCGCAACGCCGTGGATCCGGCCCTTATGCGCCTTCCGGAACTTCGTTTTCTTTGGTTGCATCATGGCGTTAAGCCCTCAAACTCTCATTTGCCGTTAGGCGGCGTCGCGGCGCGACCGCGGGCTGCTGTCGCCCTCGGCCATCCGCTTGTCCTGGGCCATCGGATCGTGCTCGAGGATCTCGCCCTTGAAGATCCAGACCTTGACGCCGCAGGTGCCGAAGGTGGTGAATGCGGTGGCAACGCCGTAGTCGACGTCAGCACGCAGCGTGTGCAGCGGCACCCGGCCCTCGCGGTACCATTCCATGCGCGCGATTTCAGCACCGCCGAGCCGACCCGAGCAGTTGATGCGGATGCCTTCGGCGCCGAGACGCATCGCCGACTGCACCGCGCGCTTCATGGCGCGGCGGAACGCAACGCGACGCTCGAGCTGCTGCGCGATCGATTCGGCGACCAGCGTCGCATCGAGCTCCGGCTTGCGGATCTCGACGATGTTGATGACGACGTCAGAAGCCGTGATGTCGGCGACCTTCTTGCGCAGCTTGTCGATGTCCGCGCCCTTCTTGCCGATCACGACGCCCGGACGCGCCGAGTGGATCGTCACCCGGCACTTCTTGTGCGGGCGCTCGATCACGATCCGCGCCACCGCCGCCTGCTTGAGCTCCTTGTGCAGGATCTCGCGGATCTTGACGTCCTCGTGCAGAAGCTTGCCGTATTCGGCCTTGCCGGCGAACCAACGCGAATCCCAGGTCCGGTTGATGCCGAGACGTAGCCCGATCGGATTGATCTTTTGACCCATCTTGTTCTCCCGCGCTTCTCTTAAGCGCTCGCCTCGGCCTCGACCTCACGAACCACGATCGTGAGATGCGAGAACGGTTTGTAGACACGGCCCGAGCGGCCACGGCCGCGCGGGGCAAAACGCTTCATGACGAGGCCGTTGCCGACATGCGCCTCGGCGACGACGAGATCGTCGACCTCGAGGTCATGGTTGTTCTCGGCATTGGCAATCGCCGATTCCAGGCACTTCTTGACGTCGACCGCGATCCGCTTGCGCGAGAACTGCAGGTCGGCAAGTGCGGCCGATGCCTTGCGGCCACGGATCATCTGCGCCACCAGGTTGAGCTTCTGCGGGCTGACGCGCAGCATCCGGGCGACGGCCTTGGCCTCATTGTCCGCGAGGACACGTTCGCGCTTTGGTTTGCTCATCGCTTAATCCTCAAGCCCTCTTGGCTTTCTTGTCGCCAGAGTGGCCGTGGAAGGTACGGGTCGGCGAGAACTCGCCGAACTTGTGACCCACCATTTCCTCGTTCACCGAAACCGGCACGTGCTTCTGACCGTTGTAGACGCCGAAGGTCAGGCCCACGAACTGCGGCAGGATGGTCGAGCGGCGACTCCAGATCTTGATGACGTCGTGACGGCCGGACGCGCGCGCAGCATCTGCCTTCTTGAGCAGCGATGCCTCGACGAACGGGCCTTTCCAGACTGAACGAACCATGTCCGGCGTTCCTTACTTCTTCCGCTTGTGGCGGCTTAGGAGAATGAATTTGTTGGTCGACTTGTTCGACCGCGTCTTCTTGCCCTTGGTCGGCTTGCCCCACGGGGTCACCGGGTGGCGGCCGCCCGAGGTGCGGCCTTCACCGCCGCCGTGTGGATGGTCGATCGGGTTCATGACGACACCGCGGTTGTGCGGGCGCCAGCCGAGCCAGCGGGTACGACCGGCCTTGCCGATCGAGATGTTCATGTGATCCGGATTCGACACCGCGCCAATGGCGCCGCGGCAACGGCCGTGCACCAGGCGCTGTTCGCCCGAGTTCAGGCGGATGATGACGTAGTCCTGGTCACGGCCGACGATCTGGGCATAGGTGCCGGCGGAGCGCGCAAGCTGTCCGCCCTTGCCGATCTTCAGCTCGATGTTGTGGACGATCGTGCCGACCGGCATGTTGCCGAGCGGCATCACATTGCCCGGCTTGACGTCGACATAGCTGCCGGCCACGACCGTGTCGCCCGCGGCGAGCCGCTGCGGCGCCAGGATGTAGGCCTGCTCGCCGTCCTGATACTTGATCAGCGCGATGAAGGCGGTGCGGTTCGGGTCGTATTCCAACCGCTCGACGATCGCCGGCACGTCCACCTTGTCGCGGCGGAAGTCGACATTGCGATAGGCCTTCTTGTGGCCACCGCCACGGAAGCGCACGGTGATGCGCCCGGTGTTGTTGCGGCCGCCGTTCGACTGCTTGCCCTCGGTGAGCGCCTTGACCGGCTTGCCCTTGTAGAGCGCCGAACGATCGACCATCACCAGCTGGCGCTGGCCCGGCGTCGTTGGATTATAGGTTTTCAATGCCATCGTCGTTACGCCCTTATAGTCCGGTAGTCACGTCGATGCGGTGGCCCTCTTCCAGGGTCACGATCGCGCGCTTGGTGTCCGACTGCGAGCCGAAATTGCCGCGGAACACCTTGGTCTTGCCCTTGCGCACCAGCGTGTTCACGCTCTTAACCTTGACGTCGAAGAGCTTCTCGACCGCTTCCTTGATCTGCGGCTTGGTGGCCTTGGAAGCGACCTTGAACAGCACCTTGTTGTGCTCCGAGGCGAGCGTCGCCTTTTCGGTCACAACGGGCGCGACGATGACGTCGTAGTGGCGCGGATCGATATTCTTCATTTGAAGCGCGCCTCCAGCGCATCGACGGCCGCCTTGGTCAGGACCAGCTTCTGGCGCCGCAGGATGTCGTAGACGTTGATGCCCTGGATCGGCAGCACGTCGATATTCGGAATGTTGCGGGCCGCGGCCGCGAAACCGTTGTTGAGCTCGGCGCCGTCGATGATCAGCGCATTGGTCAGCCCGAGGCCGGAGAAGTGACCGACCAGCGCCTTGGTCTTGGCTTCCTTGATATCAGCGCTGTCGAGCACGACCAGGCCGCCGTCCTTGGCCTTGGCCGACAGAGCATGCTTGAGCGCCAGCGCACGCACCTTCTTCGGCAGGTCGGTCGCATGCGAGCGAACCACCGGACCGAAGGCGCGGCCGCCGCCACGGAACTGCGGCACGCGCGCCGAGCCGTGACGGGCACCGCCAGTGCCCTTCTGCTTGTACATCTTCTTGCCGGTGCGCCAGATCTCGGCGCGCCCCTTGGCCTTGTGCGTGCCCGCCTGGCGCTTGTTGAGCTGCCACTGCACGCAGCGCTGAATGATGTCCGCGCGCGGCTCGAGGCCGAAAATGGCGTCGGAAAGCTGGACCGAGCCAGCTTCCTTGCCCTCCAGGGTGGTGACTTTCAGTTCCATCTCACGCACCCTCCTGCTCGGCCGGCGCCTCGGCAGCCTGCTCGCCCGCAACCTTGAACTTGCCGGGCTTCGGAGCTTCCTTCGGCAGCGGCTTCTTGATGGCGTCGCGCACCCTGATCCAGCCGCCCTTGGAGCCGGGAACGGCGCCTTCGACCAGGATCAGGCCACGCTCGACATCGGTCTGGACGACGCGAAGGTTGAGCGTGGTGATGCGATCGACACCCATGTGGCCGGGCATCTTCTTGTTCTTCCAGGTCTTGCCGGGATCCTGACGGCCACCGGTCGAACCGATCGAACGGTGCGAGATCGACACGCCGTGGGTGGCACGCAGACCGCCGAAGTTCCAACGCTTCATGCCGCCGGCAAAGCCCTTACCGATCGAGGTGCCGGTCACGTCGACGAACTGACCGACCACGAAATGATCAGCCTGGATCTCGGCGCCGACCGGAATCAATGCGTCCTCGGAGACGCGAAATTCCGCGACCTTGCGCTTCGGCTCGACCTTGGCGACGGCGAACTGGCCGCGCTCGGCCTTCGGCATGTACACGGTCTTGCGCGAGCCTGAGCCGAGCTGCAGTGCGACATAACCGTTCTGTTCAGTGGTGCGGTGGCCCAGCACCTGGCAGTTGCCGAGCTTCAGCACGGTCACGGGAATATGTTCGCCGGCCTCTGTAAAGACCCGCGTCATCCCGACCTTTTGTGCGATCACTCCGGAGCGCATCGGCGTGGTTCCTGTTCTCTTTCGTCCGCTCGCGCGGACTTCAATCCAAAAAACTTAGAGCTTGATCTCGACGTCGACACCGGCGGCCAGATCGAGCTTCATGAGAGCATCGACGGTCTGCGGGGTCGGATCGACAATGTCGAGAAGGCGCTTGTGGGTGCGCATCTCGAACTGTTCGCGGCTCTTCTTGTCGACATGCGGCGAACGGTTGACGGTGAACTTCTCGATGCGGGTAGGCAGCGGAATGGGACCGCGAACCTGGGCACCGGTACGTTTCGCCGTGTTCACGATCTCGCGGGTCGACGTATCGAGGATACGATGGTCGAACGCCTTGAGACGGATGCGGATATTCTGGCCGTTCATTGCCGTACTTTCTTTGGTGAGTGGCGAGTAGCGAGTAGCGAATAGAAATTCCTATTCGCCACTCGCCATTCCCTGTTCGCTTCTTACTCGAGGATCGAGGCGACGACGCCGGCGCCGACGGTGCGGCCGCCTTCGCGGATCGCGAAGCGCAGCTTCTCCTCCATCGCGATCGGCACGATCAGGTGCACTTCCATCGCAATGTTGTCGCCAGGCATCACCATCTCGGTGCCCTCAGGCAGATGCACGACACCGGTCACGTCGGTGGTGCGGAAGTAGAACTGCGGGCGGTAGTTGGTGAAGAACGGGGTGTGACGGCCGCCCTCTTCCTTGGTGAGGATGTACGCCTCAGCCTTGAACTTGGTGTGCGGCTTGACCGAACCCGGCTTGCACAGCACCTGACCACGCTCCACTTCCTCACGCTTGGTACCGCGGAGCAGCGCACCGATGTTGTCGCCCGCCTGGCCCTGATCGAGCAGCTTGCGGAACATTTCGACGCCGGTGACGGTGGTCTTCTGAGTGTCGCGCAGACCGACGATCTCGATTTCGTCGCCGACCTTGACGATGCCGCGCTCGACACGGCCGGTCACCACGGTGCCGCGGCCCGAGATCGAGAACACGTCTTCGACCGGCATCAGGAACGGCTGGTCGATCGGACGCTCCGGCTGCGGAATGTACTCGTCGACATTGCGCATCAGCTCAAGAACCGCGTCATGGCCGAGCTTCTTGTCGCTGTCTTCCAGAGCGGCCAGCGCCGAACCCTTGACGATCGGGATCTTGTCGCCGGGGAAGTCGTACTTCGAGAGCAGCTCGCGCACTTCGAGCTCGACGAGCTCGAGCAGCTCCGGATCGTCGACCATGTCGCACTTGTTGAGGAACACGACGAGCGCGGGAACGCCGACCTGGCGGGCGAGCAGGATGTGCTCGCGGGTCTGCGGCATCGGGCCGTCGGCAGCCGACACGACGAGGATCGCACCGTCCATCTGAGCGGCGCCGGTGATCATGTTCTTCACGTAGTCGGCGTGGCCGGGGCAGTCGACGTGGGCGTAGTGGCGGTTCTGGGTCTCGTACTCGACGTGAGCGGTCGAGATCGTGATGCCGCGCGCCTTCTCTTCCGGCGCCTTGTCGATCTGGTCGTAGGCGGTGAACGTCGCACCGCCGGTTTCCGCCAGGATCTTGGTGATCGCGGCGGTCAGCGAGGTCTTGCCATGGTCGACGTGACCGATGGTGCCGATGTTGCAGTGCGGTTTGTTACGCTCAAATTTTGCTTTGGCCATTTGACTCTCCGTTCAATCGTTAGCTGCCAACCAACGATAATCAGGCAAACTTCTTCTGGACTTCAGCCGACACGTTCGCCGGCGCTTCGGCGTAGTGATCGAACTGCATGGTGAAGGTTGCGCGACCCTGGCTCATCGAGCGCAGATTGTTCACGTAACCGAACATGTTCATGAGCGGCACCATCGCGTTGATGACGTTGGCGTTGCCGCGCATGTCTTGGCCCTGGATCTGGCCGCGCCGGGAGTTCAGGTCGCCGATGACGGAACCGGTGTAGTCTTCCGGCGTCACCACCTCGACCTTCATGATCGGCTCGAGCAGGACGGACTTGCCCATCTGCAGCGCCTCGCGGAAACAGGCCCGCGTTGCGATTTCGAAGGCCAGAGCCGACGAGTCGACGTCGTGATACTTGCCGTCGATCAGCTGCACCTTGACGTCGACCACCGGGAAGCCGGCGACCACGCCCGAGCCCAACACGCTCTCGAGGCCCTTCTCGACGCCGGGGATATATTCCTTCGGCACCGCACCACCGACGATCTTCGATTCGAACTCGTAGCCCTTGCCGGCCTCGTTCGGCTCGACGATCAGCGTCACGGCCGCGAACTGGCCGGTGCCGCCGGTCTGCTTCTTGTGGGTGTAGCTGTGCTCGACCCGCTTGGTCACGCGCTCACGGAACGCCACCTGCGGCGCGCCGATATTGGCATCGACCTTGTAGGTGCGCTTCAGGATGTCGACCTTGATGTCGAGATGCAGTTCGCCCATGCCCTTCAGGATGGTCTGGCCGGACTCGTGGTCGGTCGTCACCCGGAACGACGGATCTTCCGCCGCGAGCTTCGCGAGCGCGACACCGAGCTTTTCCTGGTCGGCCTTCGACTTCGGCTCGATCGCGATCTCGATCACCGGATCCGGGAACTCCATCTTTTCCAGGATCACCGGGTGGTTCGGATCGCACAGCGTGTCGCCGGTGCGCGCTTCCTTGAGGCCCGCCAGCGCGACGATGTCGCCGGCATAGGCTTCCTTGATGTCCTCACGGTTGTTCGCATGCATCAACAGCATGCGCCCGATCCGCTCCTTCTTCTCGCGGGTCGAGTTGATCACGCCGGTGCCGCTCTGCAGGATGCCCGAATAGATGCGGCAGAAGGTGATGGTGCCGACAAACGGGTCGTCCATGATCTTGAACGCGAGCAGCGCCAGCGGCTCCTTGTCGTCAGCCTTGCGAACGACCTCGTTGCCCTTGTCGTCGGTGCCCTTGATCGCGGGCACGTCGAGCGGCGACGGCAGATAGTCGACGACGGCGTCGAGCAGCGGCTGCACACCCTTGTTCTTGAACGCGGAGCCACACAGCACCGGATAGAACGCACCAGTCAGCACGGCCTTGCGGATCAGCCGCTTCAGCGTCGCCTCGTCCGGCTCCTTGCCGTCGAGATAGGCAGCCATGGCGTCGTCATCGAGCTCGACGGCGGCTTCCACCATCTTCTCGCGGTATTCCTTGGCCTGGTCGGCGAGATCCGCCGGAATGTCGACATAGTCGAACTTGGCGCCAAGCGACTCGTCGTTCCAGATGACGCCCTTCATCTTCACGAGGTCGACGAGACCCTTGAAGTTGTTCTCGGCGCCGATCGGCAGCTGGATTGCGATCGGCTTGGCGCCGAGGCGGTCGACGATGTCGGACAGGCACTTGAAGAAGTCGGCACCGGTCTTGTCCATCTTGTTGGCGAAGACGATGCGCGGAACCTTGTACTTGTCACCCTGGCGCCAGACGGTTTCGGTCTGCGGCTCGACGCCCTGGTTGGAATCGAGCACGCACACGGCGCCGTCGAGCACACGCAAGCTGCGCTCAACTTCAATGGTGAAGTCGACGTGGCCGGGAGTGTCGATGATGTTCAGGCGCTTGCCGTTCCAGAACGCGGTGGTCGCAGCCGAGGTGATGGTGATGCCACGCTCCTGCTCCTGCTCCATCCAGTCCATCGTCGCGGCACCTTCGTGCACTTCGCCGATCTTGTGGCTCTTGCCGGTATAATAGAGGATGCGCTCGGTCGTCGTGGTCTTGCCGGCGTCGATATGCGCCATGATACCGAAGTTGCGATAGTCCTCGATGGCATGTTGGCGGGGCATGGGGCTGTTCCTTAAATTCCGTTGTTCGCCTTACCAGCGATAGTGCGAGAAGGCGCGGTTGGCTTCCGCCATCCGGTGCACGTCTTCACGCTTCTTGACGGCGTTTCCCCGATTGTTCGACGCATCAAGCAGCTCCGCCGAGAGCCGCTCCGTCATGGTCTTCTCGTTACGCTCACGCGCGGCCGAAATCAGCCAGCGGATGCCGAGCGCCTGCCGGCGCACCGAGCGGACTTCCACCGGCACCTGATAGGTCGCACCACCGACGCGGCGGGAACGCACCTCGATGGTCGGCATGACGTTCTCAAGCGCCTGCTCGAACACGCCGAGCGGGTTCTGCTTGGTCTTGGCCTCGATCATGGTGAGCGCGCCATAGACGATGTTCTCGGCGACCGACTTCTTGCCGGCGTACATGACCGAGTTCATGAACTTGGTGATGATGATGTTCCCGAACTTCGGGTCCGGAAGCACTTCACGCTTTTCTGCAGAGTGACGACGCGACATCTTACCTGTTCCCGCTTACTTCGGACGCTTGGCGCCGTACTTCGAACGACGCTGCTTACGGTTCTTGACGCCCTGGGTATCCAGCACGCCGCGGAGGATGTGATAGCGCACGCCCGGCAAGTCCTTGACGCGGCCGCCGCGGATCATGACCACCGAGTGCTCCTGAAGGTTATGGCCCTCACCCGGGATGTAACCGATCACCTCGAACCCATTGGTCAGACGCACCTTGGCGACCTTACGAAGCGCCGAGTTCGGCTTCTTCGGGGTCGTCGTGTAGACGCGCGTGCACACGCCGCGCTTCTGCGGCGACTGCTGCAGCGCCGGCACCTTCTTGCGCGACTTCTGCACTTCCCGTGGTTTTGCGATCAGCTGGTTGATCGTCGGCATGTCAGCCTTCACCCTTCAAGTTCGCGCGGAACCTCACTGGCTCCGCAAATTCTTCACGGGAACGAACCGCCCGTCCGGCCGCCTCACACGAAAACCGTTCGCGCAAAACGAAATCGCGCCTACCACTCATTGCTGAGCGGAAAGCGCTTGACCCCACAGAGGACCGCGATCACGACCGATCAGCTCTCGCTGTCCGGCTGAAAACCGAGGTCATGCGTCCGAGTTCACTCTCAAGAGAACGCGCTCAAGAGAACAAAAATCGCCCTGGCATTGCCTAGCTATCATCGACAGCGTTTGAGCGGCATTCGTCGAGGTTGGTGCCCGCCTCAGTCCAGTAGGTCTGATAGGGTGTTCCGTTCCGACGCTGGCGTAGCTCACCGCCTGTCGTTAAGTTCGCGCCTTGTATAAGCGGTAGATAGTGAAGTCAAGCAAAACGACAATACGAGAAACGCCTCTGCTGCATATGGATTTGGCACTTTCGCGCGCTCAGCGCGAGTGAAAATCGCAAAGTCTACTGCCCCACTTTCCGAGCGAGTCGGCCGACTATTTTATCCGGACATAAATAGCCTGAAGCAGCTTTTAGGCGGCTCTCAACCAAAGATTCGCGCAAAATAAGCCTTGTTTGCCATTTCCGGCGCAAAGAACGCGCTTAGCCCCTGCCCTGTACCGCCTTGCGATCATCGGCAGCGAGTGGCCAACTCCACGGCAGCCGCCATGCTTGGCCGGCCGGCATTCGACCATCCCGGTCGATTTGCAGGATGTCTGTCCGCCAGATTTCCGCTTCGAGAAGCTGGCGGCGGCGCACCGATCGAGCGATTCGCGCGGACCGATGCAGCTTGCGATCCAACCAAGGCGCGTGCGTTGATATCCACGTCGCCCAAGGCCTGTCGCTCGCGCTGCCGCGACAAGTCAAAAAAGCTTCACCCCGATCGCGTTACGGTTGCGGCGAAGGTGCGCAAAGTCCGCCTCGAATCAGCGAGGAGAATGCTCCAGCAGCTTCCTTCTCGCTGCAATGACCACGGATCATCATGACCGAGAGCGCTTCGCCCGCCCCGACAAGGCCGACACAGCGCCGTTGTAGTTCATCGGGCGGCAACGTGCTGTGCGGCTCAAGCGCCGATACGAACAGCTGGACGTACCCATCGATCAGCTCCTGGTGCACCGCGCCCATTTCCCCGCTGCCCGACAGCGCCGCACCCACCGCGTGCCATTCGCCACTCGTATCTGCGGAACAGTGGATATAGGCGGTCGCGAGGACGTCGGCAGTATCCCCTAAGTTCCGCTGAACGCTTCTTAACGCTTCACGCAGGGCATTCGCCTGCTCCCTGTCGAGCGACTTGTAGAGTTCGATCAACAACCCCGATCGTGTGCCGAAGTGTTCGTACGGGATTGGCTTGGAGACTCCGGCACGAGCGGCCAGGTGTCCCAGTGTCAGCCGATCGGCGCCTTCTTCGCGGATAATGACGAGGGCCATATCGAGCAACTGGCGCCGTCGATCCGCCTTCGAGAGCCGACCGGAAAGCGCCTTATGCGCTTTCGGTCTCAAAGAGTGTTTCACGGTCCGGATCTCCCCCTTGCAGAACCTACCATCAGCAACTTACTAATGGTAACTTACCGACGTTAGGTTATGTTCGCTAGGATTGAGAGGCACCGCAATGTCGCCAGCTCCCATTCTCCTGATCGGCGGCTCCGGCATTGTCGGCCGCTGGACGGCCCGATTCCTGCGCGCCGCCCATCCCGATCAGCCGCTACTGATCGGCGGCCGCGATCTCGCTAAGGCCAAGAAAGCCGCGACCGAAATTGGCGGTGCGGAGGGTGTGGTGCTCGACCTGGCCGTTGATGGCCTTGGACTCGTTGAGCGCCCGGTCAGCGCCGTCGCCGTCCTTTTTACGGACGAAAGGATCGCCGGGCTCCGTTTCGCTCAGTCACGCAGCGTGCCGCACATCAGCATTTCTCCAGGCATTATCGAGATGGGCCCCGAAGTAGCAGCCTACATCCACGACCCGGACGCCGCGCCGGTCGTTCTGGGCACGGAATGGCTCGTCGGCGCGACGACGGTCCCCACGCTCGAATTCGCCAAGGCGTTCGGTCGGGTCCACGACATCGCTATCGGCGCGCTGCTCGATGAGCAGGATGCCTTCGGTCCGGCGGCAGCCGCCGACCTGGAGCGCCAAACGAAGACCATGCCGGCGGCGCTTGCTCGTCGGGACGGCGCCTACCTCTGGCGCGTTGGCGGCGATGCCAAGGCCAAGTTCCGCGCCGTCGACGGCACCCTGATGGAGGCCTCCGCACTCTCCCCCTATGACGTTGTCGGCCTTGCGACCGCGACCGGCGCGCCAAACGTTCAATTCAGTCTCGCGATTGGAGTGAGCTCCACTCGCCGCCGCGGAGAGCCGATGTCGACCGAGATCGTCATCGAACTTGCCGGTGAGGATCAAGCGGGCCGACCGCTCCGCACCCGTCATGCGATTGTCCATCCTGAGGGACAGATGCCACTGACGGGGCTAGGCGTCGCCATGGTTCTCGAACGGCTCGTCGGACTCGACGGCAATCCGGCAACTCCCCCTGGCCTCTACTTTCCCTATCAGCTCCTCGAGCCCGCAGCCTATTTTGCCCGTCTCGAAAAGATCGGCGGAATGGTCATGACACTGGATGTGTTCTGACGAGTAACGATTCCGTCCTGCCAAGAAGGCTTACAACGCCCAGCTCAATGGCCAAGGCCCTCGACTTCCGCCTGGTGTCGACGGACCCCAGCCTTTGCTGGCGCGCGCAGCGCGGCACCCGCTTCCTTTTCCGGCTTGCTCGCGGTGCCCTGCGGCGCCCTGGCGGAGGATGTCCGACGACGCTGCCGCAGGCGGTCCCGCAGACGCCGCAGAAAATGGTAGCCGAGCAGCCGGCCCGCTTCCATCCGGTAGCCCAGCGACTTCGTTCCGCTGACATCGAAGAGCAGATCGAGCATGGTGCGGCGGCCGGCCCATAGCTGGGCCATGAAGCTGTCTTCGGCGGCGCAGGAATTGATCGCCTCGATCTCGGGCTGCGCGAACAGCTGATCGGTCACCTTGTCGACGAGGAGATGCCCGGGTGAATATCGCGCGAACTGGGCATCGTATGCGGTCTTCCAGGTGTAGGCGGTCGCGCCGCCATACATCAGCACCTGCGCAGCCGCGACCTCGCCGTTGACCTGCAGCAAGGCGACGGAGCAGGCTTGGCGGTCGGCCAGATTGTGCACCAACTGCCTGGTGAAGGCGGCATCGCGGGCATCCGATAACACTGCCGTGCCCCGCTCACCCTTCCAACTTGCCTTTTCCATCGCCAGAAACGTCTCGAACGCCTGGCGGACCGCGCCGGGCGACCGGTCGTTGACGACATCGACGGCGCCAAGCGCCGACAGTCTGTTCCAGTCCTGACGCAGCTTTTTCCGCGTCGAGCCGCTGCGCTTCACGCCGAATTCCTTCGTCACGAAAGGCCGGCTGCTCGTTGCAACGATCAACGGCTCGATGCCACGGGCGGCCAGCCATTTTGACATGGCCGCGTAGCTCGGGCACTCCCCGTCGAACGACGTGAGGCTGAGGACATCAGGCAGCAGCGGGTCTTGTTCGATGGCGGCGAGGAATGCGGGAATGACCTGATCGGCGAAGGCCGGATCGACGACCGGGCTGGAGAGAAAAGCATAAGTGTAGGGCAGCGCTTCCGACACCTTTGGCCACAATCGCACGGCCTGCCGCACCTGTAGCGCCCAGATGCCTACGAGCGTCCGCTGCGAAGCGCCCTGCTCCCAGGCCAGCAGCACGCGTATCCGGGCAAAGTCGGTCGCAACGGCCGCCGCGAGCGCGGCCGGGTTCATGAACACGTTCGACGACGCACGCCGCACCAGCTCGTCCCATTGCGGGGCGATGTCCAGCCTGGGTGAATCAATCGTTACCGAGATCATCGAAATCCGCACTCTTCGACCGCGCGCCATGGTGTTTGCGGGACATTGCTTTTCAATTAAGCGGACGCGGGACTGACTGGATTGTGAAGCACCAGTTCAGGGTTCCTTTGCGATTCTCGGCCATGCATGGAGCCTTGCGATCAGAGGCAAGACGCATGCGCTACACGGATGTTGCCATCATCGGCGGCGGGCTCGCCGGTTCGACCGCCGCGGCGATGCTCGGACGCGCGGGCATCTCGGCGTGCCTGATCGACCCGCATCTGAGCTATCCGCCTGAGCTGCGCTGCGAGAAGCTCGGCGGAGATCAACTCGCGCTGTTGCGCAGGACCGGCCTTGCCGAAGAGACGCTGCGCGCCACGACGCTGGACGGCCAGGTGTGGGAGGCGCGGTTCGGCTACGTCGTCGCCAAGAAGCCCAGCGATCAGCACGGCATCCTCTATGACACGCTGGTCAACACCATGCGCGCGCAGATTCCAGGCGATGTCGAGATCATCCATGCCAAGGCCTACGCTGTTTCAAACAGCGCCGACCGGCAGAAGATCGTGCTGTCGAACAATGAGGAGATCTCGGCACGGCTCATCGTGCTCGCTAACGGCCTGAACACCGGCCTGCGCCACACGCTCGGCATGCAGCGCCGCATCATCAGCGCGTGCCATTCAATCACGCTTGGCTTCGATGTCATGCCGGTCGGCCGCGCGGCGTTCGATTTTCCGGCGCTGACCTATTGGCCGGGCCGGCCGAGCGCGCGCATGGCCTATCTTACATTGTTCCCGATCGGCGGAACGATGCGCGCCAACCTCATGGTCTACCGCGACATGACCGACCCGTGGCTGCAGCAGTTCAGGCAGGCGCCGGAAGCCACCATGCTCGCCACGATGCCGGGGCTTGCCCGCATGACCGGCGGCTTCATGGTCTCCGGGCCGATCAGGATCAGGCCCGCCGACCTCTACGTCACCGAAGGATATCTGCAACCCGGTGTCGTGCTGGTCGGCGACGCGTTCTCGACCTCTTGCCCAGCCGCCGGCACCGGTAGCGACAAGGTCTTCACCGACGTCGAGCGGCTGTGCAACGTCCACATCCCGGCGTGGCTTTCGAGCGACGGCATGGACGTGCCGAAGATCCAGGCGTTCTACGACGATCCGGTCAAGCAGGCCTGCGAGGCACGATCGCTTGCCAAGGCCTACCACCTTCGCTCGCTGTCGATCGACCATGGCCTGACCTGGCGCGCCGGACGCTGGGGCCGCTTCGTGGTCCGTTTCGCGCAGGGCGTCCGCTACTCCACCGCCGGCGCGTTTCGCCCCGGCCGGCAAGACCGGATCGCGACATCAAGCTGAGGGATCACTCCTCGTCGTCGTCCTCATCATCGTCTTCATCGTCGTCGTCCGCCTGCGCAGCGGCATTGTGTGCGACGTGGCCCTGATCGTCCCAGAGCTTGCGGTAGACGCCGTTTGCGGCGAGCAGCTCGGCATGGGTGCCGCGCTCGATCGCCTTGCCGCCGGAGATCACGATGATCTCGTCCATGTCGACCACCGATGTCAGCCGGTGCGTCGACCAGATCATGGTGCGGCCCGCGGCAACCCTGAACAGCGTGCTATTGATCGCGGCCTCCGTGGTCTGGTCGAGGGCCGAGGTCGCTTCGTCGAGCAGCAGCACGGACGGATTGCGGATGATGGCACGCGCGATCGCGATGCGCTGGCGCTGGCCGCCTGAGAGCGTGTCGCCGCGCTCGCCGACCACGGTGTCGTATTTCTGCGGCAGGCTCATGATGAAGCGATGGATCTCGGCCTTGCGCGCGGCGTCCACGACCTCTTCGTCACTCGCGCCTTCCTTCCCGAGGCGGATGTTCTCCCGGATCGACATGTTGAACAGCATGTTCTCCTGGAACACGACCGCCATGCTTCGCCGCAGCGATTCACGCGTCACCTTGCGGATATCGACGCCGTCGATGGTGACGCGGCCCTCGTCCGGCACGTAAAGCCGCAGGATCAGATTGAGCAGCGTGCTCTTGCCGGAGCCGGAGGGGCCGACGATCGCGATACGCTGACCAACCTTGAGCTTGAGGCTGAAATTATCCAGCACCGGCTCCTGACTGCCCTCGTACTGGAACGTCACGCGCTCAAAGGTGATGTCATTGGTGATGCGCGGCAGGTCCGGCGCGCCCGGCCGGTCGGCGCCGCGCGTCGGCTCGTCCAGGAGTTCCTGCATATGCTGCACCGCCGCCGCCGACTGGATCGATACCGGGATGAAGTGCATCAGGTGCGCGATGTTGTAGGACACCTCCCAGAATGCGCTTTCGAAGGTGACGAAGGTGCCGATGGTGATCTGGCCCTTGGTGGCGAGATAGGCGCCGATCGCGAGCACCACGAGGTGCAACAGCAGCACCGCGATGGTGACGGTGCGCTCCACCATGGTCGACAGGAACATGGCGGAAGCTGCCTTCCGTCGCACGTCGTTGTTGCGCATCGTGAACCAGCCGAGCGCGCGGCGCTGCAGGTTGAACGCCTTCACCACGGCCTGGGCCGCGACATTCTCCTGCACGGTGCCGAGCAGCGCGGCCTCGTTCAGCTTCTGCTCGTAATTGGCCTGCACCGCCTTCGGGGTCAGGATCCGCGGCCCGATCAAGGTGATCGGAAACACGAGTAGCGCGACCACGGCAAGCTGCCAGCTCAGGAACAGCATCAGGATGATGCCGGCGATCAGCTCAAGGAACGGCAGGGCGGCGCTGTTGGCGAAGCTCTTGACCGAGCCCTCGAAGGCCGAAAGGTCGATCGAGAAGCGCGACAGGATCTCGCCGCGCTTGGTGCGGGCGAAATAGGACGACGGCAGGTTTTGGACGTGCTCGAACAGTTTGGTCCGCGCGTCGGAGATAATGCAGGCGGCAAGCCGCGCGTCCCAGCGTTCGTACCAGACCGCGATGATCGAGGTGATGATCCCGGCGGCGGCAAGAACGCCGAGGATCTTGTAGAGTGCCTGGAAATCCTCCTCGCCGAGCGCATCGTCGATCAGGAACTTCAGGCTGAGCGGCATGATGACGTTGAACAACGTCTCGACCACGAGGCCGAAGCTGACGAAGACCAGCATCCGCTTGTAGTTGGCCAGATACGGCTTGACGAAGCCGTAGATCGTGGCAAGCGCGCCGGCGGCTTCCTTGGCGGTGAAGACGACGAGGTCCTCGTCCTCATCATCGTCATCGAGCTCGATTTCGTTCTCGGCGTCGGCTTCGTCATCATCGTCGGGAAGCGGTGATGTCGACGAAGGCTTGCCGCCGGGCCTGGACGTAGCGGAATCGGCATTCGCCCCGAGCTTCTTTTTCAGCTCGAGTTCATCCGTCGCAACCGGATTGTGACCGTCAGATGATGGGGGCTTCGATGCCATGAAACCAACCGATACTGCACGGCCGGCATGACCGCAAATCGAGCGCGACAGCGCGATACGCGCTATGCCAACGATTCTATGCGATCAGCAAGGATTGGGCAAAGCAATTGAACCGGCCGGTGCACCGGTCAATCTTCAGGTCAATCCTTGGGTCAATCCTCGTCCTCGACCTTATCGAAGAACGAATAGCGCAACGCGTCGGAGTCGCCGTACCAGTGGCCGGGCCCCTTGTTGGCGGCGCGCGCCGCGGTCCACAGCGCCTCGGTGCAGTCGCGACGGTGGGCGGCGAGATCAAAACCGTTGCCGAAGAACAGTTCCGACCACTCCCACCAGGTGGCGAGCTTCTTGACGCCACGCAACAGATCGTAGCGGTCGATCAGGCCGGGCGCGAGGTCCGAGGTCACCGAGCCGAACACGAGGCCGGTCTTGACCACGCGACGCAATTCGCGCGCCGCGCGCACCACCTGCTTTCCGCCGAGATGGCAGAGGCTGGTCTCGAACACGAAGTCGAATTCGTTGTCCTCGAACGGCAGGTCGACGACCGAGCCGAGCTTGTTGTACTCCTGCAGCGCCTTCGGTGTCTTGCCGTGGATGAAGCGGTTGTTCTCGACGCCCCAGGCGTCAACCCCGCGCTCGCGCAGCGCGCCGACCAGTTCGCCGCTCGCCGAGCCCGCCACTAGGAGCTTGTAGCCCTTCGCCTCGCCCCAGACGATCTGGATCATCTCCATCAGCAGCGCGGGATCGGTGAAGTGGCGCCACGCCTCGCTGTATGGGCCCTGCCCGCGATAATTCTCGAAATAATCGCGGTCGATCTTGTCCGACAGCGGCCGCTCGGCCTGGGCGCGGGCATGGCGCAGCCGGATCATCTCGGTCAGGATGATGTCGGTCGCGGCATCGGACGAATCGAGCAGGCCGTTCAGCGTGGAATCGAACAGATAGTCGCCGACCACGACGATGCCGGGATGCTCCTTGGGCTCGGGACGATGGTTGGTCATGACGTCGCGCGCCGGCAGGCCGCCGGGCAGCGCGTTCACCGAGCTCAGCCAGCGGTGGATCTTGCCCTCGAGGAAATGCTCGCGCGCATTGCCGAGGGAAGCTGGCAGCGACTTCAACGCAGCATCGATCAGTTCCTGGTCGGTCAGATTGGCAAAGGCCAGCGCGTCCGAGCCCGCGATCAGCCAGTTCAGGACACCGTGCCGGCCGACATCATGGCGCGAACCTTCGTTGTAGACGCAGCAGCCGCCGAACGCTTCCGACATGAACCAGGAGCCCGGGATCTTCTCGCCCCAGAACGGCTCGTCGAACAGGATCGAGACGCGCAGGTAGTGCGCCGGGCGGTCGAAATAGGCGATGTGCTTGACCATCGACTGGCGCAACTCCTCGCCGTCCCAGCCGAGCGTGGCGAGCCAGGAATGCGGCAGGCAGACCAGCACGAGGTCGAAATCGCGCGTCTCCGGCCCCTTCCCGTTCATCATGTTGAGGCGGTAGCGGCCGTTGCCGGCCTTGCCGACTTTCAGCACCCGGTGATTGAGCTGGATGTCGGCATCGACTTCCGAGCGCAGGCATTCGATGAGCTGCTCATTGCCGTTCTGGATCGAGTACAGGCCGATATAGCCGTCGATATCCATCACGAAATTCTTCAGCGCATTGAGCCCGTTGGTGTTGTGGCTCTCGGTCGCGATGTCGGAGCGGGCCATCACCTTGAAGAAGCGCTTGGCGGTCGGATCCCCGACCTCCTCGTCGAGGAGTTGCTCGCAGGTCTTGTGAGCCCAGGGATGCTCGTTGTCATGCGCGCCGACGCCTTCGTAGTATTCGACCGGCGAGATCATCTCGGTGCAGCGCTTGCGGAACGCTTCGATCGCCTCGGCGGTCGTCGCGCCATATTTGCGGCGCATGCCCCGCACGTCGTTCAAGAGCTCGCCGTCGAGCTGGACCTGCTCGGCATCCATCGGGATGGTCTGCAGGCCGAAATGCTGGATCAGTTCGCGCAGCGGATCCGGGCCGGTCATCGAATAATCGTAGATCTCGGCGACGCCGGCCTCGTAGGTCGCGGGTGCGGTATCGAATTTGCGCGTGACGATCTTGCCGCCGAGCCGGTCCGACGCCTCGTAAATGGTGACGCGGCAGAGGTCGCCGAGCTTCCTCTTCAGGTACCAGGCGCTCATCAGCCCGCCGGGGCCGCCACCAACGATTGCGAGATCAAGCATGGGGATTCCGTTCTTCCGGGCGGGCGAAGCACCCGGCCGTAGCCGCTCTTAGCAGAAGCGCTTTTCTGTCTGAAGGAAAGATGAACAAAGCGCATTCCTGCAGCGCAGCACAAGAGGAGAGCAGCAAAAAGGCCGGCAAAAAGCCGGCCTTTTCGTGAGTACCGTAGTTTTGCGGGGTATTACTCCGCCGGCGGCAGCGCCAGCGGCTCCGCTTCGGGCGCGGACGGCACGATCGCCGCCTGCTTCTCGCGCTCGTCGAGGATCAGCTTGTCGCGCTTCATGGCGACTTCGCGGATCCGCGCCATCGAGGCGCCCGTGCCTGCCGGGATCAGCCGGCCGACAATGACGTTCTCCTTGAGGCCTTCCAGCGGGTCCACCTTGCCGTTGACGGCGGCTTCGGTGAGCACGCGAGTGGTCTCCTGGAAGGAGGCCGCCGAGAAGAACGACCGGGTCTGCAGGCTCGCCTTCGTGATGCCGAGCAGCACCGGCGTTCCGGTCGCGGGCTTCTTGCCCTCTTCCTTGGCCTTGGTGTTGAGCGCGTCGAACTCGATCTTGTCGACCTGCTCACCCGAGATCATGTCGGTGTCGCCCTGATCGGTGACCTCAACCTTCTGCAGCATCTGACGGACAATCACCTCGATGTGCTTGTCGTTGATGAGCACGCCCTGCAGCCGGTAGACCTCCTGGATTTCGTTGACCAGATAGGCAGCGAGTTCCTCGATGCCCTTGATCGCCAGGATGTCGTGCGGTGCCGGATTGCCTTCGACGATGAAGTCGCCCTTTTCGACGATGTCGCCGTCCTGCAGGTGGATGTGCTTGCCCTTCGGGATCAGGTACTCGCGCGGCTCCTCGGTCTTGTCGGTCGGCTCGATCGAGATGCGGCGCTTGTTCTTGTAGTCGCGGCCGAAGCGGATGGTGCCCGCCACTTCCGCGATGATCGCCGCATCCTTCGGCTTGCGCGCCTCGAACAGTTCGGCAACGCGCGGCAGACCGCCGGTGATGTCGCGGGTCTTGGCGCTCTCGGTCGAGATACGCGCCAGGATGTCGCCGGGCTTCACCTGCGCACCGACGTCGACCGACAAAATCGCGTCGACCGACAGCATGTAGCGGGCATCGCCGCCACGCGCGAGCTTCATCACCTTGCCGTCCTTGCCCTTGACCACGATGGCCGGGCGCAGATCCGCGCCGCCACGCGTCGATCGCCAGTCGATGACGACGCGCTTGGCGATACCGGTGGATTCGTCCAGCGTCTCCGAGATCGACTGGCCCTCGACCAGGTCCTCGAACCCGATCGTACCCTCGACTTCGGTCAGCACCGGACGGGTGTAAGGATCCCACTCGGCGATGCGCTGCCCGCGCTTGACCATATCGCCCTCGTCGACATGCATGCGCGAGCCGTACTGGATGCGATGGGTCGCACGCTCGGTGCCGTCGGCATCGACGATCGCAACCACCATGTTGCGGACCATCGCGACCAGGTGGCCTTCGCTGTTGCGGGCGATTGCCTTGTTCCTGATCACGATCTTGCCGTCGAAGTTCGACTCCACGAACGACTGCTCGTTGATCTGCGCCGCGCCGCCGATGTGGAACGTGCGCATCGTCAACTGCGTGCCCGGCTCGCCGATCGACTGCGCCGCGATCACGCCGACCGCCTCGCCGTGGTTGACCGGGGTGCCGCGGGCGAGATCGCGTCCGTAGCACTTGGCGCAGATGCCGTTGATGAGCTCGCAGGTCAGCGCCGAACGGATCTTCACCTCCTGGATGCCGGCCTTCTGGACGGCGTCCACATGGGACTCCTCCATCAGCGTTCCGCGCGCGATCAGGACCTCGTTGGTCGCGGGATCGCGCACGTCATCGCAGGCCACGCGGCCCAGGATGCGCGAGCCGAGCGAGGCGACCACCGTGCCGGCATCGATGATGGCGCGCATCTTGATGCCGAGATGGGTGCCGCAGTCGCTGGACGTGATGATGCAGTCCTGCGCCACGTCGACCAGACGGCGGGTCAGGTACCCGGAGTTCGCGGTCTTCAACGCGGTGTCCGCGAGGCCCTTGCGGGCGCCGTGGGTCGAGTTGAAGTACTCGAGCACCGAGAGGCCTTCCTTGAAGTTGGAAATGATCGGCGTCTCGATGATCTCGCCCGACGGCTTCGCCATCAGGCCGCGCATGCCCGCGAGCTGGCGCATCTGCGCCGGCGAACCACGCGCGCCGGAATGCGCCATCATGTAGATCGAGTTGATGTCGGCATCCGCCCCGCTGGCCGTCTTCTTGGTCGAGGAGATCTCCTTCATCATCGCCTTGGCGACTTCTTCGCCAGCCTTCGACCAGGCGTCGACGACTTTGTTGTACTTCTCGCCATGGGTGATCAGGCCGTCATTGTACTGCTGCTCGAAATCCTTCGCCAGCGTACGGGTCTGGTCGACGATCTTCCACTTCGACGCCGGCACGACCATGTCGTCCTTGCCGAACGAGATGCCGGCCTTGAAGGCGTTGTAGAAGCCGAGCGCCATGATGCGGTCGCAGAAGATCACCGTCTCCTTCTGGCCGCAGTGCCGGTAGACCTGGTCGATCACGCCGGAGATCTCGCGCTTGGTCATCAGCTTGTTGATGATGTCGTACGAAGTCCTCGGGTGCTTCGGCAGCAGGTTGCCGAGCATGACGCGGCCCGCGGTGGTTTCGATCCAGCGCTTGCTCTTCTTGCCTTCCTCGTCGAGGCCCTCCCACCGGTACTTGATCTTGGTGTGGAGGTGGATGACCTTCGAGTGCAGGGCATGCTCGAGCTCGGCCATGTCGCCGAACACCTTGCCCTCGCCGGGCAGGCCTTCGCGCATGATCGAGACGTAGTAGAGGCCGAGCACGATGTCCTGCGAGGGCACGATGATCGGCTGGCCGTTCGCGGGGTGCAGGATGTTGTTGGTCGACATCATCAGGACGCGCGCTTCGAGCTGCGCTTCGAGCGAGAGCGGAACGTGCACGGCCATCTGGTCGCCGTCGAAGTCGGCGTTGAACGCGGCGCAGACCAGCGGGTGAAGCTGGATCGCCTTGCCCTCGATCAGCACCGGCTCGAACGCCTGGATGCCCAGACGATGCAGCGTCGGCGCGCGGTTCAAGAGCACCGGATGCTCGCGGATCACCTCGTCCAGGATATCCCAGACCTCGGGCCGCTCCTTCTCGACCAGCTTCTTCGCCTGCTTCACGGTCGTCGACAGGCCCTTGGCGTCAAGCCGCGAATAGATGAACGGCTTGAACAGTTCGAGCGCCATCTTCTTCGGCAGGCCGCACTGATGCAGGCGCAGCTCGGGACCGACCACGATCACCGAACGGCCCGAATAGTCGACGCGCTTGCCGAGCAGGTTCTGGCGGAAGCGGCCCTGCTTGCCCTTGAGCATGTCGGCGAGCGACTTCAGCGGGCGCTTGTTGGCGCCGGTGATGACGCGACCGCGGCGGCCGTTGTCGAACAGCGCGTCGACGGCCTCCTGCAGCATGCGCTTCTCGTTGCGGATGATGATGTCGGGCGCGCGCAGCTCCATCAGCCGCTTCAAGCGGTTGTTGCGGTTGATGACGCGGCGGTAGAGGTCGTTGAGGTCAGACGTCGCGAAGCGGCCGCCATCGAGCGGCACCAGCGGGCGCAGGTCCGGCGGGATCACCGGAATGACCGTCATGATCATCCATTCCGGCTTGTTGCCGGAGACGCGGAAGGCCTCGACGATCTTCAGCCGCTTGGCGAGCTTCTTGTGCTTGATGTCGGAGTCGGTCTCCTGCATCTCGGCACGCAGCGAGAGCTCGAGCTTCTCCAGCTCGAGGCCCTTCAGCAATTCACGGATCGCCTCGGCGCCGATCATGGCGGTGAAGCTGTCCTGGCCGTATTCGTCCTGCGCCTTCAGGTACTCATCTTCCGACAGGAGCTGACGGTCCTTGAGCGCGGTCAGACCCGGCTCGAGCACGACGTAGTATTCGAAGTACAGGATGCGCTCGAGATCCTTCAGCGTCATGTCGAGCAGAAGGCCGATGCGCGACGGCAGCGACTTCAGGAACCAGATGTGGGCGACGGGCGCCGCGAGCTCGATATGGCCCATGCGCTCGCGCCGGACGCGCGACAGCGTGACTTCGACCGAGCACTTTTCGCAGATGATGCCCTTGTACTTCATCCGCTTGTACTTGCCGCACAAGCACTCGTAGTCCTTGATCGGCCCGAAGATGCGGGCGCAGAACAGCCCGTCCCGCTCCGGCTTGAAAGTGCGGTAGTTGATGGTCTCCGGCTTCTTGATCTCGCCGTAGGACCAGGACAGAATCTTCTCCGGGGACGCGATCGAAATCCGGATCTGGTCGAAGACCTGGGCCGGCGTCGTCGGATTGAAAAGATTCATAATCTCTTGGTTCATGGTCTTCTCCGTCTGCCGACTTTCGTCGGCCCATGCATTCCTTTTCTGTCATGCCCCGCGAAGGCGGGGCATCCAGTAATCACCGCTGCCGCGGGTTACTAAATCGTCCGCGTGCGCGGACGATGACGGCGGCGAAGGCGGCGTCACCGCCGCCTTCACGAAATTACTCAGCGGCTTCCGATGTCGGCGCCGGTCCCATCTTGGAATTGTGCAGGTCGACGTTGAGGCCGAGCGAGCGCATTTCCTTGACCAGCACGTTGAACGACTCGGGGATACCAGCCTCGAACGTGTCGTCGCCGCGCACGATCGCCTCGTACACCTTGGTACGGCCGGCGACGTCGTCCGACTTCACGGTCAGCATCTCCTGCAGCGTATAGGCCGCGCCATAGGCTTCCAGCGCCCACACCTCCATTTCGCCGAAGCGCTGGCCACCGAACTGCGCCTTGCCGCCCAGCGGCTGCTGGGTGACCAGCGAGTACGGGCCGATCGAGCGGGCGTGGATCTTGTCGTCCACCAGATGGTGCAGCTTCAGCATGTAGATGTAGCCCACCGTCACCTTGCGATCGAAGGGATCACCGGTGCGGCCGTCATAGACGGTCGACTGGCCGGAGGCGTCGAAGCCGGCAAGCTTCAGCATCTCCTCGATGTCGGCCTCCTTGGCGCCGTCGAACACCGGAGTCGCGATCGGCACGCCGTGACTCAGATTGCGGCCGAGCTCGATCAACTCGTTGTCGTTCAGCGAGCGGATGGTTTCATCGTCGCCATAGATCCTCTTCAGGGTCTCGCGCAGCGGCTTGAGATCCTGCTTCTGATAATAGGCGTCGATGGTCTGGCCGATGCGCCTGCCGAGGCCGGCGCAGGCCCAACCGAGATGCGTCTCGAGGATCTGGCCGACGTTCATGCGCGAGGGCACGCCGAGCGGGTTCAGCACGATGTCCGCATGCGTACCGTCCTCAAGGAACGGCATGTCCTCGATCGGAACGATCTTGGACACCACGCCCTTGTTGCCGTGGCGGCCGGCCATCTTGTCGCCGGGCTGGATCTTGCGCTTCACCGCGACGAAGACCTTGACCATCTTCATCACGCCGGGCGGCAGTTCGTCGCCGCGCTGCAGCTTTTCGACCTTGTCGAGGAAGCGCTGCTCGAGCCCCTTCTTCGACTCGTCGTACTGCTTCCGCATCGCCTCGATCTCGGCCATCAGCTTGTCGTTAGGCGAGGCGAACAGCCACCACTGCGACTTCGGATACTCATCGAGCACCGCGCGGGTGATCTTGGTGTCCTTCTTGAAGCCCTTCGGACCGGAGATGCCCTGGCGGTTCTCCAGCAGCTCGGCGAGACGGTTGTAGACGTTGCGGTCGAGGATCGCCTGCTCGTCGTCGCGGTCCTTGGCGAGGCGCTCGATCTCCTCCCGCTCGATCGCTAGCGCACGCTCGTCCTTGTCGACGCCGTGGCGGTTGAACACGCGCACTTCCACGATCGTGCCCTGCACGCCCGGAGGCACGCGGAGGGAGGTGTCGCGGACGTCGGAAGCCTTTTCGCCGAAGATGGCGCGGAGCAGCTTTTCTTCCGGCGTCATCGGGCTTTCGCCCTTCGGCGTGATCTTTCCGACCAGGATGTCGCCGGCGCGCACTTCCGCGCCGATATAGACGATGCCGGCTTCGTCGAGGTTCTTCAGCGCCTCTTCCGAAACGTTCGGAATGTCGCGCGTGATTTCCTCAGGACCGAGCTTGGTGTCGCGCGCCATCACCTCGAACTCCTCGATGTGGATCGAGGTGAAGACGTCATCCTTCACGATCCGCTCGGAGAGCAGGATCGAGTCTTCGAAGTTGTAGCCGTTCCACGGCATGAACGCGACCAGCACGTTGCGGCCGAGCGCGAGCTCGCCGAGATCGGTCGACGGACCGTCAGCGATGATGTCGCCCTTCTTGACGATGTCACCGACCTTCACCAGCGGACGCTGGTTGATGCAGGTCGACTGGTTGGAGCGCTGGTACTTCATCAGACGGTAGATATCGACGCCCGACTTGGTCGGATCGAGATCTTCCGTGGCGCGGATGACGACGCGGGTGGCGTCGATCTGGTCGATCACGCCCGAGCGGCGGGCCGCGATCGCGGCGCCGGAGTCGCGGGCAACCACGCCTTCCATGCCGGTGCCGACGAACGGCGCCTCGGCGCGAACCAGCGGCACCGCCTGGCGCTGCATGTTCGAGCCCATCAGCGCGCGGTTGGCGTCGTCGTTCTCGAGGAACGGAATCAGCGCGGCGGCCACCGAAACGAGCTGCTTCGGCGACACGTCCATGTAGTCGACCTTGTCAGGGGTCACCGGCAACACTTCGCCGGCGTGACGGCAGACCACGAGGTCCTCGGTGAAGCGGCCCTTCGGATCCAGCGGCACGTTGGCTTGCGCGACGCGGTAGCGCCCCTCCTCCATCGCCGACAGGTACACCACCTCGTCGGTGACGCGACCCTCCTTGATCTTCCGGTAAGGCGTCTCGACGAAGCCGTACTTGTTGACGCGCGCAAACGTCGCGAGCGAGTTGATCAGGCCGATGTTCGGACCTTCCGGCGTCTCGATCGGGCAGATACGACCGTAATGCGTCGGGTGCACGTCGCGCACCTCGAAGCCGGCGCGCTCGCGGGTCAGACCGCCCGGGCCAAGCGCCGACAGGCGCCGCTTGTGGGTGATCTCCGAGAGCGGGTTGGTCTGGTCCATGAACTGCGAGAGCTGCGAGGAGCCGAAGAATTCACGCACCGCGGCCGCCGCCGGTTTCGCGTTGATCAGGTCCTGCGGCATGACGGTGTCGATATCGACGCTCGACATGCGCTCCTTGATCGCGCGCTCCATGCGGAGCAGGCCGATGCGGTACTGGTTCTCCATGAGTTCGCCGACCGAGCGCACACGACGGTTGCCGAGATGGTCGATGTCGTCGATCTCGCCCTTGCCGTCGCGCAGGTCGACGAGCGTCTTGATGACGGCAAGGATGTCTTCCTTGCGCAGCGTCCGATGGGTGTCGGGCGCATCGAGCTCGAGGCGCATGTTCATCTTGACGCGGCCGACCGCGGAGAGGTCGTAGCGCTCGGAGTCGAAGAACAGCGACTGGAACATGGCCTGCGCCGAATCCAGCGTCGGCGGCTCGCCCGGACGCATCACGCGGTAGATGTCGAACAGCGCGTCCTCGCGCGTCATGTTCTTGTCAGCCGACAGGGTGTTGCGGATATAGGCGCCGACGTTGACGTGGTCGATGTCGAGCAGCGGCAGGTCCTTGTAGCCCTGCTCGTTGAGCGACTTCAGGAGCTTCTCGGTGATCTCCTCGCCGGCTTCGGCGTAGATCTCGCCGGTCTTCGGATTGACGAGGTCCTCGGCGAGGTAATTGCCGACCAACTCCTCATCCGACAGACGCAACGCCTTGAGGCCCTTCTCCTGCAGCAGGCGGGCCTGGCGAACGGTGAGCTTCTTGCCGGCCTCGAGCACGACCTTGCCGGTATCGGCGTCGATCAGGTCGTTAACCGTGGAATAGCCGCGGAAACGGTTGGCGTCGAACGGCACGCGCCAACCTTCCTTGGTACGCTTGTAGCTGATCTTCTTGTAGAAGGTCGAAAGGATCTGTTCCCCGTCGAGACCGAGCGCGTACATCAGCGAGGTCACGGGAATCTTGCGGCGGCGATCGATGCGCGCGAACACGATGTCCTTGGCGTCGAACTCGATGTCGAGCCAGGAGCCGCGATAGGGGATCACGCGCGCCGCGAACAGGAGCTTGCCCGAGGAGTGGGTCTTGCCCTTGTCGTGGTCGAAGAACACGCCCGGCGAACGGTGCATCTGGGAGACGATGACGCGCTCGGTGCCGTTGACGACGAAGGTGCCGTTCATGGTCATGAGCGGGATGTCGCCCATGTAGACGTCCTGCTCCTTGATGTCCTTGACCGACTTGGCACCGGTCTCCTCATCGATATCGAACACGATGAGGCGCAGCGTCACCTTGAGCGGCGC
The DNA here is from genome assembly GCF_059512365.1 of Bradyrhizobium sp. Ses1. Taxonomy (NCBI): domain Bacteria; kingdom Pseudomonadati; phylum Pseudomonadota; class Alphaproteobacteria; order Hyphomicrobiales; family Nitrobacteraceae; genus Bradyrhizobium; species Bradyrhizobium sp. Ses1. The sequence continues at coordinate 51,715 of NZ_JCAMOQ010000031.1, forward strand.
AGCGAAGGTCATGCCGCGCTGGCGGCACTCGTCGACGTCATATTTCGGCGGCTCGAACTCGTAGCGCACGAACTCCAGCATCGAGGTGCCGGAGAAGTCCGAGATCGGGAACACCGAACGGAACACGGCCTGCAGGCCTTCGTCCGGCCGCCCGCCCTGGGGCTCATCGACCATCAGAAACTGATCATAGGACGCCTTCTGAACCTCAATGAGGTTCGGCATCTCCGCGACTTCCTTGATGTGACCAAAGAACTTGCGTACGCGTTTGCGACCGGTGAATGTCTGCTGCGCCATCGGGGCCTCTCATTTTCGCCGCCCTTTTGGGGCGTACCTTCCGGAGCGCGATTGCCACCGCACCCGGGTTGAATTTCGATTCGCCTGGAAGGAACAAGGGCCAAATTCAGGAACCAAATCCTCAATTCGTTCTTGTAACCTTCAAAACGCAAAAGGACGCGCGGGGCGCTTGACGCACCCGCCCGTCAAAACTCGTCGCTTCACGGACTGAAAAAGCCCGAAATCTGCCTGTCTCCCAACGGTTCCCGTGGAAGCCCTGCCGCCCCCGCCGCCAACCGTGTTTCCGCTGCCACCCCGATATGGGACGGCGATCATGGAGATTCGAGGGTTAAACCCACGAATCCCCACACTTTTTTGTGTACCATGCATAACGCGACAACCCGTCGCACATCTTTTGCATGGCCTGTCCCGATTGCGCGCAGCCGCCCGGGATTTTCGCTCAATAACCCTCGGGTTACTTGAGCTCGACCTTCGCGCCAGCCTTCTCCAGCTGGGCCTTGATCTTGTCGGCCTCTTCCTTGTTGACGCCTTCCTTGACCGGCTTCGGAGCGCCTTCGACGAGGTCCTTGGCTTCCTTCAGGCCCAGGCCGGTGATGGCGCGGACTTCCTTGATGACCTCGATCTTCTTGTCACCGGAGGCAGCGAGCACGACCGTGAACTCGGTCTTCTCTTCAGCCGGAGCCGCGGCAGCGCCACCAGCGGCGGGACCGGCCACCGCAACGGCGGCAGCGGCGGACACGCCCCACTTCTCTTCCAGGAGCTTTGCGAGTTCGGCCGCTTCGAGCACGGTGAGGCTCGAGAGGTCGTCGACGATTTTCTGCAAGTCAGCCATTGATCTGTTTCCTTAAACGTTTGGTTCGAACCAGGGTTTGAGTTTTGCGAAGGGTCAGGCCGCTTCGCCCTTTGAGGCATGAGCCTGAATGACGCGCGCGAGCTTGGCCGCGGGCGCATTGGAGAGCTGGGCGAGCTTGGTCGCCGGGGCCACGATGAGGCCGACGATCTTGCCGCGCAGTTCGTCCAGCGACGGCAGCGAGGCAAGCGCCTTGACGCCATCGACATTCAGGACGGTTTTACCCATCGAGCCGCCAAGAATGACGAACTTCTCGTTCGCCTTGGCGAAATCGATGGCAACCTTTGGCGCCGCAACCGGATCGTTGGAGGTAGCGATCACGGTCGGCCCCTTGAGGAGGGTGCCGATGGCAGCGACGTCAGTGCCTTCAAGAGCAATTTTGGCGAGACGGTTCTTCGAGACCTTCACCGACGCGCCCGCCTGCTTCATCTGCTTGCGCAGGGTCTGCATCTGGGCGACGGTGAGGCCGGAATAGTGAGCAACGATCGCAACGCTCGTGGTCTTGAAGACCTCGTTGAGCTGTTCGACCGCCTCTTTCTTTGCCGCTCGTTCCACAGCAAGCTCTCTCCGGTTGGCGGCCTTCGCTTGCGCGGGACCGCCGGGTTGCACCCATCGTCCCACCCAAACCTTATGCCTCGGGACCGAAGTCCGAGGGACACGCCGGGCAAGACGACATTCTTAGAAGCCTGCCCTCCCGTCGGCCTTTCGACCGCGGGCTGTCGAGGTTCGAACCAAACCAGCTTCCGCAAGGCCTGCTTAAGGCTCTGCGCGAAGCAAAATCCAGTTTTCACCCGTCTATGCAGGCCATACGATTAAGCCGTTGAAAAACCGAAGTTTGTCGCGGGCGCCTGCAGTCTCGGACAGGATCAAGGCTAAGGCTCAAGCCAAAGCCCCTGCCCTCATCCCAACCGGGCCGACGGGTTCGCTTCCTTTCGAGCAATCCAAGTGGACGCCTGGAAGGAAAACTCTCCTATTGAGCCAAGTTTTCGGAATGCGAGCACAGGCACGCCAGCAACCGCCAGCACGCCCGGAAACAGTTTCTTAGCGGCTCCGCCCTCACTTGCCAAGAGCAAAATTCGGGCCGCGGACAGATCAGGCGAGCTGAACCTGATAAGGCAGCGGTTTGCCGGCGAAAAATGCCTCGAGATTGGCCAGCACGCAGTCCTGCATCGCCACATGCGATTCCAGGGTGTGGCCGCCGATATGTGGGGTCAGCACGATGTTCGGTAGCGCAGTGAGCGCGTCCGGCGCATGCGGCTCGATCGCGTAGACGTCGAGGCCGGCGCCGGCGATGATCTGGTCCGACAGTGCCGCAACCAGCGCGGCCTCGTCGATCACGGAGCCGCGCGAGATGTTGACGACCAGACCGTCGCTGCCGAGCCGACGCAGGATGTCGGCATTGACGGCGTGGTTGTTGTCCGCCCCGGCTCGCACCGCAATCATCAGGACGCTGCACCAGTCGGCCAGCGCCTCGAGGCTCGAAAAATACTGATACGGCACGTCGTGCCGGCTGCGGCTGAAATAGCCGACCTCGGTCTCGAAGGCGGCGACGCGCGCGGCAATCTTGCGGCCGATCTCGCCCATGCCGTAGACGCCGACCTTGCGGCCGCGCATGCCCGCCTGCGGCCGCATCATCGGCGACGGTTTTGCCCCTGCCCAGTCGCCGCTCCGCACGTAATTGTCGGCGACCGGCAGCCGGCGGACCGCCGCCAGCATCAGCGTCATCGCGATGTCGGCCACCGAGGCCGCATTCGCGCCGGGGCTGTTACCGACCGCGATGTTGCGCTTGGCCGCGGCAGCGAGATCGATGCCGTCATAGCCGGTGCCGTAGCAGATGATCGCGCCCAGTTTCGGCATCATGTCCATGGCGCCGGCCCCGAGCCGCCCGCTGCCGCCCGCGGTGATCAGCGCCCGGATGTCGGCGAGTTCCGCGGCCGAGAACGCCTCGTTCGGCCGCTTGCCGGCCGCGTTCAGCAGTTCATAGCGCTCACCGAAGCGCTGGAGCTGGGCTTTGGGAAAGCGCGAATAGATCAGGACTTTATCCGGCATTGTTGTTCTTCCCTGGAAAGCTGCGCCACGCCGCATAAGCAAAGGGCGGAACCGGCTGCCCGATCCCGCCCTCTCTATATTAGTAGGCCTTGCCGGTGGTTAGCCGAGCAGCGTGCCCGGCTCGACCTTCACGCCCGGGCCCATGGTGGAGGATACCGCCACGCGCTGGACGTAGGTGCCCTTGGCGCCGGCCGGCTTGGCCTTGACCACGGCGTCCGCGAGCGCCTTGATGTTCTCGACCAGCTTGTCCTCGGCGAACGAGGCCTTGCCGACGCCGGCCTGGATGATACCGGCCTTCTCGACGCGGAACTCGACCGAGCCGCCCTTGGCGCCCTTCACGGCGCCGGTGACGTCCATAGTCACCGTGCCGATCTTCGGGTTCGGCATCATGCCGCGCGGACCGAGCACCTTACCGAGACGGCCGACCAGCGGCATCATGTCGGGGGTGGCGATGCAGCGGTCGAAGTCGATATTGCCGGCCTGCACCTTCTCGACCAAGTCCTCGGCGCCGACGACGTCGGCACCCGCCGCCTTGGCCTCATCCGCCTTGGCGCCGCGAGCGAACACGCCGACGCGGAGCGTACGGCCGGTGCCGTTCGGCAGGGTCACCACGCCGCGCACCATCTGGTCGGCGTGACGCGGATCGACGCCGAGATTGATCGCGACCTCGATGGTTTCGTCGAACTTCGACTTGGCCCGCTCCTTGACCAGCTTGATGGCGTCCGCGAGCGGGTAAAGCTTTTCGCGGTCAATACCTTCGCGGGCCTTCTTCAAACGCTTTCCGATTGCCATGGCGCCTTACCCCGCAACTTCCAGGCCCATCGAACGGGCGGAGCCCTCGACCATCTTCATGGCCGCTTCGACAGTGCTGCAATTGAGATCCTTCATCTTCTTCTCGGCGATCTCGCGCACCTGCGCTTTGGTCACCTGGCCGGCCTTGTCGCGGCCCGGCGCCTTCGAGCCGGACTGGATCTTGGCAGCCTGCTTCAAGAAGTAAGACATCGGCGGCGTCTTCATCTCGAAGGTGAAGGAACGATCCGCATAGATGGTGATGACCACCGGGATCGGGGTGTTCTTTTCTTCCTTCTGCGTCTGGGCGTTGAAGGCCTTGCAGAATTCCATGATGTTGAGACCGCGCTGACCGAGCGCGGGACCGATCGGTGGCGACGGGTTCGCCGCACCGGCCGGGACCTGAAGCTTCAGGTATCCGGTCACTTTCTTTGCCATGTATCACTCCTGTTGTGCCGGACATTGTCCGGCGGGTTCAGGTTCCGTGGTTCGGACCTGGCGCGGCTGGCGACCGCGCCCGTCCTCCCACGTCCTTTCGGAAGCGTCTCCGCCTCCATTCTTGTCGTGCCCGGGCTCGACCCGGGCATCCATCCATCTTCGCAAGAAGCCTTCCTTCAAAGGCAGATGGATTGCCCGGTCAAGCCCGGCAATGACGACACAATCAGACCTTCTCGACCTGACCGAATTCCAGTTCGACCGGGGTGGCGCGGCCGAAGATCGAGACCGCGACCTTCACGCGCGAGCGCGCCTCGTCGATTTCTTCCACCACGCCCGAGAACGAGGCGAACGGCCCGTCGGCCACCCGCACATTCTCGCCGATCTCGAACGACACCGACGCCTTCGGCCGTTCCACGCCCTCCTGCACCTGGTGCAGGATCCGCATGGCCTCGGATTCCGAGATCGGCATCGGCTTGTTTTCCGCGCCCAGGAAGCCCGTCACCTTCGGCGTGTTCTTGATCAGGTGGAAGGCTTCGTCGGTAAGCTTCATCTTCACCAGCACGTAGCCGGGGAAGAACTTGCGCTCGGCGTCGATCTTGCGGCCGCGGCGAACCTCGGTGACCTTCTCGGTCGGCACCAGCACCTGCTCGAACAGTTCCTCCAGCCCACGTTGCTTGGCCTGTTCGCGGATCGATTCCGCCACCTTCTTCTCGAAGTTCGAGTAGGCGTGGACGATGTACCAGCGCTTGTCCATGGATTGCGTTAACGTGCTCATCAGTGGATACCCAGGATGAGGGTAATAAGATAGCGGATGATCTGGTCCGCGGCGAAGAAGAAGATCGACGCCAGCGCGACCATCACGAACACCATGATCGTGGTGATCGTCGTCTCACGGCGGGTCGGCCAGGTGACCTTCGCGGTCTCCGAGCGCACTTCCTGCAGGAATTTGAACGGGCTGAAAGCCATTCTTTAAAGTCCGCGTCCGTCGTCAGACGATTGCAAGTGTTTCAGGAATCCGAACAGTCCTCGAGCGCCCAGCCCTCTCGCGAAGGATGAGCCGGTTAACAGGCTCGATTGTTCGGGGGATATAAAGCCGCGCCGGATATCCGCCTTTTAATCGCGGGCCGGCTGCAGGTGGCGGGTATGTACTGCGGCAGCGGTGAAAGGTCAAGATATGCGCACGCTGGCAGGAGTGGCAGGGCTCGAACCTGCGACCCCCGGTTTTGGAGACCGGTGCTCTACCAATTGAGCTACACTCCTAAGGAACCGAAGCGTCGCCGCCGGTTCGCGCCGTTTGAAGCACAGGGCATGCCCCGAATGCAAGGGCGAAGCGGTAAACGCCCTGTTCAAGATTGCACTTCTCGGCCAGACTTCGCCCTGTCGCCGCGACAACAAGAAGCAACGGGAGAGACCATGACCGCGCAAACCGCCACCAGGCCGACATCCGCCCCGCAGACGCCACCCCTGCCCTCCGCCAAGCCCGAGCAGCTCGGCCTCTCCAGCGTCCGGCTGCAGCGGATGTCCGACACCTTCAAGCGCGAGGTCGACAAGGGAACCATCCCCGGCGCCACCGTGCTGGTGGCCCGCCGCGGCCAGATCGGCTGGCTCGACACCATCGGCCGGCAGGCGCCCGAGGGGGCGCCGATGGCGCATGACACCCTCTTCCGCATCTTCTCGATGACCAAGCCGATCGTCTCGGTCGGCACCATGATGCTGCTGGAGGACGGCCACTTCCTGCTCAGCGATCCCGTCGCGAAATTCATCCCGGAATTCGCCGAGACCAAGGTCGGCGTCGAGAGTGGCGGCAAGCTCGAGCTGGTGCCGGCGAGCCGCCAGATGACGATCCAGGACCTGCTCCGCCACACCTCCGGTCTCACTTACGACCACACCGGCAACGGCCTGGTGCAGCAGCTCTACCAGCAGTCGCGGCTGCGCAGCCGCAAGATTACCAACGCCGAGCACGCGACCTTGCTCGCCAGCATGCCGCTGATCTGCCAGCCCGGCGCCGAGTTCAACTACAGCCGCTCCACCGACATCCTCGGCCGCATCATCGAAGTCGTCAGCGGCAAGACGCTGGGCGCCTTCCTGACCGAGCGCATCCTGGCGCCGCTGCAGATGACCGAGACCGGCTTCTACACCGGCGAGGAGAATGCAACCCGGCTTGCCGAGGCGTTCCCGAGCGATCCCTGGAGCGGCGAGAAGGTGCAGCTCTTCAACATGCTGGAGCAGCCGGCGATGGAATCCGGCGGCGGCGGGCTGGTGTCGACCACGATGGACTATGCCCGCTTCTCGCAGATGCTGCTGAGCGGCGGCTCGCTCGACGGCAACAGGATCATCGGCCGCAAGACGTTGCAGCTGATGGCGTCGGACCACCTCGGTCCGCACGTGAAGATCCAGGGCACGCTGGTGCCGCCCGGCCACGGCTTTGGCCTCGGCTTTGCGGTGCGTATGCATCAGGGCATCGCGCCATTTCCGGGCTCGGTCGGGCAGTTCTTCTGGAGCGGCGTCGCCGGCACCTTCTTCTGGATCGATCCGGTCGAGGAGCTGTTTGCGGTGTTCATGTCGCAGGGCCCAGGCCAGCGCGACTATACCCGCACGCTGGTCAGGAACGGCGTGTACGCGGCGCTGGACTGACACTGTCATTCCGGGGCAGCCCGGGAGGGCTGAACCCGGAATCTCGAGCCGCAACTTCTGGATTCCGGGTTCGCGCTTGCGCGCGCCCCGGAATGACGAAGAAGGCCTCAACTGATCGTCGCGCCGCCGTCGATCACGACCGTCTGGCCGGTCATGAAGTCACCGGCCTTCGATCCCATCAGCACCGCGCAGCCGGCGATCTCGTCGGGGATGCCGATGCGCTGCAGCGGCGAGCGCGCGGTCGAGGCTTTCAGGTTCTCCGGATTGTCCCACAGCGCCTTGGCGAAGTCGGTCTTGATCAGGCCGGGAGCGATGCAGTTCACGCGGATATTGTGCTTGCCGTATTCGCAGGCGAGATTGCGCGCGAGCTGCATGTCGGCCGCCTTCGAGATCGCGTAGGCGCCAAGGATGGTCGAGCCCTTCAGGCCGCCGATCGAGGACACGATGATGATCGAGCCGTCCTTGCGCTCGATCATCTGCGGCACCACCATCGAGATCAGCCAGTTGTTGGCGACGATGTTGTTCTCGAGGATCTTGCGAAACTGATCGTCGGAGATGCCGGCCAGCGGACCGTAATAGGGATTCGACGCAGCGTTGCAGACCAGTACATCGATCTTGCCGAAGGCGCGGTTGCTTTCGTCGACGAGATTCTGAAGGTTCTCCTTGCTCGAGATGTTCGCCGCGACCGCGACTGCGGTGCCCTTGCCGAACTTGCCGTTGATCTCTTTCGCTACCTCGTCGCAGACATCGGCCTTGCGCGAGGAGATCACCACCTTGGCGCCATGCTCGGCCATGCGCTCGGCAATGGCGCGGCCGATGCCGCGTGTCGAGCCGGTGATGACGGCGACTTTTCCGTTCATGTCGAACATGCTCATGTTTCTCTCCCACATATGAGGTCTTGATGTTGGTCTTGAGCTAAGCAGCGTTTGCTGTCGCCGATATCAGCGCGTCAGGCGAGCTTGTTCTCCGGCACGACTTCCGGTCCGGCCGGCTGATGCATCGCGGCATGCTTTGCGTCCGCGATCCACGGCTGCTGGTTCACCATCGGCAACCGCCAGAGGCTGGTGTCCGCGCTTGCGATATGATCGAGCCGCGTCACCGAACAATTGTCGATGTCGAAGGCAAGCCCCCTCTCCGGCTGGCCGCCGAGTGCCAGACCGACGGCGGCCTTGATCGTGCCACCATGACCGACCGCGATCACGTCCTTGCCGGCTTCCGCGGCATTGATCCGCACGATCGCACGGCAGACACGGGTGTAGAGATCCATGAAACTCTCGCCGTCGGGCGCGGGTTCGTTGATGTCGGCGAACCAATGGCTGCCGACCGGGCGGCTGGCGAGGAACGCGGCGCGGTTCATGCCCTGCCACCGGCCGAGATGCTGTTCGGCGAAGGCGGCTTCCTTCGTCATGCTAACCGGCTTCGGAAAGCCGGCAGCCCAGATCGCCTCCGCGGTCTGATGCGTGCGCATGAGGTTGCTTGCGTACCAGACTGCGGTGCGCGGCAGGATCTTCGCGACCGCATCGAACACTTCGCGATCGCTGGTGTCGCATTCAATGTCCTTCTGACCGTAGATATTGCCGCCGTCGCTGCGCACCGGCGCATGCCGCACCCACCACCACCGTGTCGTGACCACCTTTGACTTGTCGGCATTGGACATCACAAGACCCCTTGAATAGTGTGCGTGTGTCGTACGTCAGAGTACATAACGTCTCAAGTGACTTGTCTGAAGTGACTCTGGCGTTTGAAATCTTGTTTGAATTCCGCGAAGCGGCAGGCGCCGACACGCAAAGCTATCAGGGAGAAACATATGGGCCGCCTCGAAGGCAAATCCGTCATCATTACTGGCGCCGGAAGCGGCATCGGGCGCGCTGCCTCTCTGTTGTTCACGAAGGAAGGTGCAAAGCTGATCGCGGTCGACCGCACCGAGGGCGTGAACGAGACCGCAAAGCTGGTCCGCGATGCCGGCGGCACTGTCGAAGCGGTGACAGCGGATGCGGGCTCCGAGGCCGACGTGAAGGGCTTCATCGACAAGGCGCTCTCGAAATACGGCAAGCTCGACGCGATCTGGGCCAACGCCGGCATCAGCGGCGGCCTGGTGCCCCTCGCCGACCAGACGGTCGAGCACTGGCAGGAGGTGCTGCGCATCAACCTGATCGGACCGTTCCTCGCGATCAAGCATTCGATCCCGCATATGACCAGGCAGGGATATGGTTCGATCATCTGCACCGCGTCGGTGGCCGGATTGAAAGCCGGCGCCAGTGGACATCCCTACGGCGCAAGCAAGGCCGGCGTCATCAGCCTGGTGCAGACCACCGCCTATTCGCTGTCCGGCACCGGTGTGCGCATCAACGCGGTCTGCCCCGGCCTGATCGAGACCGGCATGACCAAGCCGGTGTTCGACCGCGCCAAGGAGCGCGGCACCTCCGACAAGATCGGCCAGCTCAATCCGCTGAAGCGTGCCGGCCAGCCGCACGAACTCGCCGCGATGGGATTGTTCCTTGCGAGCGATGAAGCGTCGTACGTCAACGGCCAGGCGATCCCGGTCGATGGCGGCCTCACGGCGTCGATGCCGTACACGGGCAAGCCGATTTAGGTTGCGTGGGTGACGCGCGTTCTTCCCTTCTCCCCTTGTGGGAGAAGGTGTCGCGCATGAAATGCGCGACGGATGAGGGGTTGTCTCCGCGGGCGACGGTGCGCGTGGAGAGAGACCCCTCACCCAAGTGAGTTCGTTGCGGGCGCCGGTGAGCCCTCTCCCACAAGGGGAGAGGGCGCATCAATCGGCACCGGGAAAGCGTTGTGTCGCACGCTCTCTCCACAGTCGTCACGCGCGCGCAGGGGATGGGTTCTGATTCAAATTTCAAACAGCGGACCCGTAGGATGGGTAGAGCGAAGCGAAACCCATCGCGATGGAGCAAGCCGCGCGAATGATGGGTTTCGCTTCGCTCTACCCATCCTACGTCTGATTCAAACAGCGGATATGAGTTCGCATTCTCGCGGCATGATTTGCCCGAGCTTTGCTTCACTTTCCACCCTCCTCGATATCAGAGGGCGCAGGGAAAGCCGGGTGCCGGTTGCACCCATGGGTCCCGTGCAACAAAAAGCACGGGGGTAGGACCACAGGTTCAACCGAAGCATTCCGGCTTTCCCTGCGCGATGGTGTTACGGTTTCCTTCGTGCTCTCCCCGGTGACCGGGCTCTTTTGCCACCGTCACTCTGCTCAACGAACAGAACTTAGCGCCAGCGTCGGGGCGCCAGGACCACACGACTTCGCCGTCCGTGATGTATGCGCTCGTCAGTCGCACGCATCGCGTCCACCGCATCTCACCGCAACGTTCGTGACGATCGCGACCCGCCCCTCATTCGCGTGAGACGCGCGGAGTTAAATCACTGATTTGCCCGACGGCGAAAGCGGAATATTTTTCACCCGATGGCTGGACGCCCCAAATCAGCTTGAGATCATTCAACAAATTGGATTCCACGCGCGCCAGATTCCCGGGGTCGCCTCGGATCTCCCTGCACCGACGCGAAGCAAGATCGCGACTTTGATTTGCCCGTCGGGCACTGGGCAAGCGACAAGCACCGATGCCAACCGGAGAACTTGAATGCGTTTCCCGTCCACCGTTCGAGCGGCGCAGCACACGACGGCTACTTATCGCCGTTGAATAGGCTCAAGCGTGAGCGAGCTACGTTTTTCACCGATTCCACTGCGAACGGCAGGATCTTATAAGGGACAACTTCGTGGGGCTGTTGGGCCAACCCCTCCTCCAAGCCGCGTCTCCAGGCCACCCGCAATTCAGTATTGATGTGGATGATATTGATCCCAGCGGCGATTGCCTTCCGCAAGTCTTCGTCGTCGGTTCCCGATCCGCCATGCAGGGTAAGCGGCACTCGGGCCGCGCTCTTGATCTCGGCGATTCTCTGGATATCCAGCCGCTTCCGTGTTTGTCCCTGCACCATGCTCTTTAGCATCCCATGCATGTTGCCCACGGCCGGAGCGAGGATGTCGACCGCTGTAGAGTCGACAAACTGTTTCGCTTCTGCAGGAGAGGTTAAGCCCCTCGACAAGTCGGGAGCTTCTTCATGTATCTCAGAACCGGTTCCAATGTCGCCGATCTCTCCCTCGACAAGGACGTCGGGATTGATTGCTTTGAGAGCTTCGACCGCTTCTTTTGTTTGCCGTACATTCTGCTCGAATGGCAGCGCGGAAAGATCGAAGACGATAGCGTCAAATCCAGCCCTGACCGCTTCGACGGCCTTTGCCAGGGAATGCGTATGATCTGCGTTAAGGAATATTGGGCAGTCGCATTCCTCACGCAACCTCCGCACCAGAGCCGCAATTTCCGCGAGTCCGAAAAACTCCCGCTCGCCCTCGGATACACCGACCACCACCGGGACCTTAAGTTCCTGCGCGGCTGCCGACACCGCCTTCAATAGAACCCAATCGCCGACGTTGAAATGGCCGATCGCGACACCGTCTTTCTGACTCTGCTCCAAAGCATTCCGCAAGCCTTGCATCGAGAGCCTCCTCATAGAAGTTGCTGCGTAGTGCTCTGCACCATACTCGCATAGCTGGGTCTCCTCTTGCCTCTCTCGACGCCAAGTCACGGGCATTTGAATGCAGGGGCGCTCAATCCATTATGGCCGGTTACGAGCTGCTGGGCCGGAAGCAGCCAGCTGTTTTCCGGGCTGATCAATCATCGATCTCGTGGGATAGCAGTCTGGCTTCATGCGACCGAGGCTCCGCACGCGCCAAGCCTGTTGCGATCACCGCGATCTATCACTCCTCCGCGCGTGCCTGCGTCCAGACCCCGATCGGCTGCTCGAGCCCGCGGATGGTCTGCGGGACCTGGGCCATCAGTGGACGAAACACCGCCTCTGCACTGTCGAGTTCGCTCCTGGCCTGCCTGACGAGATCGTCGCTCGCTACCAGCGCGCAGCCGAGCGCGCGGGTCAAGGCTTCGAGCCGGCTGGCGGCATTCACGGTCGAACCGATGACCGCGAATTCGAGACAAGTCACTCCGATGTCGCCGAGCACGACCGGCCCATAATGCAGGCCAAAACTGACGCGGATCTGCAGCACAATTACGGACGCAATCAACAATCAGTCTAGTGATACATGAGTTTCAGGTCATCAGCTAAGGCTGAAGACCGACTCGCGAGAACGGATATCCGCAATATGCTCGGTAACCGTATCAACCAGGCATCGCGGGAGGTGCGTTCCGGGTCAGCACGCGACCGCGACGAGAGACGCGCGGAATTAGATCACTGATTTGCCCGACCGCGACAGCGGAATGTTTTTTGCGCGAGAGCTGGACATGTTTCTGCCGATTTGCCCGTCCCGTTGATTTGTCACACCCAAAGCAACCACATCGTCATTGCGAGCGCAGCGAAGCAATCCAGCCCTCCACTTGGTGAGCTATGGATTGCTTCGCTGCGCTCGCAATGACGGGGCTGTCATTCCGGGGCATCGCGAAGGCGATGAGCCCGGAATCCATCCAGCCGCGGGTGCGGGTGGAGAAATGGATTCCGGGTTCGCGCTTCGCGCGCCCCGGAACGACGGCGGTTGTCACAATCCATCCGGCGGCGGGCCGGATGCGCCTGCGGCCACCGGGCGTTTGCGTTTGTGCTCGCGGTGGAAGGCGTAGAGCCCTGAGAGCACGATGATCGATGCGCCCGCGATCATCATGGCGTCGGGCACATCGCCGAAGATGAGATAGCCGAGCAGCATGGCCCATAGCAGCGCGAGATAGCGGAACGGCGCCACGGCGGAGATATCGCCGGTGCGCAGCGCCACGATGACGCACTGGTAGCCGATCAGGACAAGGACCGCAGCCATCGCCAGAAGGCCGAGCGCACCGGCGGATGGCGGGGTCCAACCGCCAAGCGGGACGAGGATGACGGCGCCGGTTGCGGTCACCGTGACTGTTGTCAGCAGCGTGACGAACAGCGATGGAATCTGCGCCGGTATCTGCCTGGTCGCGAGATCGCGCAGCGCGCAGAAGACCACCGAGATCAAGGCGAGCAGCGCGAACTGGTTGAAGCCCTCGGCGCCCGGCCGAACGATGATGAGAACGCCGACAAAGCCGGCGATGATCGCAAGCCAGCGCCGCCAGCCGACGGGCTCGCCGAATGCCAGCGCGGCGCCGAGCGTGACGAGCAGCGGCAGCGCCTGGAGGATCGCGGAGATATTCGCGAGCGGCAAATGCGAGAGCGCCGCAAGGTACGAGACCGTTCCGCCGACTTCGCCTGTTACCCGCAGCGCGACCGGCCCTACCAGGAGCGTCCGAAGCGACCGCATCGCGCCCTGATGGAATGCCAGCGCCGCGATCAGCGCAATAGCAACGATGCCCCGCACCAGCATCACCTGGCCGAAGTTCATCTCCGCTGACACGACCTTGGTGATCGCATCGTTGATCGTGAAGCCCGCCGTGGCCACCGCCATGAACAGGCTTCCGCGGACGTTGGGGGAAAGCGCCAAGGGAAAATGCCGAGTTGGCTAGAAGTGATGAAATTCGATCAGTACCGTGTCGAAGGTCCCTCACCTCGCCCCAGCGGGGAGAGGTCGAATTGCGCAGCAATTCGGGTGAGGGGATCTCGCTCTATCGAGGGACCGTAACCCCTCACCCGGCGCTGCGCGCCGACCTCTCCCTATGGGAGAGGTGAAAGCGGAGTTACCGCTCGCCTCTATTCAACGTGGCGTAGTCCGAAGCGAATCGCACCACACTATCTTCTCTCACGTCGCGCCCGCCTTTTGCGCGTATTCCCATGATGCCTTGGACAGCGGCACCGTGCGCTTGGCGGATTCGATCGCCTTCGCGTTCGCGGCGGTGCCGTCGCGGATCCGCCCCGCAATACCCTGCGTGATGCCCGCGAGGCGGAACAGGTTATAGGCGAAGTACCAGTTGAGATCAGGCACCGCCATGTTGGTGACGTTGCAATAGATCTGCGCGGCCTCTTCCATGCTCGGAATGTTCAGCGCCTTGAGATCGGCGTCGGCAAGCCCCGACATGGTCCATTGCATCAACAGATAGGTGAAGTCGGCCATGGGATCGCCGAGCGTCGACAATTCCCAATCGAGCACCGCCAAGACGCGCGGCTCGGTCGGATGGAAGATCATGTTGTCGAGGCGGTAATCGCCGTGAACGATCGAGACACGTTCCTGCTGCGGCACCGTCTTCGGCAGCCACTCGGCCACCTTCTCGAATTCTTCGATGTGCTGCGTCTCGGACGCGCGGTACTGCTTGGTCCAGCGATCGATCTGGCGCGCGAAATAATTGCCGGGCTTGCCGAAATCGCCAAGCCCGATCGCTTCGGGATTGAAGACGTGGAGTTTCGCCAGCGTCTCGATCTTGCTGGTGAAGATATTGCGCCGATCCTCCGGCTGCTGGCTCGGCAACGTCGGATCCCAGAACACCCGGCCCTCTTCAAAGGACATGATGTAGAAGGTGGCGCCGATCACGGAATCGTCGGTGCAGAGCGCGTAGGCCTTGGCGACCGGAAAGCCCTGCTTGCCGAGCGCGGCGATCACGCGGAACTCGCGATCGACCGCGTGCGCGGACGGCAACAATTTACCGAACGGCTTGCGCCGCATCACGTAGGCGCGACCGGGCGTCTCGAGCTTGTAGGTCGGATTGGACTGACCACCCTTGAATTGCAGGACTTTCAGCGGTCCCTGAAAGCCGTCGACATGCTCCTGCATCCAGCGGGCAAGGCTTGCCTCGTCGATGCGATGCCGTTCCTCGACTTCCCGGGTCCCGGAAAATTCTTCGTCCTTCCTGACGCCGTCCGCCACGATGACGCTCCCTCACTCTTTTTGGGGAGCGCCATCTGGGCGTTCCCGGTCAGTGTGTAGTGTTTGCATACTTCCGAAGTTCAAGTCTGGCAATGGCGCGGTTATGCACCTCGTCCGGACCGTCGGCCAGCCGCAGCGTGCGAATGCCGGCATAATCCTTCGCCAGCCCTGCATCGTCGGACACGCCGCCGCCGCCATAGGCCTGGATCGCCTCGTCGATGATCTTCAGCGCCATGTTCGGCGCCGCAACCTTGATCATGGCGATCTCGAGCTGAGCGGTCTTGTTGCCGACCTTGTCCATCATGTCGGCGGCCTTGAGGCACAAGAGGCGCGTCATCTCGATATTGGTGCGGGCCTCGCCGATGCGCTGCTCCCACACCGAGTGCTCGATGATCTTCTTGCCGAAGGCGGTGCGCGACATCAGCCGCTTCACCATCTTCTCCAGCGCCTCCTCGGCCTTGCCGATGGTGCGCATGCAGTGATGGATACGGCCGGGGCCGAGGCGGCCCTGCGCGATCTCGAAGCCGCGGCCTTCGCCGAGCAAGAGGTTCGACGCCGGCACGCGCACGTTTTCGAGCAGCACCTGGGCGTGGCCGTGCGGCGCGTCGTCGAAGCCGAACACCGGCAGCATCTTCTCGACCTTGATGCCGGGGGTGTCGAGCGGCACCAGGATCTGCGACTGCTGCTGATGCCGGGCCGCCGAAGGATCGGTCTTGCCCATCAGGATCGCGATCTTGCAGCGGGGATCGCCGACGCCCGACGACCACCATTTGCGGCCGTTGATCACATAGTGATCGCCGTCGCGCTCGATGCGGGTCTCGATGTTGGTGGCATCGGACGAAGCCACCGCGGGCTCCGTCATCAGGAAGGCGGAGCGGATCTCGCCGTCGAGCAGCGGCCGCAGCCACTGCCGCTTCTGCTCCTTGGTGCCATAGCGGAACAGCACTTCCATGTTGCCGGTATCGGGCGCCGAGCAGTTGAAGACTTCGGACGCCCAGGTGATGTGGCCCATCTCCTCGGAGAGCAGCGCGTATTCGAGATTGGTCAATCCCGCGCCGTGAAATTCGTCGTCATCATGCGAGGACGGCGGCAGGAACATGTTCCAGAGACCCTCGGCCTTGGCCTTCTTCTTCAGCTCCTCGAGGATTGGGATCACCTTCCAGCGCGGCCCCTCCTCGTCCTGCTTCCTGTAGATCGGCACCGCCGGGCGAACATGCGTGGTCATGAACGACTGCACGCGGTTCAGCCATTCCCTCTGCTTGTCCGACATCGTGAAATCCATGGGACGCTCCTCGTTTCCTAGACTTTGGGCCGCACTGTCTTCCCGCCGCCCGCGCGCCGCAAGGCCCGACCGCGGACGACAACGACTGTGGTGTGCCAGAACGCCATCGCGCATATCAGCGGATTGACATTTTCCAGCCTTCAAACGATAGTTTCATACAAATGTTTGAAATGCAACTCCCTGGACGGGGGTGATCCAAATGGCCAGCGACCAGACCCGTACCGCCATCCTCGCCGCCGCCGAGCGGCTCTATGCCGACCGCGGCTTCGGCGACGTCACGCTGCGCGACATTGTCGCGGAGGCGAACGTCAACCTCGCCGCGGTGAACTATCACTTCGGCTCTAAGGATGAATTGATCGCGGAACTGTTCGTCACCCGCAGCATCCAGCTCAACCGCGAACGGCTCAGGCTGTTGCAGGCTGCCGAGGAAGCAGGCGATGGGCGCGCCTCGATCGACGCGATACTGCGCGCCCTCGTCGGCCCGACCTTGCGCGGCTGTCTGGGCCCGGAGAACCAGCGCTCGACCGCGGCACGTTTCATGATACGGGTCTCGATTGAGTCAGTGCCGCCGATCCGCCGCATCCGGAACCGCGAGATCGATCATTTGCGCAAATTCATCACGGCCATGCGCCGCTCGCTCCCGGGACACAGCGATGTCGAACTCTATTGGGGCCTGCACTTCGCGCTCGCCATGGCGCAGCAGACCGTGCGCGACAGCGAGCGGCTGACGAAGCTGTCGGAAGGCAAATGCGACGTCGACGACGTCGAAGGGATCATCGAGCGCGTGGTATCGGTCGCAGCGATGGCGCTGACGACGGGTGATGCCGCGAGCAAGACGCCGGCGCGCATGCTCGCACGCGACGCGCGCTAGCTGCTATCAGCTAATTCAACACAGAGGCAGTCTCAGACGCGATCGGACCCGTGCCATTGGCCTGGGCCATGCCGTACGCCGCAAACGCAACCGCGGCGTTGGCCTGGATCATCACCAGATCCGGTTTCTTGTTGCCCATGAACGTGATCCGGAAATGGTAGAACGGAATCTGCTGCGCTCCGACCGTTTGATAGGCCAGCACGGCCTGAACGTCGGCGACGTTATTCCCTGCGTAGTTGGCCGCCAAAATCGAAAACCGGCAGGTGCCGTCGGGATTGTTGGTGGGACAAGTATAATGCCAGTTATAAACCGCAGATCCTGGCGGAAACGATTGCGCAATGGCTGGACTTGCAAGAAGCGCCGCAAGTAAAGGTAAAGCGGAGCGAGCGAGCTGCATCGGTCATTCTCCCCTCACAATTACAGATACAAAGGCGGCTTATTAGATACCCTTCGACGAAATCTGTCTTTCAATTTCGCGGCACAATATGACGTTTGCCCAGGCCAGCAACGGGCGCGCACCGCTCCCAGCGGCCGTAGCCCGGGTGGAGCGAAGCGCAACCCGGGGAAAGCCTGCGCGATGCCCGACAGATCCCAGGTTGCGCTTCGCTCCAGCCGGGCTACGCTCTGCCGTAACGCCTAAACGATCCCCTTCGCCTTCAAGCCCTCGATCCTGGCTTCGTCATAGCCGAGCTTGCCCGACAGCACTTCCTTGGTGTTCGCGCCGAGCAGCGGCGGTGCGCGGTAGTCCTTGATCGGCGTGCCTGAGAACGTCAGCGCGTTGCGGATCAGCGACAGCGAATGCTCGAAGGGGTGGTCAACCTTGACCTCCATGCCGCGCGAGCGGACATGCTCGTCGGCAAACATCTGCGCGAAATCGTTGACGGGGCCGGACGGCACGCCGGCCTTCTCCAGCTCTTCCAACCAGTAGGCGACCGGCTTCTTGAGGAACAGGCCGGCGAAGATCGCCATGATCTCCTTGCCATGCGCGACGCGGTTATTGTTCTTGATAAAGCGCGGGTCCTTGGCGAGCTCGGGCTCGCCGAGCACGGCGCAGGTGCGCTCGAATTGCGCGTCGTTGCCGACCACCAGCATCAGTTCACCGTCGGTGCAACGGAACACGCCGGCCGGCATGCCGCCATTGCCCCAGGTGCCGCGGCGCGGCGGCGTCTTGCCGTTGACGAGATAGATCTGCGCGTAGTGCGAGAGCGAGGCGATCACGGTGTCGAACAGGCAGACGTCGACATGCTGCCCCTCCCCGCCCCTGGCATCACGATGGTAGAGCGCGGACAGGATTCCGATCGAAGTGTTCATGCCGGTCATGTAGTCGACGATGGAGGGGCCGACTTTCATGGGGCCGGCGCCGGGCTCGCCATCCATATGGCCGGTGACGCTCATCAGCCCGCCCATCGCCTGAAAGATCGCGTCATAGCCGGCGCGCGGCGCATAGGGGCCGGTCTGGCCGAAGCCGGTCACCGAACAATAGATGATGCGCGGGTTGATCTTCTTGATCGATTCATAGTCGAGCCCGTAGCGCTTGAGATCGCCGACCTTGTAGTTCTCCATCATCACGTCGACGCCTTTGGCGAGCTCACGGATGATCTCCTGCCCTTCCGGTCTGGCGATATTGACCGTGACCGACTTCTTGTTGCGGTTGGCGCAGAGATAGAACGAGTTGTTGTTGTTCTCCTTGCCATCGGGGTCCTCCAGATAAGGGGGACCGAAGGCACGCGCGTCGTCGCCGGTGCCGGGACGCTCGATCTTGATCACCTCGGCGCCGAGATCGCCCAGCATCTGCGCCGACAAGGGACCCGCGAGCACACGCGTCAGGTCGAGAATCTTGATGCCCGAGAGTGGCAAAGCCGACATGAAAACTTCCTCCGCAGAAACTTATGCTCTTGTGGCGCGGGAACGTAAGGTCCGGCCGCGCTGTCGAACAGCGGATACACTATTTTCCAACGGCGAGTACTGCGCTCTCGGCATGAAGCTATCCGCCTATCTTCAGGCGACCAGCGCGATCCGCGTCCCCTGATAAATTTTTCGTGTATTTTCAATAGCTTGAAAGCAGAGGACGCGTGCGGCGGGATCGGCTGACGCAGGGCCGCGAGGCCGGTGCAGGCCTTGACGTGCGAGCAGGGTCGCGGCGGACGTGGCACGGTCTCGCCGCGGGTTTGACTATTCCGGCTGCAGATTGGCGGCCGCAACCACGCGACCCCATTTCGTGATTTCGGCATCAACGAATTTTGCGAATTCGCTGCCGAACAGTTTGCCCGGCTCGACGCCCTGGCTTGCGAACTTCTCCTTGATGGCGGGATCGGCAAGCACATCCCGGATCACGGTCACCAGCCTGCTGTAGACGGCGGATTCGCCCGCTTGCGGCATGTAGAGGCCGAACCAGGCCGTGGCCTCGAAACCCCTCAGGCCTGCTTCATCGAGCGTCGGCACGTCCGGCAGCGTCGCCGCGCGCTCCCTGCCCGTCACCGCGAGCACGCGCAGCGTTCCGGCCGCAGCTCCAGGGATCACCGTCGGCAACGTGTCGAACATGATCGGCACATGGCCGCCGATCAGATCGTTCATCGCGGGGGCCGCTCCTTTGTAGGGAACGTGCACGATATCGACGCCCGCCATCTGCTTGAACAATTCGCCCGAGAGGTGGTTGGCGCCGCCTACGCCGGAGGAAGCAAATGACAGCTTGCCCGGCTGCGCCTTCGCCATCGCGATCAATTCGCCGACGTTTTTGGCCGCGAAATCCCGACCGATCACCAATGCATTTGGCGCGGTCGCGATGACGGCGACGGCCGAGAATGCGGTGCGGGTATCGTAAGGCAAACTCTTCCGCAGGCTCGGGTTGATGACGTGATGTGTCGCGGTGAGCAAAAGCACGCTGCCGTCGGGCGGCGCCGCAGCGACCGACTGCGAGCCGATCACGCCCGATGCCCCGGCGCGGTTATCGACGATCACGGTGATGCCGTGCCTGATCTCGAGCGATTGCGCCACATAGCGCGCGAGAATGTCGGTCGTCCCTCCCGCCGGGAACGGCACGACGATCTTGATCGACCTTGGCAGATCCTGCGCCGATGCCATCGGCGCAGGGCCAAGGAAAAGCAGTGAGCAAGCGATCGCGACCAGCCTTCTCATCGTCCTATCCTCGCGCGCATTCGCGCAAGCCGCCGGCATCAGGCTGCAGCGGTTGCGACCGGAAACTCCACCATGGCTTCGCCGATGGCGACCTGCTCGCCATTCTGGTTCTTCACCATGACATCGATGAGTACCCAGCGGGATTTGGTCGTGACCTGTTTGGATTTGACGAGGCCGGTGGGCTGGATCGTATCGCCGGGCCGCACCGGCTTGAGCCAGCGGGTCTCGAGGCGACGATGAATAGCGCTCGGCGGCGTTGCCCAATCGGTCAGCATGCGCGTGAGCAGGCCGAAATTGTTCATGCCATGCATGATGATGCCGCCGAAATTGGTCTTGCCGAAATTGCCCTTCATATATTCGTCGTCGAGGTGCAGCGGATTGTAATCGAGCGAGCCGTCACAGAATAACCGGATCGACTCCCGCGACACCGCGAACCTCGGACCCTCGATGCCGTCGCCGGCCTTGAGCTGATCGAAACTGACTGTCATCGCTTGCCGCTCCTCACATCGGACGAATGGTCTGGCCGCGACCCGAACAGATCACGTCGCCATGCTGATTGAAGAAGACGTTGTCGTGCACCACGAACAGCCGCTCGCGCCGGATGAATTTGTCGAGCGCGCGCGCCTGCAACGTGATGGTGTCACCCGGCCGTGCCGGAATGTTGTAGCTCCACGACTGCCCGGCATTCACTGTGCCCGGGCTGCGCATCCAGTCGTCGGTGGGCGTGCAGGCGAACATCAAGAGAATGTGGATCGAAGGCGGTGCGACCAGGCCGCCATAAGGGCCGGCCTTCGCCGCGGCCTCGTCGAGATAGAGCGGATTGGTCTCGCCGACGGCCTTGCAGAACAGAGCGATCGCCTCCTGCGTCAGCTTGTACGGCAAGGTCTTGCGCGGCTCGCCGGGCACGATCTCGTCCCAGACCTTGCGCGATGTCGCGTCCTTCCAGAAATCGGTCTCGAAGTCTGCGCTTCGCGCGTTTGAGGCTTGCGCCATCCGCTCCACTCCCCTATTGTTCGCCTGGCGAACTGTTCGTTCGTTATACGAACCATCCCTAAACCACCCGGCCGAACCTGGCAAGGGCCAACCACGCATGCGCCATGGGCAAGGACAGTGATGAATTCGTGCGCTCGATCGCGCGCGGCTTTTCGATCGTCGAAGCGCTCGGAAAACCTCCGGGCCGACACACGCTCGCCGAAGCCGCGCAGATCGCCGGCCTCAGCCGTGCAACCGCGCGGCGGATCCTGGCGACGCTCGTCACGCTGAACTACTGCGCCTACGACGGCCGGTATTTCTCGCTCAAGCCGCGGGCATTGGGATTAGGCCTGTCGTATCTCAACGCGCTGCCCTATTGGGGCTACGCCCAGCGCGCGCTGGAGGATTTGCGCAACGAGATCGGCGAATCCTGCGCGCTGGCGGTGCTCGACGAACGCGAGATCGTCTATGCGCTGCGGCTGCCTGCGCGGCGGATTCTGTCCACCAATCTCGGCATCGGCAGTCGCCTGCCCGCGCATCTCGTCTCGCTCGGCCGAGTGCTGCTCGCAGCGCTTCCACCGGAGAAACGCGCCGCCTATCTTGCGAGCGGCGACTTCAAGCCGGTGACACCGCGCACGGAGACCGATCCGCAGCGGATCGGCGCGATCCTCGGCCGCGTCGAGAAAGAAGGCTATGCCTGGGTCGATGGCGAACTTGACCCGGCCATCTGCGGGATCGCGGTGCCGCTCCGCGACCAGATCGGCGCAGTCGTCGCCGCCATCAGCATCAACATGATCTCGGGCACGATGAGCGAGGCCGCCGCCAAAAAGAAATACCTGATCCCGCTGAAAAAGACCGCGCAGGACATTCGCAGCCAGATGGTTTCCGCGCGATAGCGAGGGATCAACGATTGGCGTTGATCCCTCGCGGCGATATCCACGGATGCGAAGTTAGGCCGCTGCGGCGTTGCGGCGCGCGGGCGCTTTTTTCCCTGTCGCCGATTCGTTGATGATGCGAACGATCAGCGATCGCGTATCCCGCTTGGCGAACTCATCGGCCAACGAGGCGGCCCGCATGCGGTAGCCTGGCTTCTCGAGCACGGTCCGAACCGCCTCGCGCAGGACCCGCGGATCCGGCTGATTGGTCGCCAGGTTGATACCGACACCGGACCACGCTACGCGCGCGTTCACATCGGCCTTGTCTTCGGTCAGCCCGGCGCTGACGATCGGAATTCCATAGCTCATGGCCTGATTGACGCTGCCGTAGCCGCCATTGGTGACGAACACATCCGCCTTGCGCAGGATCCACTCGAACGGCAGGTAGCTGGCGACGCGGGCATTGGACGGAATCGCGCCGGGGATCGTGTCGACGGGACGACCGCCGGTGGTCGCCACCACCAGCAGATCCGGCTCGTCTGCAAGGGCCTGGAGCGTCGGCGCGACGAGAAGACCGAAATTGTGATTTGCGACCGTCCCCTGCGTGACCAGCACCACCTTACGCGAGCCATCGAGGTCGGCGGCCCACGGCGGCACCGGCGCCTGGTTCGGGATGATCGGAGGCGTACCCACGAAATGAACCGTGGGCGGGAGCTTGCGCGGGAACTCGAAGCTCGGCACCGACAGTTGCAGATAGGCATCGGCGAGCGCGACAACGGATTCGAACATCGGCATGGACAGCGGCCCCACGCCAAACTTCGCCAATACACCGTTCAGGCGCTCCGCCACGGGCTCGTTGACGATCCCGTCGAATTCCTGAGCGATGACCGCATACTTGTCGCGGTCAGCCTGGGTGGCAGCGGGCGGCAGCCCAAGAAAAAGTGGCGCGCCATCATCGCGGGTCCAGTGCAGGATCGAAGTCCCGCAGAGAACGACGGGAGGCCGGTTTGCCCGCTGACCGAGCAGCATCGGAAGCACGCCGAAGATCATGTCATCGCCCACGACGACGTCGGGCCGGACGTCGCGCAACGCGAGCTGCAATCCGGCATGTTGCGCCGGTATGGCGTCCACGAACAGCCGTTCCATGGCGATGCGAAGCCATTGCGGTCCCGGCGCGATAGTCTTGAGCTCGGGAACGACCTCATCCATCACGCGCAGATCGAAGTCGGCACCGGCGGGAAGCGCCCGGAAGCCGGCACCGATGGCCTCTACCCGCGGCCGCAGCACGCTGCCGGTCAGGAATGTAACCTCGTGTTGCTCGTCGATGAGGCCGCGGGCGACTGCAAGCAGCGGATTGAGATGGCCGGTTGCAGGCGTCGAAGCGATGAGAACTTTCATTGTGATCCTCCAGCATGAACATCGGCGCGGAAGACCATCTCGCCTTGAGAAGGCCCGGCCGGCTCAAGAAGGACTCTGGCGAAGCATCGCTACGCTTCGACTTCGAACGGCGAGAGAATGGTTACGGCTGAAATAGGATTGAGTCAGCGGAGGGCAACTCACGTCGCATTCGCGAGCGCCCCCGAGCGATATCGAACGGATGCGGCGCGAGGTTACGCAGCCGCGGCCTTACGACGCGCGGGCGCTTTCCTTCCGGTCGCCGCTTCGTTGATGATGCGGACGATCAGCGATCGCGTGTCGCGCTTGTCGAACTCAGCGGCCATCGACGCGGCCCGCGTGCGGTAGCCCGGCCTTTCGAGCACGGCCCGAACCGCTTCGCGCACGGCGTTCGGCTCCGGCTGATTGGTCGCTAGGTTGATACCGACGCCGGACCACGCGATGCGTGCGTTCACATCGGCCTTGTCCTCGGTCAGCCCGGCGCCCACGATCGGGATTCCATAGCTCATGGCCTGATTGACGCTGCCATAGCCGCCATTGGTGACGAACACATCCGCCTTGCGCAGGATCCACTCGAACGGCAGGTAGCTGGCCACGCGGGCGTTGGAGGGAATCGCACCGGGGATCGTGTCGACGGGACGACCGCCGGTGGTCACCACCACCAGCAGATCCGGCTCGTCCGCAAGGGCTTTGAGCGTCGGTGCGACGAGAAGGCCGAAATCGAAATTGGCGAACGTTCCCTGCGTGACCAGCACCACCTTGCGCGAGCGGTCGAGTTCACCGGCCCATGACGGCACCGGCGCCTGATTCGGAATGATCGGAGGCGTACCGACGAAATGGACCGTGGGTGGCAGCTTTCGCGGAAACTCGAAGCTCGGCACCGACAGTTGCAGATAGGCATCGGCCAGCACGACGACGGACTCGAAGAGAGGCACGGACAACAACCCGACGCCCAGTCCGGCCAAGAGCTCATTTATGCGGCGCGTCGCGGGCTCGTTGACCACGCTGTCATACTCCTTGGCGATGACGGCATAGCTGTCACGATCGGCCTGTGTGGCTGCAGGTGGCAGTCCGAGGAAGAGAGGCGCACCGTCCTCACGAGTGGCGTGCAGGATCGAGGTTCCGCATAGCACCACGGGAGGACGGCTTGCCCGCGGACCGAGCAGCATCGGAAGCACACCAAAGAACATGTCGTCGGCCACGACGACATCGGCCTGGATTTCGTGCACCAGCTGCCGCAAACCGGCAAGTTGCGCTGGCATGGTGTCGACAAAAAAGCGCTGAAGGGCGATGCTCAACCATTGCAGCCCCGGCTCGACATTCTTGAGCTCCGGCACGGCCGCATCCATGTCCCGAAGATCGAGGTCGGCGTCGGCGGGAAGCGCCCGGAATCTTGCACCGATGGCCTCCACTCGCGGCCGCAGCATGCTGCCGGTCAGGAATGTAACATCGTGTCGTTCGTCGATGAGGCCGTGGGCCACCGCCAGCAGCGGATTGAGATGGCCGGTTGCGGGCGTGCAGGCGATGAGAACTTTCATGTGATCCTCCAGCGTGAACGATCGGCGCGGTGGGACCTTCTCGCCTCGAGAAGGCCCGGCCGACTCACGGAGGACTTTGGCGAAGCGTCGCTACGCTTCGGCTTCGAACGGCGACCGAATGGTTACGGCTGAAATGAAGTTGCACCGCGCTGACCGCTACGCTTCGGAAGGCTTCGCAAGCGGAGCTTCGGCTGCCGCTTCATCGTTCGCGGCCGGCCTTCTGGTCCGCAGCAGCCGCAGGACGAACACGAAGAAGGCAGGGACGAAGAAGATCGCGAGAACCGTGGCGGAGATCATGCCGCCGAGAACGCCGGTGCCGATGGCGTTCTGGCTGGCCGCGCTCGCGCCTGATGCGATGGCGAGCGGCACGACACCGAGCGTGAAGGCGAGCGACGTCATGATGATCGGCCGGAACCGGACGCGAGCGGCGTCAACCGCGGCATCAGCCAGCGATCTGCCTTCCGCGTAGTAGTCCTTGGCGAACTCCACGATCAGGATGGCGTTCTTTGCCGACAGGCCGATGATCGCGATCAGTCCGACCTTGAAGTAGAGGTCGTTTGGCATTCCCCGGAGCATCACGGCCAGCACGCAGCCGATCACGCCGAGCGGCACGACGAGCATGACCGAGAGCGGGATCGACCAGCTTTCATAGAGGCCGGCGAGCAGCAGGAAGACGAAGAGGATGCTGAGGCCGAACAGGATCGGCGCCTGCGATCCCGATTTGATCTCTTCCAGCGACTGACCGGTCCATTCGGAGCCGATGCCGTTCGGCAGCTCCGAAGCTAGGCGTTCCATCTCGGCGATCGCCGCGCCCGACGAATTGCCTGGAGCCGGCTCGCCCGCGATGCGCACCGTGGGGTAGCCGTTGTAGCCAACGATCTGCGGCGATCCCTTCTGCCACTGGGCCATGGCAAACGAGGACAAAGGCACCATGCCGCCGCCCGCATTGCGGACGTTGAGCTTCAAGAGATCCTCCACCCGCAGGCGGCCGTGATCCCGCGCCTGGATGATGACCCGCTGCATACGGCCGGCGTTCGGAAAGTCGTTGATGTAGGACGATCCGAGGTTGGCCGTGATCGTGTTGTTGATGTCGGCGAAGGTCACGCCGAAGGTGTTGGCCTTCTCGCGATCAATAACAAGAAGAACCTGCGCCGCGTCCGACAACCCCTCGATGCGAAGGCCTGCGAGCACCGGGCTCTTGCCGGCCTTCTCCATCAGCTCGGCCGCCGCGTCCGTGAGCGCCGCCTGACCGAGGCCATTGCGATCCTGAAGGCGGAAGGCGAAGCCGCCTGTCGTGCCGAAGCCGTCGATCGGCGGCGGCGAAAGCGCGAAGCTGGTGGCGTCCTTCAGCGCAAACAATTGCCCGTTGGCGCGATCGGCGATCGCCTGGGCGGATTGGCCCGCGCCGCGCTCGCTCCAGTCCTTGAGGGTCACAAACATCAAGGCGGCATTGGCGCCGTTGCCCGAGAAGCTGAAGCCCTGAATGGCCACGATATCGCGCACGGCAGGCTCCGTCTTGAAGATCTCCTCGATCTGCTTGATCGACGCCAGTGTCCGGTTGGCGCTGGCTTCGGGCGGGCCCTGGATGTCAACGACCAGAAAGCCCTGATCCTCGTTCGGGAGGAAGGCGGTGGGGAGGCTGACGAAGAAGTAACCGAGGCCAATGACCAAAGCGAGATAGATCACCATCATGCGCCCGGCGCGCCGCACGATGCCGCCGGCAGCGTCGGTGTAGCGATCGGTCAAGGCTTCGAATTTGCGATTGAACCAGCCACCAATCCCCTTCTTCTCATGATGACCAGGCTTGATCGGTTTGAGGAAGGTCGCGCAAAGCGCCGGGGTCAGCGACAGCGCCAGAAATGCCGAGAACAGGATCGAAACCACCATGGTCAGGCTGAACTGGCGATAGATGATGCCTGTCGAACCAGGGAAGAACGCCATCGGGATGAAGACGGAAGACAGAACGAGCGTGATCCCGAGGATGGCGCCCGTGATCTGTTTCATGGCCTTCGTGGTGGCGTCCTTCGGTGAAAGCCCCTCCTCCGCCATGATGCGCTCGACGTTCTCGACGACGACGATGGCGTCATCGACGAGGATGCCGATCGCCAGCACCATCGCGAACATGGTCAGGACGTTGATCGAAAAGCCCGCCGCCAGCATGACCGCGCCGGTGCCGAGCAATGCGATCGGCACCACCAGCGTCGGGATCAGCGTGTAGCGGAAGTTCTGCAGGAAGACGAACATCACCACGAAGACGAGCACGACCGCTTCGAGCAGCGTCTCCAGGACCTTCTTGATCGAGGCAGACACGAAGGGACTGGTGTCGTACGGCACCGAATATTTCACGCCCTGCGGGAAGAACCGCGACAATTCCTCCATCTTCGCCTGGACCGCACGCGACGTCGCGACTGCGTTGCCGGTTGCGGAAAGCTGGATGCCCACAGCGGCGCTCGGCTGACCGTTCAGGCGGCTGGAGAAGTTGTAGTTCTCCGCGCCGAGCTCGAGGCGGGCAACATCCTTGAGCCGAACCGTACTGCCATCAGGGTTTGCCCGCAGCACGATGTTGCCGAATTCTTTGGTATTGGCGAGCTGTCCCTTGACGAGAACGGTCGCCGTCAGGTCGGTGGTGACCGGATTGGGCGATGCGCCGATCTGCCCGGCCGCGACCTGCGCGTTCTGCGCCATGATTGCGCCGTTGATGTCGGCGGCGGTCAGCCCGAGGCCGACCATCTTGTCCGGATCGATCCAGACGCGCATCGCGCGCTGAGCGGCAAACAACTGCGCGCGCCCCACTCCGCCAAGACGGCGCAGTTCGCCAAGCACGTTGCGACTGAAGTAGTCGCCGAGCGCGACTTCATCGAGCTTGCCATCGGTGGACGTGAGCGACACGATCATGAGGAAGCCGGCCGAAGCCTCTTCCACGGTCACGCCCTGCGCGGCCACCGCCGCCGGCAGTCGCGATTGAATTCGCCGCAGCCTGTTCTGCACGTCGACCGACGCCTGCTCGATGCTGGTGCCGGCCTCGAAAGATACGTTGATGCTGATCGAGCCAGACGTGTCCGACGTCGATTCGAAATACATCAATCTGGCGGCGCCATTCAGTTCCTCCTCGATCAGGCGCGTGACGCCCTGATAGATTTCCTGCGGCGAGGCCCCTGGATACGACGTCGAAATCGTCAGTTGCGGCGGCGCGACCTTGGGGTACTGCGCGACCGGCAGCAGCGGAATCGCGATGACACCGGCAATGCAGATGAACAGGGCGAAGACCCAGGCAAGGACCGGCCGCCTGATGAAAAACTGAGCCATCGGTTCACCTCGCCCGGCTGGTCGGCTGGTCGGCGGAGATTTCTGCTTCCCGATCGGCAGGCTTCCATGGCTCCGGGACAACCTTGCCGCCCACCCGCACCTTCTGCACGCCATCGACGACAACGCGCTCGCCTTCCTTCAGGCCGGACTCGACGATCCATTCCGAACCGAGTGCCTGTCCAAGTTCGACGTCACGCGTCTCCGCAATCCCGCCTTCCGATACGAGGTAGACCTGCGCCTTGCCGTCGCGCGCCCGGGTCACGGCACGCTGAGGTATGGTGATGGCGCCCTCGCGAACCGCCTGCGCAATGCGCACGCGAACATACATGCCCGGTAACAGGTCGTGTTTCGGGTTCGGGAATTCGGCGCGCAGAGTGACCTGCCCGGTGGTGGAATCGACGCTGGCGCTGGCGAACAGCAATCGCCCTGCTTCCGAATAGAGGCCGCCGTCGTCGAAAACGAGTTCGACCCGAGCCTCTCCCGGCGCCGGGCTCGCGAGCTTGCCTTCCTCAACGGCGCGCTTGAGCGTGAGCAGGTCCTGCGCCGACTGCGTGAAGTCGACATAGACGGAATCCACCTGCTGGATCAGTGCCAGATTCTGCGTTCCATCGGCGGTGACGAGCGCGCCCTCGGTGACCAGGGCGCCGCCGATGATGCCGCTGATCGGCGCGCGAACCTCGGTGTAATCGAGATTGATCTTCGCCTCGGCGAGCGCGGCTTCGGCCAATGCGACGTCGGCATCGGCCTGGGCAAGGGTCGCAGTTGCCGTATCCAGATTCACGCCGCTGGTGGCGTCGCGCTCGTGAAGGATCTTCTGGCGCTCGAACTGCTGTCTCGCATTTTGCTGAACGGCCTTGGCACGCCGCAGCGAGGCTTCGGCGCTCGCCACGCGCACCTGGAACAGCTTCGGATCGATGCGGTACAGGACGTCGCCTTCCTTGACCGGAGTGCCCTGCGTGAACACGCGCGCCTGAAGGATTCCGGAGACACGCGCGCGAACCTCGGAGATGCGCGTCGCAGCGATGCGGCCCGGAAGCTCGTTCACGACCGGAACGGGATGCGCCTTGAGTTCGATCACGCTGACCGCAGGCGGCGGCAGTTCCGCGCCTTGCTGCGCGGCAACCCCACCGATCGTTAGCGCAAGGAACGCCGCCGCTGCCAGATAAGTCCTCACGCGCGGCAGAGGTCTGCTGCTGTACATGTCTTGATTTCCTTGAGTGTCAGCCAGTTGTCGGCGGCATCAGCTTTCGTCGGGATAGGACGCGTAAATCGTCCTGATGCCCGCCAGGATTTCGGATCGCTCGGCCGCGTCCCACTGGTGGAAGCCGAAGAGTTCGGTGCAGTAAAAGCCGGTCAGCGCCAGGTAGGCCATCAGCGCCGCTTTCGGCCGCAGGCCCGCGGCCATCGCGCGCAGGTCGGCCAGGGTCCAGTCGCGCATCTGCTCCTGGATCTTCTCCTCGCTCGACATCGAGGCGCTGATCGCGAGCGCGACCGCCTTGTCCCGATCGTCGGGAATCCGCTCGGCGACCGCGATCCGGCCGAACAGTTCGGGATGCGGCGCGCCGGCGTTCTCCGCCACGCTCGCTTCGATGCGCTCAAGCTCTACCTTGACGCGGCGGTCGATCAACGCCTCCAGCAGCGCGCTCTTGGACCTATGGTCGTAGACGACCCGCGACTTGCTGACGCCAGCTTCCTGGGCCACCGCATCGATCGAGAGCCCCGCGGCCCCGAGACGGATAACCACCCGCTCCGCGGCATCGAGGATATCGTCGGTCGTGATTTTGCGTGTCCTGGACAACTGGCGCTCCGTAACCGTTCGAGTACGAACGTTCGTGTTTTAATTCAAGTAAAGATTTGCTGATATCAGACGATTTGGCAGGTATCGGTTGTCGTGCCCGGCCTCAAAGACGGCCAACTCGCGCACAACCGATTGAAATATTTAAGTATTCTGTGTTCGCCGGGTATTCCTTGGCGCCATCCGCCGATCGGACGCCGCCCCGGGCTCGCAGGACCAGCGCGAGTTCGCGACGTCCGCGATGGGTCCGAAGTCAGCCCTTTTTCTTTTTGGCCGGCTTAGCCGCCTTGACCGGCTTTGCCGCCGGCGGCTTTTCTTCGGCGGCCTTCTTCATCGATCGCGCATAGCTGTCGGCCACATTCTCCGCCGTGATTTGCAGCCTTCTCGCCGCCGCCGCTGCCGACGCGAGCGTGTTCTTGGCGAGGTGTTTATGGCGTTCCTTGGTCTCTTTGTCCTTGGCCTTGACGGCCATTCCCATCAGACGGCCATGCTGCTTCCTGGCGGCATCAGTGATCGCCTTGGCCTGCTTCTTTGCCATCGACCGAATCAGAACGTCCAAATCCCCTGCCGCCATTTCTCTTCCCTGCGCTCAGATCTCGCGCAGCGTGATACACTGGCCTTCCTTTCCGATCAATTTACGGCGCGCACCTGGCGCACATGGATTGCCGAGCGGCCGGACTTCGAGGAAGGACAGCAGTTCAAGTGCAACCGACGACGCGCCAGGCGAAGTTGCGAAGCGGCGTCGATCGCCATTGAAAACTCCCGAAGCCTGCCCCAAGCGTAGACTTTAAAATATTTTGGTGATGAAAACCCTGATGGTCAGCAAGCGAAAAGAGCTCCCTGAACGGCCCGGCCATTCCTCTTTCGGGAATGATCCGAAAATCCAAATGCCTGCCCGCGTTTACAGAAGCGGTAACAGGCTGTCTTCTCAATGCGCGCACGCCCTCGATTTTGACCGGCAAGCGTCCCCATGACTCTGCGCGGCTGCAGCCAAGCGGCCACAGCCTCTCACTCGCAATTCGCGTGAACGCGCATGTCGCGCGGCGTCATGCCGTAGTGGTTTCGGAAGGCGCGATAAAATGTTGCAAGACTATCGAAGCCACAGGCATAGGCGACATCCGCGACGGGCCGTAACGGCGCCATTGCCAGCAGTTCGCCCGCTTTGCGCACCCGCAGGGCCGTCAGCGTGCGCGAGAATGAGAGCCCCATCGGCTCGAACAACACATGAACCTGCCGCAGCGATATTCCGAGCTCTTGCGCGACGGCCGCGGGCGACAAGCCCGGCTGGTGCAGATCGCGGACGAGAATGTCGCGCGCGGCATAGTAGAAGCCCGAGCGCAGCGCCGCGCGACACTCGGGCATTCCAGGCAAAAGACGGCCCCGCGCCAGCATGGCCAATCTTGCGACATGCGTGATCTCTGCCGACGGATCGACGACATCGCGCGGCTCCTGCGTCAACGCATGAAACAGCGCGGAGAGTGCCCTGAAGAAAGGACTCTTCTGCAACAGCGTCGCCGCGAAAAGATCATGAGCCGGCGCGCCCAGCAGAAGATCGCCACTTAAGGGGATCTTCAGCATCAGGAAGTCGAAACCGTCCGAACGCTCGGGCGTCCCCTCGAAGGGAGTGTCGGAATGGTTGATGACGATGTCGCCGTCGGCCACACGATGCCCCCGCCCCCGGCCGACATCCATCCAGCCGGCCCCGCGCATCTGCCACGCAATGCACAGGCTGTCGGCCGGCATCCGCGCGATATCGCCGCTGGTCCGGCTGACCCGATAGGACGAGGCATGCATCCGCGAGATGATCGCGCCTCCGATATCATCAGCGGAAAATCGCCCCTGAAAGTCGGCGCGGCGCTCGGCCGGCAGCTCGATCGTGACACCGAACAGGCCCTTTCCGCGCACCTCGCGCCAGTGATCGAAGCGATGCTCGGGATCGATGTCGTCGGTCGTAAAGCTGAGCACAGGGGTCTCGTCGTCTAAAAGGAATGAAAAACGCCGTTGTCTCAAAACGGGGCGAGATCGGTGTGCCGGTACCCGGGGGGCCCGAACCGATCCCATACTTTTCCGGAACACCGTCTCGCCCCGCCCGCCCGCCGGCGCGCAGCCCCACGGCGACCGAAAAGGCGGGGCGCATTGGTCCCATGATGGCGGCCAGGCGTCCTGATGCGGCGCCCGTGGCATTCTGAAGTTTTTCTGATATTTTCTGGATGAGCCGCCAAAGGAACCGATTTCCGACATTTCTGGCGGCTTGGGGCAATTTTGAGGGCTGGGTGTTTCGTTTTGCCGGATTTGAGCTCGATCGGGAGCGCGCCGAACTGCGCGGTCCGGATGGCGAGGTGGTCAAGCTCAGGCCGAAACCGCTTGAGATGCTGCACCTGTTCGCCGCCAATCCGGGCCGGGTCCTCAGCAAGGAAGAGCTGATGGAGGCGGTCTGGCCGAACGTCCATGTCGGCGAAGACAGCCTGTTCCAATGCATCCGCGAGATTCGCACCGCGCTGGGCGATGACCGGCGCCAGACGATCAAGCTCGTGTCCGGCCGCGGCTACCTGTTCGCCGCCGAGGTGTCGGTTAGACCGCCAGCACCTGCCGTTCCCGTGCAGGCAAGCGCCGAGCCAATCGCAAGCGCGGAACCCACGAGCGAGATTGCAACACCGCGGCGACTATTCGGCCTGCGCCGGCCGGTGGCTGCGGCCGCCGCAGCGGCCCTCTGCGTGATTGTCGGGTTTGCGGTGGCCGCTCCGACCTTCCGTCCCGATCTCATGTTCAAACGGTCGCCTCCGACCATTGCGCTAACGCCGATCGTCGATGCGAGCAACGACCCCCGAGGGGCCGGCATGGCGGCGGCTGTAACCGACCGCCTGACCGATGGCTTGGCCAGGGTCGACAATATCCGCGTGGTCGCCCCTGGGGCCGTCGCAGTGGCAGCGGCGCCCACGTCCACGTCCTCGGCACAGTCGGACTTCGTACTGAATGGCGAACTGGAGAGAGGCCCGCAATCGTGGATCTTGCGGGCACGCCTGATCCAGACCAACACCGGCGAGGTCCAGGCGGTCGCTACGGCTTCGGTCGACGCCACCGAATTGGACATTCAGTTGCAGCAATCGCGGCTCGCCGCGGGAGCAGGTCATGCGCTGGCACGGCGCCTTAACGCGCTTCTGGAATCCGGCGCCCATCCAGCCGCGACCGGCGACGCCAAAGTTGCGATCGAGCAAGCCACGGCCTCGATCAATCGAACGACACGCGAACGTTTTGCCGCCGCGCAGACCATGCTGGAAAAAGCGCTCGCCGCCGAGCCCGTCAATACCGAGCTGCAGATCGCGCTGGCCGCGCTTCAGTTGCGCGGGATTCAGATGACGTGGTACGCGCCGGCCGAACGTGCGGCGGCGGAGCGCAACGCCGGATCGCTGCTGGAGCGCGCGCGGCAGACGACGCCACGTTACATTCCGGTGCTGGAAGCCTATTGCCGCTTCCTGACTGCGACCAACGAGTTCGTTGAAAGTCTGGTGGCTTGCGCGAAAGCGTTGAGTTTTGATCCGTGGAACGGGCTCGTTCTCTACCACATCGGCCTGGCGCAGCTTCAATTGGGGCGCTTCGAGGACGCACTGGCAACATTCAAGCAGGCCGACCGCTTCGACACGCCGGAAGTTTCGCGCTGGACCTGGATGCT
Source organism: Bradyrhizobium sp. Ses1 (assembly GCF_059512365.1). Classification (NCBI taxonomy): domain Bacteria; kingdom Pseudomonadati; phylum Pseudomonadota; class Alphaproteobacteria; order Hyphomicrobiales; family Nitrobacteraceae; genus Bradyrhizobium; species Bradyrhizobium sp. Ses1. The sequence goes on from NZ_JCAMOQ010000031.1 coordinate 85,400, forward strand.
CGGGGCGGGATGGACCGCCCTGCTCATGGGCGGCAACGAGGAAGCGGTGTCCTGGCTGCAGCGGTCGATCGCCATCACACCGGCGTCGGGACGCCCCTATATGCTGCTAGCCGTAGCCTATCAGCGCCTGGGCCAGCCGGACGAGGCAAGGACGGCGATGGCAAAGGCCATGGCGTTGAGGCCCGATTCGACGGCGCTCAACATCGGACTGCCAACTCGGAATGCCAGCGCGGCTTTTCTCGCGATGGGCGAGCAAACCATGCAGACGCTGCTCGAGCTCGGATTGCCGGAACGCTGACGAGAGCGCAAAGCGTTGTCGTCGGTGTCTTTCCGTGGTCTGGCGCGACAATCCAGCAATAATAAAGACGCGGCGGAATCGCTTCCGCCGCGCCCGATTCTCGTGCTCGCTGGTCCAGGGCTGAGAGCGCCCCGATGCCAAGCTTTGGACTGCTTAGCGGGCGATCCCAGCGAGGTGACAGCGCTTGAGATAAGACACTGGATCACCTCCTTTCATTGTTGATGGGACACGCAATATAGGGAGCCGATCCGCGCCTGTTAAGGCCGCAAGGCGGACCGGCCGGAACCCGGCTGTTCGTAACGCCTCACGGTGGTTGAGGCAGCCCTTCCGGCGTGATAGTGGATCGTTCATATGCGGGTGTAGCTCAATGGTAGAGCAGCAGCCTTCCAAGCTGAATACGAGGGTTCGATTCCCTTCACCCGCTCCAATGTTTTCAATCACTTACGACGCTCCCAATATTTCATTCGGACAAGCTGGCTGATGCTCATTCGGACAAATGTCCGGCTTTCGTTCGCACGGCGCGTCGCTTCTTGGTGCCGGTGGCAATCTGGTTCGTGGTGCGCTTGACGTACTTCGGCAACACCTTGACCGTGGTATGCCTGCTCTGCGCCAAGATCTCGCGATCGGTCAGTTCGGCGTCGCCGGTCTCGGTTAGGCCACCGTGCCTGAACGAGGCGAATGAAAGCTCGTCGCGCAGGTTGGCGGCCCGGATGACCTCTTTCACCTTTCGGCTCATGTGCGTGAAGTCTGGCATGTCAGGCTTTGGCCATGTCGGCCACGGGCCGCGTTCACCCCAGTCCCGCCGCAGCATGAGGCCGCCGATGCGCTGGCGCTTGATAGCGTCGAGTTCGTCCATCAACTCCGGATAGAGAGCGACACCAGCATCATCGAGCAAAGGAACCCAGCTTTCGGCGCGCGTCTTTTCATCGATCACGCGCACCATGTTGGGGTGCTCTTTCGGTCGATAGTGCGAGACGTCGAACGTAGCGAAGATGTCGGTCTCTCGCTGCAGCCATTCCCATGCGATCAGGGCAGCAGTCGCCAGCGATGACAGGCCAAGCTCCACCGCCTTGGCACGAAACGTGAGCAGTTCCTTATAGGTCGCGGTCGGTGTCTCGCGCGTCGAGCCCTGCAAGCCCATCTTGGCAAACGGATTGACCTGCGGCACCTTTCCGGGATTGCGTCGCGCGCAGACGTTCCAGGCACGACGGCAGCTCTTCATCGCATGGTTGACGGTCGTGCGGCGCTCGCGCTCGACCACCACGCCATCTTTGCTGGCGACCTTGACGACCAGCAACTTGTCGTAGAGATCGTCAGCGAGGGCCGTGTCGATCGTGGTCAGGCGTTTCTCGCCAAGGCGCTTGCCATCCTTCAGGATGTAGCCGCCGACCAGCTTGAATCCGGTTTCGTGATTGCGCTGAGTCTTTGGGTCGAGCTTGGTGTAGCGACGGTCGGAACGGTATTCCGCAAATACCCAATCGAGTGTTTGCGGTGCAGCCGCGGCTTGCGACGCTGTAGGAGCGATGCTCGCCCCGCCGGTGCGCCATTCATCGAAGGCGGGCAGTAGGATGGTCTCACATCGCGAGACCGCCGCAGCATAGTCTGCACCAAGCCGTTCGTTCTGCATCGTGCAGCCCGCCTTCTTGGCCCATGATGGCACGTGAAAGAAATAACCCCACCCGCCGCTCTTAAGCGGCTTGCGCTCCACATACCTGGGCAGTGGCAAGGCGGATCGGGGCGGCTTTGTCACAACAGCTTCCGAATGTCTTCAGATGTCTCAGCCTCAGATGTCTCGGTCTGCTTGGCGGGGGCATCAAACACTGCAGCCCCGTTCGGCTGAAGCGTGAGGCGAAACGGCACCTTCTCGCGCTGGCATGCGCGGATGATCCGCTGCACGTCGGCTTGATTCACGTTGGCTGGACGGCGGGGCATGTCTAATTCTTTCTAGATATGTTCCTTAGACTGGTATATACCCCAGTGCCATATCCGACGCAAGTAAAATATGGCACTGGGGAAACATGGCAGCGAGAGTAAAAAAGCGGACCGATACTTCTACCAATAGAGATTCGGACAAGATCATTGTTCGGCTTCCGGATGGAATGCGAAAGCGCCTTGGCCGTATGGCCGAGCTTCACGGCAAGTCGACGAACGCCGAGGTCGTCACCGCGCTGGAAATCCACATCGCGCGCGGCGGTGAGCCTGATGAGACCACAATCAAAAACGAGCTTAGTAAGCTCAACGACGCAATCATGCTCAGCGAGGAAGGCCTAATCCAAATGTCGAAGCGATTCGAGGCTGCCGCGCTCGCGCTGGATAGCATCTTGTTCGACATTCGAGACGTTGATCTCGATGGCTTCATATCCGATCAGCGCGACCAAGGGTTCAGCCTGACGCGAACGGAGGCCATCCGCAAGATCCTGCGCGCCTACCTTGATGAGCACGGATATGGTTCTGAAAGCAAAAAAAATCCGTCGGCGTGAACCGACACCACAGGACGGCAAAGGAAACTCCATCTTGCTACGCCTCACGACGCGCGAAATAGAGGCACTATTGGCAGCGGCCGGGAATGTCGACCCATGCATGTTCACCGACGCTCCAAAGCCGCGCGTGATCACCGCCGTCACAATCGGACGAAAATGAAACAGCAGGCCCGCTCTGCGCGGGTTATCGGCACCTCCGCCGGGCGGCTCGGCGCAAGCTGCGGCTGTCGCCATCGCGGAAGTGCTCGATTCCATCGGCAACACCTGCCCGGAGTGCAGGCCCGAGGCCTGACGCCCTCCGGCGAAACCTTAGCGCTTCGCCATCGTCGCGGTTCTCACCTTTGCCCCGAAGGCGCCTGCTGCTGAGCGTTCGCGTTGTTCGGGTTTTTCTTGTTCGCCTCGTGATGGCCGACGACACACCCGGCCGCGGCGCCCAGCTTGCCGTGTCCCACCATATGGCCGGCGACGCCGCCGACGATGGCACCCTTGATGCAGCCCTTCGCGTCCGCCGCGGGCGCGAAAGCAAGCGAAATCGCGGCCACGCAAGCTGCCGCCGAAATCCATCTCATGTGCGTTCCTCCCGTCATGAAGATCGAGCAGTCAACGCGATCCGGCCGAACTCCGTTCCGGAGACGCGAATGGCTCTTGCCGGCTAGTCCTCCGCGCGCCGCAGGGCGGCTTGCAGCCGTTCTCTTTCCTTTTCCCACCGGTCGTCCTCGGCCCGCGCTCGCTTCTTGATAGCCTCGACCTCAGCCTGAATATCCGCGGCCTTCTTCGCATGCTCGCGCTCGGCCTTGTCCAGCACCGCCTCCGCCTTCGCCATCGCCTTTTCGCGCCGTTTGCGATTCCTCTGCCTGGCGGCCTCTTCGCGCCGGCGCTCGGCGTCGCGGCGCTTCTGCTCCTTCTCGAATTCGGCGGCGGCCTTTCGCGCGTCGCCTTCGCTGATCTTGGGAGAGGTTCGCTTCGCCCGCGTCGGCCGACGCCTTTCCCGGCGAGCTCCGTTCTCGCCAGATCCCAATCCGAAGGGAGATCGGAGTGCTCGGCGAAGCGCCCGTTAGATCCAGCGGGGCGCTTGAGCACCACGCCCGGCTTGGACATCGTCGCGGCGATGACGTCCGGATCGTGCGTCTCCTTGGCGATGCCCTGGTGGAAAAGATTGCTGCCGGCTTCTCAGGCCTCGAGCGCCGCCTTCATCGAAGGCGCCGCGATCGCGAGATCGAAGAAGCCGAGCGACGTCTGAAATGTCTTGAGCTTCCTGACCATGAGGCGTGCAGGCTCGCGGAGTCTCCTACCGCCGGCGAGCGACCCAGACCCCAAGCAGGAAGGCAGCGAAGAGCGACTGCAACGGAGCGTTCATGGTGATCTCGCGCAGCCGATCGGCCCAGCGCATCGCGGCATCCTGTGAAGGCGACTGAGGCGGTCGCCGCCGCACTTCCGCAGTCTGCTCTACGCCGTCCTCGTTGATCAGTCCGGAAGCTTCCGTCATTGCCGAGGCTTCTTTCATGTCCATGCGGCTCTCCTACTCTGGCGTCAGGCCGACTTTCGCTGCTGCCTGCTCGTCGGCTTCTTCGCGGCCGTCTCCTTCGCCGGTTTCTTGCCTTGGATTGGCATCAGCATTTCCTTCTGGCCAGCCGTCGCCTTTCGCGGCTTCTTGGCCGGTTTGGCAGCCTTCGCCGGCTCCGCTTCTTTGCCGACGCTGCGCCGCAGCGCCTCCATCAGGTCGACGACGTTCTCGCCGCGTGGCCGCTCCTTGGGCGTGATCGGCTTGCCGGCGCGCTTCTCGTTAATGAGGTCGATCAAGGCCGCCTCGTACCGGTCTCGCTGCGCATCTCGCCGGCAGGCCTGTTGTTCTTGTGGGGTGCCCATGTGGCCCTATGCAAAAGATAGTGCAGTCTCGGCCAGCAAAATGGCCAGAACCAGGACAGCCGAACGCATAACGTTCTCCCTATGTTGATGGGGACGAAACGTAGCTCGGCGTCCGCGGTTCCTGGACGGACATGCCGATACTCAGCGCAATCTGCCGAGAGGCTGACGCCCGACGAGGCGATGAGGCAGAGGATCAGCACCTGTCCGGGAAGAACCCTGGGAAGTTTAGGCTCGGCCGGGCCTTGAAGCGCTTGCACTCCACCTCATTGCGGGGCGCTCATTGCCCGCTCTAGCGCCAAATCCGTCGCGGCTAGAGTCTCCTTGTTAAACTCCTCGCTGATCATCGCTTCTTCCCAAATCGACGCTAGCGCCAAACCTAGTAGCGACTTGTCGTCGCGATCTGCTGGTACAATCACACATGTTAAGGGTGCCAAGCTTTGTTGCGTCACTTGTCAATCCACAGGCCCTAGCGGCTTGCTCTGGCGCCGCGCGGGCGCAATGCTGAGGCATGGGTACGAAGTCCCGAGAGAGCATCTACGGCGCCTCTGTACGCGCCTCAGCGGAGCGCGCGGTAGAAGTCCGCACACAGGCCGACAAGCTGGCCTGTGAGGCCTGGAATAAGCGCATGCTCGCCTTCCAGGGCCCTGCCCAGCCCTCCCCCACGCTCGGGGACGCGATCAATGCCGGCTACCTGTACCTCGAGGTCAAATGCCTGGGCTGCAACACGCACCAGACGGTGGCGCTGGATATCGTCCGGCGGCCGAAGACGACGCCGGTCCACGAGCTCGAGCGCTACATGCGCTGCAAGCTGTGCTCGGAGGAGCGCGGCTATCCCTACAAGCGCAGTCACCTGGTCGCGATCCGGGCGACGAAGATCTCCGCCCAGGATCCGCCGTCGATCTGGTGGCCGGGCGAACGCTAAGGATCGCTGATGTGCACTTATTCGAGCACGACCAACCGAGAGGCGATCCGCGCACTGTTCCGGGTCGTCAATCGTTATCTCGGCGACCTGCCGCCGCTGCCGGGGTCTTTCCGGATTATCTGGCGCCCGTTGGTGCGCAACGCCGCCAAGGGTCGCGGAATGTCCAGATGCGGCCGGGGCAGAGCGCCGCCGCGAGCCGACGGGGCCCCAGGTGCAGCAGGACGAAGCGACAGCGCGTTTAAAGGCGCCGAAAGAGAGCACGAGACGCGCGGATCGCGAATGCGCGACGACGTGTCCGCCATGGGGTGCCCGAACAGTGTGCTGCCGCTGCGAACGCGCCCGAATCGGTTCCAAATTGAGTCGCTAGACTCCAAGAGGGGGAGCTGAAACCATTCCCCAAACCTGAGGGTAGAACGATGCCCACTTACAAAGTCGCCTACTTGCATGAGCAGGGGCAGGACTTGATTATTTTCCCAGTGGAAAGCTCGTTTGGTGGCCAGCCGCAATCTGTTCAATCGCAAGAGTTGATCGCGATGGAGCGGCGGGCGCATGCAGCGGGGCTGCAGGGTTTTGCCGTCGTCGTTTGGGATGCTGGCGGACGGATGGGCTTTATGGGACCGCCGCCATTGCACGACTTTCTTAGCTCGATCGATCTTCAGTTGGTGATGTCGAATTTGAACCGAGAGGTTTCCTGGTAGCCATTATCTTTCGGCCAGGGCGCGCAAGTTAACTTCCATCACAGCCGCATTCGTTGTTGATCTGCCGGCGCGCGCCGCCCGGCATCGGGCGGTTTACGACGTCTCACTAGATAGGAACCAAATCGGTCCGTGATCGTCGAGTCTCGGCTTTCGGCCACAGCCCCCTTAGCCCCCGCCGGAAGAAAACCTGTCACCACCGAGTTGACGGCTCAGCTGCAACGCTGGGCCGTTTTTCTCAGGGATTGCAACACCCTCGCCCGCTCCGTTGGATGCGACCGGGGGGGCGTCCTTTAACCCCCGGCGCCTAAAGACGGAACTCGCGATGAAAAACACGCTGCGCAGGCGGCGCTTCCAGACGGGACCGAAGGTCTTCCGTATAAGATGTTCGAATACGAATTGCTCACGAAACGGGATTGGGCGCTGATCGCGGCGGTCACTACGCTTCTCGCGCTCATTTTGGCCGCGGGGGTCTATTGGCTCGTTACTTAGCAAGGAACGCGGGCTCGGCGGCCGAATGTGCCGACTGAGGCGGCCCTTACATCCACAGCTTGTGCACTTCGCCAGGCGTGAGGTGTAGGTTTTGGAGCTCTTTCAACTGCTGGCGGGTCAGGTGTCGAGTCGCAAGCTCCGCTGTCCAGCCTTCTGGAACCGCTGTCAGAACCAGGGTAAGCGCTTGGCTCGGTTTAGCTGCAGCGACCCAAAGTTGCTTGGTCGGGCGGGTCACCGCATCATCGGCCGTTACTTCAACAATTGTAAATTCGGTGCCGAATGACTCAGCCATGAACGTCCTAATGCCATGGCGGTTGCTTGGTTCAAAAGCGAAATTAGGATGCTGAAAAAATCAACTTAAGGATGGAGCCAGCCAAATCTAGCGCGACTCCCACACTTCGTGGTCCTCTACGACGGTTGGAGTCCACCTCACTATCCATCGGTCAATACCCATTTCGCGGTTGTGTGCCAAAATGGTATTCAGCGGCCTTCCAGGGAGGTGACGCGATGGACAAGTTCAAGATCAAGATCGCGCGCATCGAGATGGTTTCGCCCAACGAACGAGGTGAGGACGTTCGCTTGGCGTTTCAGTTCGAGAGCGGTCAGATCCGTTTTTCATTGCCAGTCTTTGTGAACTCCCGCGAATTTGACGACACCGAGGTCGTCGAAGTTGCGCGAAGCAAACTGTATGACATCTTTAGGCAGCTCTGCGGGCAGTGCAAGCGTTGGCGGTTATCGGATGACGAGCGTCGAGAGCTCGCAAGGATCAACGCGCGGCCAGCCTCGTAGGCTCGGGGGTCGAAATGCCCGAAGGCTGCTATAGACCACTGGAATGTTGACGGTCAGGAGCGCATAGAGGCTGTATGGCCAAATTTCCCTCAATGCGGCGTATGCTTGACGTGAGGCTGATCGCTCTTCTCCCGCAGAAGTGGGAGTGGCAGGTCTGGGACGACGACATGCTTCTGATGAGCGGCCAGGAGACTTCGCGGGAGACGGCTCAGATCGAAGGGAATAGCGCCCTGCTTTACTTGCTTCGATGTCCGATGTGACCATTCGAAGCGCCTGATGCGAATTATGTCGACTCCCCGATGAAAAAGGTGTCCAATCACTCGCATCACCGCGCGGCTCATGGCTTCTATCGGTGACGAGACCGCCAATTGCGCTCCCGCCCAATCGAACAGGGAGCACCGCCATGCTAAATCGGCGACGTTTCAAGTCCTCCTCATCAACCTTCGAATTTCGCTTAGCGCAAGAGGCAATCAACTTGCGTAAACAGGCTGACGGCATGCCGCCCAGCATCCGTCGTGACGAGCTTTTGCGAAAGGCAGTCCAGATAGATGCGGCCACCGAAGTCAATAAGTGGCTGACGTCGCCAGGAATGCGTGCCCCGACATAAATTCCCAGTGCTCAAGCCCCGGAGAGAAGCCGCAGGATCAGCCCCATGCCGATAGGTGGCAGCCAGCGCAGTAGACCTTCTAACGGGTCATCCCGGCCCAGCGCTTCGTGTACGCGCTGCCGGAAATTCAGCCAAGGAGAATTGACATGATATCGAACAGGAGATCTCTCAGTTCCTACAACCACAAACTCGAATACGCTTTGCTTGTTGTGGTGCTGGTTGCGATGGCTCTATGGCTCGCCGTCTGATCCAATGCCGATGCAGCGCGGCCACCCGTGAAATTTCCCGGCCGTCGGAGCGCCGGCGCGGACAATGTGCGACAGCCGCCCGCCGGAAGGCGCATTCGGCTGATGGATAATGAACGCATTTCCACCTGTCGGCTCGCGCCCGAGGAACCACGCGTCTCCGTTCGGACTGCGATATAGTTCCCCTCTTTTGGGGCCCCACTCTGAGCGCTTGTCTCCCGGGAAAGCTGCTATCGCTCTTTCCGGAAATCGATGCTGCGCAGGATGATCCCGGGCGGCGTACCCTCGAACTCGGTCGCCTGATATTTGCCGGCGGCGCAGGTTTCGATGCGCTCCCGCAACCGCATGAATTGCGCCTCGCGCTGGCCCGCACTCGCGCGCACTAAACCCTCCAACTCATCCATCGCTGAAGTTGAAATCGCGCAGGGGACCTCCCTTTGGCCGTCGAGCATCGAGAACAGGACGACCATCCTGTCGTATTCGTAAGCGATGAAGCGACCGTACGTGAGCGTCATGTCAGCCACTCCTTCATAAGTCCCGGCCGTGCCGCGGTACCCGACTCAGCGCTACTCGGTGAGCCGCGCAAAATCCTCAAGCACGGCTGCGACGAGATCGCGATGCCTTGTGTCTTCCGGCGGCAGGCCCGCGGCGTACAGCTTGAGCACATAGCGCGCCTTGGCGGCTGCCTCCGGCCATGACGCGGCGGGAGCCGACAACAGGTGGTCTTCCACCGCGGCTCGGTGCTCGCGCAGCTCCTGCGCATGGGTCTCGACCTCCGCCAGCGCACGACGAATGTCGGTTGCCTTCTGCGCCGCCATGCCGCGGTGGCTGTCGAGATCAAACGGCTCGTCAGCCATCGGAAGCACTCGCGTCCACGCGTTGCGCGTCGGCGAGATCGACAGAGCCGATCGAGACCACCTCCATCGCCAAGCCGCGCGAGCCCTCCACCGGCAACTTGATCATAGTAGCGACGCGGCGGAACGCCTCGAACGATAACCCTTCGATCGTCTCCTCGTCGGTGACGACTTCATAGGTGCCGGCGGGCAACAGGCGATCAATCCCCCTTATCCGGAACGGTTGCTTAAAGGTGACGACTTCGCGTCGGGAACGGATGGTCATGCGCGCCTACCTTTCGCAATACTTTGGCGCCGGCCTCAAAAGCAGCATGCGCCCTTCAAACCGCAATAGCCATCGCTTTGTTGCCGCACGCGACGAGAAGGCACTACGCCCGTTCCTGCGCGTTCTTGCCACCTGAAGGGAAGTGATTTGGCACTGGCTAATTCCAGAACATGGGCGTAGCGTGCGCCATCACCGCATTTTCATGGCATCCACCGGTGACTGAGGGCCGCGTGCTCCCGTCGCAACGAGCAGGAGCATTCTCTCGCGGCAATTTCGGCTGGCCGAGTGGCTCGTGCCCCTAGCGTTGTCCCGCTTTTGCCTGTGATCCTGGTGGTCGCGGCGGCTGTCTTACATGCCCGGCGGACGCAACTGAAATATCTGGTTAGCGGCAATCACGAAGGCATCCGCGCGCGTATCGGTGCAAGAAGGCTACATCGGCGTAAGAATCTGCACGTCTCGTGGGCAGGTCCTCTCGTCAGACGATCATCTCGAAAACCAGGAGGGTGCCGACATGGCCAAAGGCCAGCAACGAAGCAACCGCGAAGCCAAGAAGCCTAAGAAAGAAAAGATCAAGGTCATCGCCGCCGCACCGAGCCAGAAAGCGACCTCGCGCCCGACCCTATCGCAGAGCAAGAAGAAATAGTGACAATCTCGAAAGCAGACAATTGACGCGAAAGGAAGCGGACGTGGACACCGCCGTGACCCATTTAATCTCTGTCATGCTAATCGTTTTTGGCGGCTGGGTAATTGCCGTTTCACAGGTTCAGTCCGACATGTTCCCAATTTGGTTCGCTCTCGGTGGTTTAACTATCGCGATCGGGCTAATCAGCGCGCTCGGTGAGCGGCACTCCCGGTCCCGACCCTTGCGCTGAGGAAATCGCGCACGAGGGCGTCTGGGTTGAGCCGAAGCTCCTCGCCGAGACCGGGGGCAAAATCGGCGTAGGGCACGGTGCGGCATCCATTCTTCAAGGGCTTGATAAGCCGTGGCTGGGTCACAACGCCTGCGGTTGCGGGGGGAGCCGGCGCGCCTTGCCCGGTGTGCAACCACTCTGACGAGAGCACGCCGCCGGAGCTGCCGGAGGGCTTTAAGGCGATTAGGATACAGGATGACGAGCAAGATTGACGAAGGCGGCCACAGCTCTGGATACCTGGCCCCCGGTGGGGCGCTCTTATGCGAACTTCTCGAGTAGCGCTAAGAGCCCCAAACAGAGAACGAACAGCCATACTGCCGTCGCACTACGTGCCACATCGCTGTACGGCTTGTCCTCCCCTCGCCTGGCGCATCTTGGGCTCGCTAAAGATCGAAGAAAGCACACGCCACGAATCGTTCCTAACTAAGCGGGTGGAGGTGTCGTCAGCCGCACGGATGACTGGTGTGAGGCATTCGCGGCGTTCTAATCGCGCGGCGGTCCCCTTCCGGTCTTCCCCGATAAGCGGACGTCCTCAAGCTACCACGACATGTCTCAAAAGGGTCAGAGGACTAAACCGCTCGCGCGGTAGGCCGCTGCGGCAAACAGGGTGGCCAAGCCGATAGCGCCAAGGGGCGTCCTGTCT